>RECN01000116.1 GCA_007694005.1 Spirochaetaceae bacterium
GAGCTGTCTTTCTAAAGCTCCCTGGCCCGGTAGCGCTGCAGTGCCCACAGGGTAAACTTGCGAACGCGGCGTTCGGGGTCGTTTTCGAGCTGATTGAGAACACTCTTCCCTTCCTCGGTGTCGAGTTTCTCGAGCGCACGCGTTACGCGCACCCGTACTTCGGGGTCCGGATCACGGGCAGCGAGAACTATACCGCGGAATGCTGCAAGGGTTGCGATCGCGGACAGTGCTTCAGCCGCTTCGCGACGTACCACCGAATCACGATGTGCCATTTTACGCACGGTCTCTTCGACAAAACCGGTCTGTTCGAGGATTTCCGTTACGTGCGGACGAAGAGCGGGAATATCCTGCTCGAGGAGTTCGAGCATTGCCTGCTCCCCGTCAGTACCCATGAGCCGGAACGAACGCATAAGTTTCTCCCGCAGCCGTGGCGAGCCATCCTTCAGTTGCTGCACGAGTTCTCCGACGTGTTTCGTCGTGCGCTTGTGCGCCAGCGCTTCAATCGCGACGTCGTCCCAGTGATCATCCCGCTCCAGGAGATCGGTCAGAATTGCGATCGACTGTTTCTGCTCTGAACGGGCAAGACCGGCGATCGCCGAGCGTTTTACGTCATCAACTTCCTGCTCGTCTTCAAGGACCTTCTTTACCTCCTGCAGAGTTGCCGCAGTACCGTGAGCACCGAGCGCAGTGGCCGCTTCTATGCGAACGCGTTCAACCGGATCGCGCAATCGGTCAACGGCCTGGTTGAACGACTTGCTGTCGCCGAACTCGAGTAAAGCCCAGATTGCAGCAGTTCTAACCCTGGGGTCCGCGTCCTGAACAGCCTCGCGTATCGGTTTGAGGAAGGACTTATCCTGTACAGCTGGCAGTACCGCAATGAGCGCTGCCCGCGTATCACCGTCCCGACCGTTGATGATTTCCCACGCCCGTTTGGCGAAGTCGTCCCCGGCGCTTTCAGCGTACAGCGCTGCAAGTTCACGGGCTTCGTCCGGTGGAATAGTGGAGAGGCTTTCGAGCAGGTATTGTCTGGCGTATGGCAGACCTGCTCGTGTCAGGATTTTCACTGCGGACACCCGCGCGGGACGACTATCCGCGTCAGAACCGCCCTGCAGAATGTCGAGCAGTGCGGGGAGAAAATCAACATTCTCAAAACGCGCAAAAAGTGCGTGTAGCGCATCGCGGCACAGAAACTCCGGATCGCGCAGCAGGGATAGCGCGGTATCCATGACGATGGGCTGCGCGCGCGGTGGTACGGCTTCGAGCAGCTGCCCGGCAACATCCGGCTGATAGCGATGGACCCGAAGCTCCTGACGCAGAAGCTCGAACGCGCTTTCCGTTCCCCGGGCTGCTATCGTGGTAAGGGTCGCCGCATACACATCGTCCTGTCGGGACTCGTCGAAGGGGAGAGAGAAAACGCTTCTGGCGAGTACGGCGATGAGGCTGCTGTCGCCTGCCCGTTCGAGTATTCTGGCGGCGAGCATAAGCGGCGCCGGTCTGGCGGTGTGGTGCAATTCCGAAAGGAAACCGGTGACATGGACCGATGCAGCCGTAGTCAGCAGACGACGGATACGCTCGAAGTCCTCGGGATCCGAAAACGTAGCATTCCGAAACAGTCGTGCGAGCACACCCGCCTTCTGCAGGTAACGCGCTGCGGGCAGCGCGAGTTCGAGGTTTTCGTCTGAAAGATATGTCATCGCGAGCGCTTCGTCTTCGCTCGAGTCCTGCTCGAGTAGACCCATAATATGAAGCGCTTCGGTCTCGGACAGATTGTCCCGGTCTACCCTGTAGCGATCTGCAAACTGCGAATCGAGACGTCGTCGTGCCGCACGGCGGACTTCGAACACGGGATCATGGAGATACAGGTCGAACAGTCGGCCGTACAGTTCATCCGCGTCGTCGGTCTGAATGTCGCGAGCGACCATTTCCCGGATAAAGCGGTTCGTGTCGTCGAATGCGCTCCATACGCCGCGGACCGATCGCTCGTCGTCGCTGTGCAGCATGATGTTCACCGCAAAGAATCGCGGTGGCCACTGCGGATCACCGGTCATCTCCCGGATACGGTCGAGCCTGTCGTCGAGAAGTTCAAGTGCGGCTGTGCCGTCGAATTTCTCGCCCGGGCCGGAAAGGGCGATGCGTTGGAGGGCGAACAGATCGTCGCTTCGTTCAAGCCAGTCGATGAGGATGGATGCTGCGCGGCGTTTTCTCAAAGAAGCGGAAAAACACGCGAACAGCCCGGTATCGGGCAGGAACTCCAGGACTCGCCGAAGATCGCGCTGTCGGGCTCGGGTTCTCGCTCGTCGAATCCAGATTCTGTCAGCACCCGAAAGAGAGACGATGGAGGCACCATGGGTCCGCGCGACCTTCTCTATGACTCCCGAACGCAGGGCGATGGATGTACTCCCGTACTTCTTGTGTATGAGTTCTCGCGCCCGTTCCGGCGCCTCGGCGACAGCTTCAAGCCGCTTTTGAAACGTCCGCTTCAACACTGCGAGCCACGCGAGTCCAATGATCAATACGAGAGCTATACCGGCGGCACCAAAAAACCATTGTGGCGGAATCCCCTGCGGGACAAGATCAGTTACGTTCATCTGCTACTCCTTCGCCTGTTCGTTCCCGGCTCCATGCCGGAAATCATCCAACCATCTCAACGACGCGAAAGATTGGAATGGGTTCCACCTTCCCTTTCACCAGAACCGGTTCGAGCTCGTCGACCCGAAACCGCTCACCGATCATGTCGCGTGTATGCTGGGTGACGATTACCTCGCCTCCGCCGGCGATGCTTTCGAGGCGGGCGGCTATGTTCACACTGTCACCGATAACCGAGTAGTCCATGCGCTGCGTGCTGCCGAGATTGCCGGCAACCAGCGGTCCGGTATGCAGGCCGATTCCAACCTGAAGTTTCGCCGCGTCTCCGATAAAAAACTTCCGGTCGGGAGCACTGATTTTGGCCTGTATTTCGAGTGCGCAGGTGACCGCGTTGATCGCATCCTGCTCTTCGGACTGAAGAGGAACACCCCAGACGGCCATAATGGCATCCCCTATGAACTTGTCGATAAACCCGCTGTTGCTGATTATGCGCTCTACCGCTTCGGAGAAGTAGGCGTTGAGGACTTCGATAATGTGCTCCGGCTCGTTTCCCTCTGAGAAGCTTGTGTATCCGCGAATGTCGGCGAAAAACACCGTCGCGAGCTTCTTGTCTCCACCGAGACGAACACTGTTTGGATGTTCCATGAGCGTTTCAACGAGGTCCTGCGAGAGATAGCGGGCAAACATATCCTTTACCATGCGCCGTTCTTCTTTCACCACATCCACCTGTCCCTTGAGCTCACGCTCGGCAGTCTGATCGGTGAAAAGCAGGGTCGTTCCCTCGTGTGCGCCGCGCTTGCCCCGCAGAGGCGATATGTTCAGGGCGAAGTCGAGCTCGCGATCGGGCGCAGCGATCAACCCTTCGATACCGAGCTGTTCGTCCCCCGTATTTTTCGACCGGAGTACCGCCTTTACGATGTTCCGATCCACCATGCTGGAAAAAACGCTTTCGAAGGACTTTCCGATTTAATCGTCACCGAGGCCGAGTCGCTCCCGGGCCGCACGGTTAAAATAGTGCAGCTCCCCGTTTCTATCGGTAGTCACGAGCAGATTGGTCATAGATGAGAAGATGCTTTCCTGGTAACGCTCAAGCGCTTCAATCTCGCGAAGTTTTTCCCGCAACTCATCGAGCAGGCGGGTATTGTCAAGAATGCCGGCGGCAAAGGGGACGTACGACTCGGTGAAGCGAAGTCGTGAGTCCCCATAGGTATCCGGGGCAAGCGCGTTCAGGATCATGATCCCGAGTGTCCTTCCGGCAGTCGCGAGCGGCGCTACCAGCGCGCTGTGCATGCGTTCGTGGAGAAACGCATCGCCGAAGAACTCCTGCCCGCGGTCGTGAAGTACGAGGACATCGCTGAACTCAGTCACAAAGGAAATGCTCTCCAGCGTCGATGAGATACTGCGCGGGATCTCGTAACGGCCCCGACGATACGCGAGCCTCAGCTGGCCGGAGGCGGCATCCGGATCGGAAAATAGATACATAGCACCGATTTCCGAGCCGGAGAAGTCCACCGACTGGTCGACCAGCGACGCAAAAAGTGCCGAGAGGCTCGTCGCGCGAGTCAGCGCCGAACCCGCTCGCACGAGCTCGGCCATGGGATCGCCGGCTGACGCCCGACTCATTTCCGCGCTGCGTCTGGGAACCATACATTATCTCCCTGCCGGAACGGGCCGGCAAAATTGACCCTGCCTTCGTCAAGGCGTACTATTCGTCATTATACCCGAGAACGTAAGGAGACGCACACTGTGTCACAGCTCGCTCATTCGCCGAAGCAATCGTCAGGTACGCAAGTCGTCGTAATCGGAGCCGGATTCGGTGGTATTTCCGCCGCGGCTTATCTCGCGCAGGCCGGGTATGCGGTAACCGTGTACGAGAAGAACGGCTGGGTTGGCGGCCGTGCGCGGGTGCTTGACCGCGATGGATTCCGCTTCGACATGGGCCCGAGCTGGTACTGGATGCCCGCGGAACACGACCGCTGGTTTACCGATATGGGTGCGAAGCGCGAGGATTATTACGAGATTCACCGTGTTGACCCGAGTTACAAGGTCTATTTCGGCGACAGCCTGCCGCAGGAACAGCGCAACGAAGTGACGGTACCTGCCGACTTTGAAGGCGCCAAGGCATTGTTTGAATCCTACGAGAAGGGCGCAGGCAAGAAGCTCGAGGCTTTTATCGATCAGGCAAAGCGAAAGTATGACTTCGCGATGTCGGGCTTTATTTACCGCAACTTCAACTCGCTGCTCAATATGCTGAATCGCTCGGTGCTGAAGAACATGCGGCAGCTGAACCTGTTTACCACCTACCGTGGCCTCATCGAACGATACTTTACGCACCCATATCTCAAGAAGATTCTCGAGTTTCCCGTGGTATTCCTCGGCAGTTTTGCCGGTAAAACACCAGCCGTGTATACACTCATGAACTACATTGATTTTGGCCTTGGGACCTGGTACCCGGAAGGAGGGTTCGGGAAGGTAGTCAAATCGATGCAGAAGGTTGCCGAGAGCCATGGTGCGAAGTTCGTTTTCAACGCCGAGGTTACCGGTATTCGAAGCTCGGCGGGCCGGGCCGTCGGTATAACAGTCCGACTCGACGGTGAGGAAACCGACATACCGGTTGATGCGCTTGTCGCAAACGCGGACTACCCCTACGTCGAGGACCAGCTGCTCGACGCAGGCAGTCGCTCACTACCGCTTGAGAAGTGGGACAACAAGACCTTCGCTCCGGCGGTACTGAACTACTACGTCGGCTTTAACCGCAAGCTGCCGTCGCTTGCACACCACACCTTCTTTTTTGACACCGACTGGAACGATCACTTTGACGCGGTGTACGGCAACAGGCGCTGGCCGGCCGATCCGCTCTTCTACATACATATCCCGTCGATTACCGACCCGGGCTGCGCTCCTGAGGGACACGAGGCGATGTTTATACTTATTCCCTGCGCGCTCGGCCTCGACGATGCGGATGAACTGCGCGAACACTACTTCAACATCGTCCTCGACCGCATGGAAAAGCTGACTGGCGAGAACCTGCGCGACGCAATCGTCTTCAGAGAGACCATGTCGATACGCGAGTTCAAGGCGGATTACAACGCCTACGAGGGAACGGCATTCGGCCTCGGGCAGACACTGTTTCAGACTGCGTGGTTCCGTCCTATGAACCGATCGAAGAAGCTCGCAAACCTCTACTACGCCGGCCACTACACCGTTCCCGGCACCGGTACCACCATGAGCATGATAAGCGGCAAGCTCGCGGCGATGCGCATAGGAAACGAACACCCGCACGGCGGGCCCGGTACAGGGGTATCTCCGGGCTGGGGGTAAATGACCTGCCGCGTTTCTCGGAGGCTGCTCCGGAATAGGCGAAAATATCAGGACGTACTATACTGAGCCATGTCGTTTCCCGGCCAGAAAAGCAGTGTTCTCATTCAGGAACTTCTTTCTCACGTTGTTGTGGATCCCTACCCCTTTGTCGTCGATCTGCGGCGCTGTTCAGGCATGCAGATAGCGACCATAGATGGTGATCTTATTACGGACTGGGGCGGCCTCTACGGGTCAAAACTGATCGGGTATAACCATCCGAAGCTGTTCACAGAAGAGTACCTTACGCGACTCGCATACGCGTCCGCAACAAAACTCCCGAACCCTGATTTTCTGACTCCAGAGTGCCTCGAATACTACCGAACAGTAAAATCGATTGCTCCGCGGTGCATGCATAATGAACGTCTCGAAGTATACGCGGTCAATTCCGGTGCCGAGGCAGTCGAAAACATGATGAAATATTTCATAAACCGCCACCAGCGGACCTCCCGGGCAAAAGGCATCAATGTGCCGGTCAGCCGCTTTCTATACTTCGACCAGGCCTTCCACGGCAGAACCGTGTTTGCCCTGAACATTACGCGACTCGACCACGACCCGGTGATTACGAGAAACTACGAAGGCTTCGTTCCCGGGAACCTCAAGGTTCCGTTTCCCGCGTGGAATAATTCCCGGTCCGATTCCGATAATGATCGCGAGCTTGATAGCTGCCTCGCAACCATCGAACAGCTGTTTCAGACCTACGGCCACGAAATCGCGGGCGTTATTCTCGAACCCATTCAGGGTGCCGGAGGGCACCGCATCGCGGCACCCAGGTTTTTTACCCGCTTGAGCGAACTGTGCCATACCTACGACATAAACTGGGGACTCGATGAGGTACAGACTGCGGGCGGCCAGTGCGGGTCCGTGTTTTCCATTGATCTGTACGATATTCCGTATCCGCCGCAGGCAGTTGCGTCTGCAAAGAAATTTGGTAATGGAGTCGTTTTTATGGTGGAGCCCATGGACGATGTTGGTGTGCTCGACTCAACCTGGGGCGGTACGCTCTCGGACATGGTCCGGTTTGTCGAAGAATGGAATATTGTGAGAGACGAACAGCTTCTCGAGCAGGTGCCGGAAAAAACCGGGGTACTTGTCTCGGGTCTCAAGAGTCTCGAGACTCGCTGGCCCGGGAAGATCGAAAACGTGCGTGGGCTGGGCCTGTACCAGGGTTTTTCGTTCCGGACTCCTTCCGACAGCGGTGTATTCATTGACCGTGCCCTCGAAGACGAAGCCCTTCTTATGCTCGGAGCGGGCCCCGGAACCATCCGACTCCGCCCGCCGCTCGACGTGACCCACAACGACATTGAAGACATGATTGCACGTGCTCACCGCATCCTGGATCGCATGTATGGCAATAGTGCGCCCGAGGGAGCTGACTGAGCATGCGTACATACAGGTGTGGTGCATGGTGGTGTCCGAGTGAAGAAACACAGTTCTCTACCTGGGACGGAACCGCCGAGATTTCCGTTTCAAACACTTCGATTCATTCGAAAGCCGGCGACTCCGGAGACGCGATAAGCCCCTGGTTGCGCCCGGACTTTTCACCTCACGAACTGGTCGTTTCGTGGAACAGCAGCAGCAGCTCTGGTGGAGCAGTTGAGGTCTTTGCACAGCTCAGATTCGACGACACTCGAGTCTCGGACTGGTTGTCTTTCGGACGCTGGAGCACAGACCCTGCGGTGAGTCGTGGTTCGCGTGCTAATCAAACAAACCAGCAGTCCCGTGTCCTCACTGATACGGTTGTGTGCACCGAAGCGTTTTCAGCCTTTCGGATACGCGTGGCACTGAAAGGGGAAATTTCAGTTTTGGGGGTTTCAGCCACCTGGTCAGATCTGAAATCGATAGCTTTCGAGACAACTCGGATGAACACCGAGCCGCTTTCGGCAGAAGCCTGTATCGTTGACGATGTACCAACGTGCTCACAAATGGTCTATCCGGACGGAGGTAATACCTGGTGCAGTCCGACGTCGCTTGCCATGGTCATGGAGTACTGGAACAAAACCGGACGCGGCTGCGCCGAATGCATACATGAAACACGGACCGGTGTGTATGATCCGGTCTATTCGGGTCACGGAAATTGGGCGTTTAACGTCGCGTGGGCAGGAGAACTCGGGTTCACCGCAGGCCTGGTCCGTTTTCCCGACTTGAAATCGCTCGAACCATGGATACGCGCAGGGATACCACTTGTTCTGAGCGTTGCGTGGAACAATGAAACGGGTCCGGTCATTACAAACGCGCCGGTTACCCGGAGCAACGGGCACCTCACGGTACTCGTAGGTTTCGATGAAGACGGGAATGCCGTCATGAACGAGCCTGCGTCTCCTTCCGACGATTCCGTTCGAAGAACCTACGACCGGCATGAGCTCGAGCGCTGCTGGCTTCGAGCATCGGGTGGATTATGTTACGTCGTACATCCGAAGCGTATCCCACCTAATTCAGTAGACTATTCCGGGGGGAAAGCGGCAATAATCGCGTCCTGAATCTGCTCTTCCCACCGCGAAAACGAAGAGTGAGATCCGGTATATGTGTCCGGATCAGCAGAACTGCCTCCGATAACATAGCAAAAGCCGTACCGGGTACGCGGATCAAAAAGCACGCCGGACAGAACCCCGTATGCATCACCATAGTGACCCCACAGCCTCGGTCCACCGGATTTCGGCCCGATTCGGTTTCCTCCAAAGGTGTCAAAGCTATCAGTGGTTCTGAACAGACCAAGACCACTCAATCTGCTGATTCCGTTGTAAAGGCGGCCATTCGGTTTTCCCTCGCATCTTGCAGGGTCAAATGTCCATTGAGGTGTCATGAGCATATTTCGAACGTCGGCGTGTTCTTTTGCTGTCATGTACGCAATAAAACACAACAAATCGTCGATGCTGGCCCGCAAACCTCCCTGGGGTGAGAAAACAGTCGCATTGATTCCGGGTGTATGTGCCGGCAGCGTTGAACTCAAAATGGCGAGCGGATCATGATCGACCTGAGGAACCCAGGACCGTGTGGCAGTATCCATTCGATAAGCAGGTGTCAGACGCGACCGTGTCGCTGTATCGAGTCGCCCCGGGTTGAATGAACCGGTCATGCCAAGCGGTTTCAGAACCCACTCTTCAAGCAGCACGTCGAATCGCATTCCGGTGACTCGCTCGAGTACTGTTCCCATCACCCCGAAACCGAGGTTGCAGTACTCGAAGAAACGACCCGGGGTAAAGTGAGTCTCACGGTATCCGGGAATGACGTTCGCGAAGTGTTCACCGCCTTTCCAGTAATCCGATCCAGGCAAAAAGAAGTTGCGAATGTCATGACCCGAGGGAATTGAGTATACGCTACCGTCACGAAGCGACGAGGTGTGTGAAAGAAGCATCCGGCTCGTAATGGGGTTGTTCGGATACCGCGGGTGTCGAAGGGTAAAGCCCAGGTAGCGTGAAACATCGGCATCAAAATCGAGCAGACCAAGCCGCACCGCCTGCATACACGCAAGAGCCACAAAGGGTTTTGAAACTGATGCAACGCGCACGAGATGTTCCGGACCGAAGCTGTTTTCCAGGTTCTTTTCGGCATTAGGGAAGCGTAGTCCCGCACCCGCACGGTACAGAATCTGCCCGTGCTTGTACACGCCGACCGCACAGTACGGAACGGGTTGCGCCTCTGTATGTACCAGTGCAGTTAGAACTTCCTGCAGTCCCTTATCCACGCACCCTATTCCTCTCTTCCAGTACACACGTGCTTTTCTGTACACTGCACGGGCATGCGCTGGTTCATTCGACTGTCTCGCGATCTGCGAGACTCGCTTCTCACTACCCTTACTCTGACCGCGTTTTCCTGGTTCCTCGCAGTACCCGTGCTTGGAAACAGTTTCTATCTTTCGGTGTTTCTACCGTTGCTATCCGTCTTATGCCTGACGATTGCATGGTTCTCCCATCTGCGAAGGGATAATTTTATTCCACCTCGAGAGACACGGAAGCTGGAAAGACCTGACGTGGAAAAGCCTCCCGGCGCCGATTTCTTTGCGTCGTGGGACGAACCAATTATTGCTCGCCCGGTCTCAGGCCAAAATCAAGTGATTTCCACTCCCTCAAGACGCACGCTCACGCGCGTACTCCTTTTGACGGCATTATTTCTTGCAATTGCAAGCACTTTGCTATACCATATTTTTGGCATAGGAGGCCGTTACTTCGCACTCGGTTAGACATGCTTCTTGTATTCGGCTATCTCCGGAGTGCTGCCGAGGACAAAATGACCCTGAGTAATCTCGACCCACTTCGGTTTGTAGAGCGCGTAATCATGTACCCCCGGGTCGTAGACTTTCAAAACCTTCTTTTTTTCTTCAATCGGATCCGGAAGCGGGATCGCAGAAAGCAATGATTGTGTATAGGGGTGCAATGGATTTTCAAACAGGTCCTCAGTATCTGCAAGCTCTACAATTTTTCCCTGATGAATCACCGCAACCCGGTCGGTAATAAACCTGACGACGGACAGATCGTGTGCAATAAACAGGTATGTGAGCCCAAGTTCGTTCTGTAACTTTGCCAGCAGGTTCAAAACCTGCGCACGAATCGAAACATCCAGTGCCGAAATCGGTTCGTCGGCAATAATAAACTCAGGCTGTATTGCGAGCGCCCGAGCGACCCCGATGCGTTGGCGCTGCCCTCCTGAGAACTCGTGAGGAAAGCGTGAGGCAAACTCCGGTAGCAGGCCAACTTCGACGAGTGCATCGGCGACTTTGCGCCGGCGGTCTTCCTCGTTTATAAACTGCTTCGTATTGTATAAACCTTCCGACACAATGTAGTCGATCTTTGCCCGCTCATTCAGGGATGCCATGGGATCCTGAAATATCATCTGGATTTTTTTCGTGATATCTCTGTCGAGTTCACCCGGTATTGAACCGTTAATCTGCTCGCCACGGTACCGTATCTGACCTGAGGTGGCCTCGTGTATCCGAATAATGGTCCGCCCAATTGTTGTTTTTCCTGATCCTGACTCTCCGACGAGACCGAAGGTTTCACCTTCAAGGACGTCGAAACTCACATCATCTACGGCGACAAGCGGTTGTTTTGCTTTGACCTTAAACTCAACTCGAAGATTCCTGACTTCGAGCAGTACGTTCTTTTCACTGTTCATGGTGTACCTGCTCGTACTTCGCGAGTAAATGTTTAATGGTCTCCGGCGGGTCAACCGATGGAGCGCGTTCGTCAAGAAGCCATGTTCGCGCGTAGTGTGTCTTGCTGATCTTGAAGTACGGAGGTCGTTCGACAAAATCAACATTCAGAGCTAAAGGATTTCGCGATGCAAACGCATCGCCCTGTATATCCATAAACAGGTTGGGAGGGCTTCCCGTTATCGTATACAGAGGCTCTCCTTTTTTCCCGAGTTGTGGAAGGGACGACAAAAGCGCCCATGTGTATGGATGTTTCGCATTGTAAAAAATCTCCTCCACATTGCCGTACTCGACGATATCGCCCGCGTACATAACTGCAACCGTATCAGCAACATTCGCGACTACACCAAGGTCATGGGTAATATAGATCACTGTGAGATTATACCGGGCCTGTACCGCACGAATCAGTTCGAGGATTTGCGCCTGTATGGTCACGTCGAGGGCGGTCGTCGGTTCATCGCAGATCAGTATTTCCGGATTGCTCGCCAGCGCAATAGCAATAACAATGCGTTGACGCATACCACCGGAAAACTCGTGCGGATACTGTCCGTATCGAAGATCCGGTTCGGAGATGCCTACGTCGTTCAGTACTGAAAGTGTACGCGCCTTTGCGTCCCGCCTGGATATAGTTTCGTGCTGCTCAATTACTTCCTGTATCTGGGCCCCTATCGTACGCAGGGGGTTCAAGGCCGTCATGGGATCCTGAAACACCATTGCGATTTTTCGCCCCCGTATTCTCAACCATCGTTTTTCGGTCTTGAACGTTGCCAGATCATCTCCACCGTATAGAATCTGACCGGAATCAATCCAGCCGTTCTCATCAAGCATTCCAATGAATGACTTCGTAAAGACTGACTTCCCGGAGCCTGATTCCCCGACTATGGCGAGCGTCCTTCCTTTGTGTAGCTCAAGAGACGCACCTCGAATAGCCGTCAGGACGCGGCCCCGAAGACTGAACTTAATGACTATGTCTTTTACGCACAGAATTGGTTCTTGCATGTTTCACCTTCTTCCAGCGGGCACTACACGTGCGTACGTGGGTCAGCTGCGTCAGCAAATGCATTCCCCATGACGTAAAACGAAATGGTAATTAGAGAAAGTATCACCGACGGATAAATGAGCTGATGCCGTAAGCTGCGTATCATCATGAGTTGTCTGCCTTCGTTCACAAGATTGCCAAGTGACGGGATATTGAGCGGTAGGCCGAGGCCTATGTAACTCAAAAATACCTCACCGGCAATAACGAGAGGTATTGCGAGCGCGAACTGAAGCATAATCACCGAGACGAGGTACGGAAGAATGTTCCGCACTATGATCCTGCGTGTTGGTGTCCCGAGGCATCGGGATGCCAGGTTGTATTCGCGGTCACGAATAATGACCACCTGATTCCGAATGAAACGGGATATCGGCAACCAGCCAAGGACGGTCATAGCAATAATCATAGTACGCATGCTCGGCCGTAAAATATACGCGAACAGAATCATAACTATAGTCGTTGGTATATTCGCCAGAACATTATAGATCTCAGTCATAATGCGATCTGTTTTCCGGACGTAGCCCCAGACGGCACCGACCAGTATACCGGCAACAACCCGAATCGTCGCAACGACGATCCCTATCGTCATCGAGGTCCGGGTACCCATCCAGATTCGGGCCCACAGATCCTGCCCGATTGCATTTGTTCCTAGAATAAACTCGCTCCCGGGAGGTGCATTTCGTAGTTGCCGTCCCGTCTCAGGATTGATGTGAATCAGATTCGGATTTCGCTGGCCGGGAAGAAATGGCTGGACAAAGGTGAAGACCAACAGAACCGTAACGACAATCAGCGCTGCGAGAGCGATTCTGTTCCTGATAAATACTCGAATAGTCGACTTCCAGTAAGAGTAGTCTGAGTAGCCAGTGCGTTCAGCATTATCCTGGTTGTGCTCAGCAAAGGCGAATAGATCGGTACGTTCTTTTGCGACTTCGGGAGCGATCATCGGGAGCCTCCTTTTCCAATCAGCTTGATTCGCGGATCAATTGCGGCCATAAGAATATCCCCGGCGAACAACCCGAACACCCCAATGCTCGAGTAGATGAGGACCAGAAGCTGCACAAGCGGGTTGTCCTGAAGCGAAATTGCGTCAATGAGCAACCCACCCATTCCAGGAATCGAATACAAGGACTCGATGAAGAGCGACCCGGCAATAGTAAACAAAAGCGTGGTCGGAAGGTATTGCGCCATGGGTACAAAGGCGTTCCGCAGAACGTGGTGAAACATGATCCGTGTATTCGGCAGTCCTTTCGCCCGGGCAAGTTTTATGTAGTCCTTGTTGAGCTCGTCGACCATGAATCGCCTGATCCACATCGCGTAGCCGGCTGTCCCGCTGAGCGACATGGAGAGTGCGGGGAGGATCCAGCTCATTGGATTCCGCGGATTATACAGGATCGGCAAGTTGAACCACTGTGTTGCGTAGAGCTGAATGAACAGAAGATATACAACCGCGGGAACGGCACTGACAAACACGATGAATCCTGTGACCGATTTGTCGATCAAACGATTTTTATCGCGTGCTGCCAGCACTCCCATTGTGAGGCCCAATGTCAACGACAGGAATACAGCAGTCAAGCCAAATCGCATCGAAACCGGTACTTTGGGAATCACAATCTCGATGACGGGTATTCGTTGTCTGTACTTGATCGACTCGCCGAGGTCGCCGCGGAGCAATCCTGCGTAAAAATTACCAAGCTGTACGTACCAGGGATCGAGTAAACCAAGTCGATCAAGAATCAGATCGCGCTGAACCTGGTCAAGTCGGTCAAAATCGTCCCCGAAGTAACCTTCCATGGGAAGCAGTCTCATGAGGAGAAAAACAACGGTAATAACTATAAACACGGTAACAACAGACTGCCACGCGCGGCGTATCGTATACGCGAGCAGGCTATCTCGAGTCTTTTTCGTCTTGAGTTGTGGCTCAACGGGGATATCGACGACTTCTTCCATACTACCTCCACCGTGCAGCCCGTATTCTCTGGGGCTGTAAAAAAGCCGTTGATCCTCGCTGGATCAACGGCCGGTTTAAACGAGATATGGTCCCGGACCATCACTACGGAGCGATATTACTGTCCGGCCTCTCGAAGCCTCACAAGCCGGTCTTCCTGCCACTGATCCTGGAGTTCAAAGAACTCAGCACTCGTAACGGGCGTGTCCCGAATCTCGGCAAACTTGAAGCTGAGGTTTGCGAGACCGGCTCCGGCGAACGGAATTGTGAATGGTTGAATATATGACACACCGTATCCGCCACCGCCACCTCGATACGGAATGATGAGTGCATTTTCGAGCAGGAACCCCTCGGCAGCTGCCAGAAGGTTGTATCTGCGGTCCAGGTCCAGCACTTCGGCGCTCGCGGCGTCCAGCAGATCCTGATACGCGCTTCCCGCTGGCAGTGAAATGTCGGTGTAAAGCATGGGATTCCCGGTATGAAACGGGGGCGTATAGGCATACGGGTCAAGATACGTAGCGCCCCAGTTTACCTCGGCAAGAGCGAAGTTACCATTCCGGCGTGTGTTGTCAAGAAATCCGGTTGGCGGATATCCGACCGGTCGGAAATCGATGAACTCCGGACCGAACAGATTCTCCAGCTGCTGCTCAATAACCTGCGCCCTCTGTGTTGCATCGGCACTACCGGTGCTGAACGGCCACTTCACGATTACTGGGAATGTCACCTCACCCGCAAGCTCTTCCATAGCGCGGGCTGCGTATGCTACCGCTGCCTCTGGATTGAAGAGATCGCTGCTTGTGAACGGCGCGAGCGGTGGGAGCATGGTGTAATCGACACCCTGGACACTCACGAACCCCGGGGAAGTCATGGTATTCTTCAGCTGCCGTTCCGGGTTGAAGGGATCTATAGTCATATGAGCCGCGACACGATCGAGGCCGTGGAAGAATGCCCGGCGGAAGTTGATGTTCTGAACCGCTCGACGCCAGTTTTCGGGCTCAAACTCTGCGGCAAACTGCGGATCAAAGTTAAACGAATACCAGAAGTTCCACATGCTGACCGGATTCGGAAAGACCAGATCTTCTCGTTCGGGGTCCTGTAGCCATCCGTCTATAATTGCGATCGGAATGTTCGCACTGCTGATTTCGCCACGCATGAAGAGTTCGGGCGCAAGCGTTCCTGCCTCCCGGTTAAACTGAAACGTCAGGCTATCGATGTTCACGTTTTCGCGGTCCCAGTAGTTCTCGTTCCGTTCAAAGCGACGCTCGACCTGCGGCTGAAAGTTTGTAAGGATAAACGGACCGTTACTCAGCAGGGTACGATGGTCGGTGCCAAATCGGTCGCCGGCTTCGGCCAGAAACTGACCGTTTACCGGTCGGTACACTGAGTGAGTCAGTATCGAGAGGAACCATGGCGTCGGATTTTCAAGTGTATACTCGACAACGTATCTGCTGACGGCTCGTATGCCGACCTCGGAGAACGACATGTCAGGAGTGTCTGCATCAGCACGCGAAAGGAAGTACGCGTCGGCATTTCGTATGGTTCCGCGCATGTGGTGAGCAGAAAATGATGCGGTCGCCGGATCAAGCACATGAGCCATGGCATCTACAAAGTCCTGTGCGACCAGCTCGGCATACTGCTGCCCGTCCCACGTATACCAGTGGGTGCCTTCTCTCAGCGTGAAGGTGTAAACCAGACCGTCAGTTGAAATGGTCCACGATTCTGCAGCAGAGGGTCTCAGGACACCAAAACTGTCAAACTCGACCAACCCCGCTACGGTGTTCATCGCCACCTGCATTTCGGCCACGGTACTGCTCACCAGATAGTTCATACTTCCGATCTCGGCCGAATAGACTGTGCGATACTCCTGTCGGCGAGCGCTTGTTGCTGCCTGTTGAGCTCCTGCTGAAAACGCCAGACTCGGCACGAGTGCAAGTACTGCTATAGCCACCAGAATACGGTACCTACTCATAAAACCCCCTGTCTGTCTCTGAACGCCCGCACTGATGCTCAACGTTGACGCAACGTTCAATTGTGTAGGAATACCAGAAAACACATACATAAATGTAGCGATTCGATCGCCCGCAGAATTAGATCATGTTTTTATTCAATGGGTCAAACGTTTATGCACATTACTTTGTAAATTTATGCATCGTTTTGCGGAACAGCCGTACAGACAGCTTTTCAAGCGCCTGTCTTGTAGTACATGCTCTGCACCGTGCAGCCAAATCGAGATACCTGGTACGAGATACACCTCGATGTACTACACAGCAACTATCGGGCTGTCCGACAGATCGCAGGCTCGACAGTGTATCTATGCCCTGTATTAAAGGCAGATGCGTACGGCATGGGATCAATCATGGCTGCACGCACGTTTTTGCAGGCAGACAGAGACGGCCCGGCGCGTTCGGGGAGCCTGCGATACTGCGCCGTCGCGTGTCTATCCGAGGCGGTTGAACTACGCGAAGCACTACCCGACCTTCCGCTTCTGATCATGGGGTACACACCGGATCGTCTTCTGCCGGAGGTGGTTGCACACCGAATCGTACCGACCATTTTCGAGCGGCGACAGGCGGAAATTCTTGCTGCATCCGCACAGGACACGACATCGGTTCCGCTTCACATCAAAATTGATACGGGCATGAACCGACTTGGGCTCGAAGATACCCCCGAAGGACTTGAAACCGTGACAGCCATATCGAGGTTGCCCGGAATACGCATCGAAGGACTGTTTTCCCACCTGGCGCTTGCGGGTCGTACATCAGACATGGAGCAGTTCCACCGGCTGCAGCAGTTCGTACGAAGGGCAACCGTAGCAGGAGTATCCCTGGGCTACATCCATATCTGCGATTCAATTGGCATGCTCAGGTATCCTGAGTTTCGCCTCGACATGGTCCGCCCGGGTGCGATTCTGTACGGTGCACCGCCCCTGCACGACAAAATTGGTGCAGATATCGGTATTCCGTTCGCATTCAAGACCCGCATTGCCCGATTAAGACGGCTCGGTGCCGGCGAAGGTGTCAGCTACGATTACACCTGGCGGGCTCCATCGAACGGCGCTGTGATTGCGACGCTACCGGTCGGATACGCCGACGGCTATCAGCGCTCGTTCTCAAATACGGCATTTACATGTGTACGTGGCGTTCGAGCTCCCGTCGTCGGCCTCATATGCATGGATCAGACTATGATCGATGTAAGCTCTGTACCCGGGGTCGAACAGGGCGATGAAGTCCTGCTTCTCGGACGAAGCGGAAACTCCGAGGTGCCGCTTCTTGAAGCGGCCGACTGGGCAGGCAGCAATCGGAACGCGGTTCTCACGGCCATAGGAAAACGGGTGCCGCGCGTGTACATCCCATTACACACATACAAGGAGCCGTGATGATTCAGACTATACAGCGCGACGCCGAAGAAATGCGGGAGTGGCTGGTTGCGGTACGCCGTGCGCTACACGAGCATCCTGAACTTGGGAATGAAGAGTTTCAGACCGCGGAGCGGATCGAGCAGGAACTGTCGCGCTTAGGGATTAAATACGAACGCACTGGAACCGCTATTGTCGGCATAGTCCGGGGTAGCGCCGCGGGTAAAACCGTCGCGCTCCGAGCCGACATCGACGCTCTACCTATGCAGGAAAAGACCGACCTGCCCTTCGCGTCAAAAACTCCCGGTCGCATGCACGCCTGTGGTCACGACGCACACACAACCATATTGCTTGGTGCCGCACGCTGGTTTGCCGAACACCAGAACGCCTTCGGCGGTACCGTAAAATTTTTCTTTCAACCCGCAGAAGAGAGCTCCGGCGGCGCGGAAGTCATGGTGGACCGCGGCTGTCTTGAAAACCCACGAGTCGATCACGTGTTCGGTTTGCACGTCATGCCGTACCTGCCAGTCGGTATGGTCGAAGTGAAGTACGGTACACTGAACGGATGCAGCACCGGTGTAACCATTACCGTGCGGGGTAAAAGCGGCCATGGCGCGTACCCCGAAACCGGCGTTGATGCCATACTCGTGGCATCAGAGCTCGTCGTGGCGCTCAATACCATCGTCTCCCGCCGTGTCTCTCCCCTTGATTCGGCTGTGTTTTCTGTTGGAAAAATCGAGGGCGGCACACGAACGAATATTATCGCAGACGAAGTCACGCTTTCGGCCACGCTTCGCGCGAGCACTGACGCGTTACGCGATCGTCTCATTGACATAATACAGACCATGGTGACAGGCATCTGTAGTGCCCACGGCGCTCAGGGCAAGGTCGCGATTCGCTACGGGTACGCTACCCTGGTAAACCATAACGCAGACGTCGATCTGGTATGCAAGACTGCCGAGCGATTGCTCGGCCCCGGTTCGGTCCAATGGAAAGAAAGCCCAAGTATGGGAGTTGAGGATTTCTCGTATTTCATAAAGAACACGCCCGGGGCATTCTACCACCTCGGGTGTGCATCGGCCGGATACACGATTGGAGACCCGTTTCACTCCCTGCATAGCGACTGTTTCGTTCTGAACGAAGACTGTCTACCGCTTGGTGTGGCTATGCAGACAGCACTGACCCTTGAGGCACTCGGAGGAGACCTATCATGAATAAACTCTACGTCAGTGTTGATATTGAAGGCGTATGCGGCATAGTCGACTGGAAAGAAACAGAAATTGATGAAGCACAAGGTGCCTACTTTCGCTCCGAGATGTCCGACGAAGCAGCAACAGTGTGCCGTGCCGCCGTAGCCGCAGGGATCGATTCCATTTTCGTGAAAGACGCCCACGATTCAGGCCGATCGATCGACCCTTCGGTACTGCCCGAAGAGGCGTCGCTTATGCGCGCATGGACCAAAGACCCCTACTCCATGATGGCAGGCATAGATGAAAGCTACGCAGGAGCCTGCTACATCGGGTACCATTCTGCGGCTGGTTCCAACGGTAATCCGCTGTCGCATACCATGTCCCTCAAGGCTCAAGAAATTCGCGTAAACGGTATCCTTGCCTCGGAGTTTCTTCTCAATGCCTATACCGCGTCGAGCTTCGGTGTCCCATCCCTGCTCCTGACCGGGGACGCCGCACTCTGCGAATCTGCACGTACTATCGCTCCGAACATACGGGTATGCCCGGTGATATCCGGACTCGGCGGCGCGAGTATCTCGGTACATCCAAAACGAGCACGACAGATGATGGCAGACGCTGTGACAGATGCGCTGCAAGCAGACCCTGCGCGCATGCTCGTTGATCTGCCCGACTCATTCTACATTCGCATCACGTATCTTTCGACAAAACACTACCTTGCTCACCAGGCGGCGTTTTATCCAGGGGCGGAAAAGATCGACATGACCACAGTCGGTTTTAGGTCGACACAATGGATCGACGTCCTGACCTTTATTCATTTTGTCCTGTGAGCACACTCCCACGACCGCTTAAAACCGGTGCTTGTATCGCGGTAATCGCCCCGTCGGGATCTCCAGAAAACGAGAATCACGTCGAGCCTGCGATACAGGCACTTCGTGACTACGGGTTTCGGGTACAGGTCGGAAAGAGCGTTCACGCCGAACGGGTCGGCTATCTTGCGGCTACCGACGAAGTGCGGGCAGCCGATGTGAACGCGGCCTTCGCAGATCCGGACGTTGATGCAATACTGTGCCTGAAAGGCGGATACGGCACGCCGCGCATTCTCGATATGCTTGACTATGCACGGATTCGTGATAACCCGAAGCTCTTTATCGGCTACAGCGACATTACTGCCCTGCACCTTGCGATCGCGCGACACGCGGGTTTTCCGACCATGCACGGGTTTATGGCGCTCAATCTGGTTGGCGATCGTGACGAGCGTAGTCTACAACGCTGGTTTGAAACGATCACCGCCGAAGGAGCGCTTGGTGTGCTGCCCATCGATGAACCCCATGCACTGACAACGCTCTCACCCGGTGCGACCGAGGGTCGACTGACCGGTGGTAATCTTTCCCTCGTTTCAGCGCTCGTCGGTACCTCGTACGCGCTGGATCCCCGTGGAGCGATACTGTTTCTCGAAGACGTCGGAGAAGAGCCGTATCGGGTTGACCGCATGCTCAATCAGTTACGTCTGGCGGATTACTTCGAACAGTGCGCCGGCGTCGTCCTCGGAACCTGGAAGGGATGTACACCGGAGGAACCTGAGCGCAGCATGAGTCTGTATCAGGTGTTTTCGGATTATTTTGCACGTATCGGGAAGCCGGTGCTTGCTGGCGTACCTGCCGGTCACGGATATCCGGCGCTCACGATCCCGCTCGGGGTGGCGGCACGCCTTGATGCGAATCAGGGCATGCTTGAGATCCTTGAATCTGCCGTGGGAACTTGAATCGCCCATGCAGCTTTCGATAAGGTGAGCCATGGATTATCAGTTTGATTCCTGCAGCTGTCTTACGCTTGCGAAGCGGTATGGCACTCCCTTGTATGTGATCTCCGAGCGCATGGTCCGCGACCGCCTCTCACAGCTTCATGCTGCGGTACACAAGCGTACACCCAAAGGCTTCGCGTTGTACGCAGCAAAGGCACTCCTGACCGTCGAGATGTGCCACATCGTAGCCGACGAAGGCGTCGGTCTTGATGTTGTATCCGGCGGTGAACTGTATACCGCGTATCGGGCAGGTTTTCCGATGAAGCACGTGTACTTTCACGGAAACAATAAATCGAAAGAGGAACTTGAGCTGGCCGTGCAGTACGGCGTCGGTAGAATCGTCGTTGACAATACGGACGAGCTCGAACTTCTATGCGCAATCACCGACAGCAATGCGGCACCAGTCGACATTCTGTTTCGCATAACTCCGGGTGTCGACAGTCATACACACGAGTACATCTCCACAGGCCAGATCGACTCGAAGTTCGGTATACCCCTGGTGAGTGACAGCCTTGAACGGGCAGTGACACGGGCCATATCGAGCGCACACGTGAACCCGGTCGGCTTTCACTTTCACGTTGGATCACAGCTTTTCACGAATGAATCCCACAGAAAGGCAACGGCGATACTGTTCGATGTAATACAACGCATCAGAGACCATAACGGCTTTGTTCCGGACGAACTCGATTTAGGTGGCGGATACGGAGTCTGGTATACCAATGACGACGCACCGCAGTCGCTTGAATACTTTGTCGACGCGTTATGGGCCGACGTAGACAGATACAGCAAGAAGCTCTCCATTGCCACGCCGAGAATAATCATCGAACCGGGGCGGTGGGTCGTCGCGGAAGCAGGAGTAACGCTGTATACGGTTGGGTCGGTCAAGGAGATTCCCGGCGTCCGCACCTACGTGGCTGTCGACGGAGGAATGACAGACAATCCCCGCCCTGCACTCTACAACGCGAATTACTCGGCGCTCATAGCCGACAGGCCAGATGACCCTGCTAAAACGCTTGTAACAGTTGCCGGAAAGTGCTGTGAGTCGGGCGACATACTGATACACGACATACATCTTCAGAACCCGAAACCGGGAGATACCATGGTCGTGCTCTCCACAGGTGCGTACAACTTTTCGATGGCAAGCAACTACAATCGCCTGCCCCGCCCGGCGCTTGTCATGACGAATAACGGGCGACACCGGCTGTCGGTGCGGCGAGAAACCTACGAGGATCTCGTGGCCCGTGAAGTTGTAGACGCCCAACGTGTCGGCGACCTGAGATGCTGATTATTGACGGCCACTGCGATTCCATCCTCGCAGAGTTTCATGCGCAGCGGTCGCTCCGTGACCGTTCGGCAGAAGGACACATCGACATACCACGGCTTCGCGAAGCGGGCATCGGTGGACAGTTTTTCGCGCTGTTCACCGAAGACCAGTTTGTAGAACGCGCGTACGAACATACAAACGAACTGCTCTCCCGGGTGAACACACTGTTAGAACAGGACTCACGGGTCGTGGGGGCGACGCAGGCGAGCGACATTGAACAGGCAGCACAGCAGGATCAGACAGCGGTTGTACTCGCGATTGAGGGAGCAGAGCCAATAGAGCGCGACATCCGCCGGGTCGAAACGTTTTACCACAGCGGTGTCCGCCTCATGACGCTCACGTGGAACAGGCGAAACGCCGTCGCGCGGGGTATTGGAACTGAGGGGACGGATGGGTTAAGCGGGTTCGGTGCCGAGGTCGTCGCCGCTATGGAAGAACTAGGTATGATCGTCGACGTGTCACATCTCAGTGACACATCACTAAACGATGTGCTGAAACGCGTGACATGCCCGGTTGTCGCGTCCCACTCGAACGCACGCGCGATACACGATCACCCGCGAAATCTTTGGGACGAACAGCTTCAGGCTATTGCTGCGACCGGTGGGCTCATAGGCCTGACGTTTCCCGGTGTGTTCATTGACGGAGACCCGAAAAAGGTCACACTCGACCGGGCGCTCGAACACCTCGAGCATATGATCGAGGTCGCAGGTGCAGACCATGTTGGAATAGGCAGTGACTTTGACGGCTTCACAGCACCATACGGGCTGGTCATGCCCGACTGCACTGGATTACCGCAGGTCGCCGAGGCACTGCGACGTCGGGGGTATCCTGCAGAAACAGTTGAGAAAATTATGGGTCGTAACTGGCTACGTGTTCTTCGTGCAATGCACACAGGGACCGATTAAGTATCGGACGATGCACCTGTTCCAGGTCGTTGTAATGCCACCACTCTGCATTGTATGCGCGAAATCCGGACTGCTCCATGAACGAGCGAAGCATGTCCCGGTATCGAAGCCGTTCAGGATCTCCGCCACCATAGTCGTGCGACGCACGCGGCGAGAACTCATCGAACTCACTCGGCATGGGAAACGGAACACCGCTTGCATCGGCGAGCCAGACATCGACCGCCGCGCCACGATTGTGGAGCGACCCTCGCTCCGGAAGAGCCACGAATGTTGCATCGGGAAACAGATCCCACATATGCTGCTGTACGGCACGCGGTCGGTACGCATCCAGTATAATGATGCAACAATTCTGAGCCGCGGCACGTTCCACCGCGTCCGCAAGTTTGTCTGCGGTTTCTTCAAGCAGCCACGCTTCATTGCACTCGTATAATCGAGTACCAAACACGTTGTTCCCGGTTGCATACGCGAGTTCTACACGCGCAGTTGGACAGACGTCCTGAACGTTCACAAGTCCACAGGCGATATTCCCAAGATTCTTGTCCATACGCAATTCCCGGTACAATACCGGTTTCATCGTTTCCTTGAAAGAGCCCCTGCGTGCCGCGTACAGACGGTCTTGACACACCCGGCAGAACACGGTGTGCTCGTCTGCGATGCCCATTACCATAGCGTTTGCAATCATCATTATCGGCCCCTGGCTGTTCGGACGCGCGAGTAAGGCCTTCCGGCTCCCGGCGATTCTCGGAATGCTGCTCTTCGGCATAGCCTACGCGGCGCTCTCCGGTGGGGTTACCGACCTGCTTCCGCCTCTGCCAGGTGAGATTGACGCAATATCAGGGTTCCTCAAGAGTACGGCGCTCATCGTGATTCTCTTGCGCGCCGGTCTCGGAATTCGCAAGGCAAGTCTGCAGGCGGTCGGCGCGTCTGCGTTTCGCATGGCGATTATTCCCTGCCTTGCCGAGACTGCGGTCGCCACGCTCGCGTTCTACTGGTTCTTCGGGTTCGACCCGCTCACCGCGCTTGTCGGTGCGAGTATTCTCGCCGCCGTCTCGCCGGCTGTGGTGGTCCCGTCTATGCTCGACCTGAAAGAACGGGGATATACCGAAGTGCCGACGCTCGTGCTCGCCGGTGCGAGCATCGACGACGCGGTCGCAATTACGATCTTTACCGCTTCGGTCGGACTGCTCGTCGGTGGGTCAGCGACCATGGTCAATCTGATCGTGTCGTTTCCGCTCGCGATCCTGAACGGACTCGTCGTCGGAGTTGCACTCGGCTTTTTCGCGGCATGGTTCTTCACGCGGACGTTCACACACATCCGAGCCACCGAGAAAGCGCTGCTGCTGGTTGTCGTAAGCCTGCTGCTTCTTGAGATTGAGCAGATTCTCCCGATCGCCGGGCTGCTCGGGGTTATGACTGTCGGATTTATTCTGCTCGAACGCGCCGAACCCGTTGCCCACGAGATGGCACACAAACTTTCCAAGCTCTGGGTTCCGGCAGAGATTCTCCTCTTTGTGCTGATCGGACTCGCGGTCGATCTACCGGCGGCCTGGCAGGCAGGCGGACGCGGGCTTGCCGTGATTGCACTCGGGCTTGCGGGTCGGAGCCTCGGTGTTCTTATTTCGGTCGCACCCGACCGAAGTCTGAACTGGAGTGAACGGCTCTTCGCGCTGATCGCCTATCTTCCAAAAGCGACCGTGCAGGCAGCACTCGGGGCAATCCCACTGTCCCTCGGAATCGCGGGGGGGCAGGAAATACTCTCGGTTGCGGTACTCGCGATTATCGTGACCGCACCACTCGGGCTCATCCTCATTCGCGCCTTTGGACCGAGGCTACTGTCGGCTCCAGAAAATGCCATCTGAGAAATTGACAACAGGCCTGTCATCATATACCGTTATCATATGCGTACAATCGTTGAGATTCCGGATGCCTATGTGAAACGTCTCGACGAGCTCAAACGACAGCGGCGGGTGTCCCGAAGTGAGCTGGTTCGTGAAGCAGTAGAGCGCTATCTCGACAGTCCGGCAGGAACAGTCGAAGACCTCGCGTTCGGCGTCTGGGCGGCAGACCGCGCTGAGCCGGTAGATGCGGTTGCCTATCAGCAGCGGCTGCGAGCTGAATGGGACTGACAGATTGGAAGCCCTGTTTGATACGAACATCATCATCGATTATCTCAACGGGATTCCGGAATCGCGCGCTGAGCTCGCACGGTACCGGCGGGTGTTCATAAGCCCGATTACCTTCGTAGAGGTCCTCGTCGGGACATCGCAAGCGAGCGACGTAACCGTGCGGGCGTTTCTCGCGCGGTTCACTATGGCAGAGTTGTCGACTGCCACCCTTGAGGCGGCTATCCGTCTGCGGAAAGAGTACCGGATTCGAGTTCCAGACGCTCTGGTCTGGGCGGCAGCAGAAGTACATGGACTCTTGATTGTTACCAGAAACACCCGAGACTTTCCGGCGGAACACCCGAGCGTGCGCGTGCCGTACACGCTCCCGTGACTGGTATAAGACCCCCCGCAACCTTGACCCGTGTCCGCCACCGGCATACCATCGAACCGGACGCTTATGGAATCACAGGACACGTTTCGGGAAGAAGAAGTATACGCCTCGCTCAAGGCGCTCGCACTCGC
>RECN01000101.1 GCA_007694005.1 Spirochaetaceae bacterium
TACGGAACATACACGAGCGTATACGCGTGAGCGCGGGCGAGGGATACGGGCTTCAAGTCGAGAGCGAGTCTGGCGGTGGAACAACGGTGACGGTCAGATTGCCTGCCAACGCCTGTGAGGATTCCCTTCCATGAAATTTCACGTACTTGTGGTTGACGACGAAGAGCTTGCAGTCGAAGGCCTCAGGGTCTTCCCCTGGGAGTCGTACGGGTTCGAGCTTGCGGCAAGCAGCACCGACTCGCGACGTGCCTTGAACTGGTGCAAGACCCATCCGGTCGATGTGGTCCTCGCCGACGTTCGCATGCCCGGTATGACGGGGCTCGAGCTGGCAGCCGCACTCAGGGAGTCGCTGCCGGACGTTCTGGTGATCCTGTTCTCGGGGCATAATGAGTTCGCCTACGCCCAGGAAGCGCTGCGGCAGCAGGTCTTCCGATACATACTTAAACCCGTGGATGACGAAGAACTCGGGCTTGCCCTGCAGGACGCCGCAGCGTTCCTACAGGACCGCGAGCACCGGAAGCACTGGACACAGCAGCTCGCACGCGACTACTGGTTTCGCGACCGACTTCTTGATCGTCGGGTCGAGACTGATACGACGGAGCTTGCGGATCTGGATCCTGCACTCGTTGATGAGACGGGCTACGTGCTGTGCGTCGTCACGACCGATCGCGATCTTGCGTCCCTTGTGCATACAGCCGAGGGAGTCGTGCAGTGTACGACCTTACAGACGAGGGAATGGGCGGTACTCGTAACCGCTGCGTGTGCCGATAGATTCTGCGTCTGGCTCGAGCGTCACCGCTTGAAATCTGGCGTCAGCGCCGAACACGGAGGGCTGGCCGAAGTCCGACAGGGTTTTCTGGAGGCCCGGCAGGCTTCGGACATGCACTTTCTTCATCCCGATCAGTGCGTAATCCGGTTCGAGGAAATCCCTGAATCAGATGAAGCCGCGGTTGCGCGGGACCTGATTCAGGCCGGGGGGCTTGCCGGGAGTATCGTCCTGCAGGACGAAACCGACTGTTTTCGGTGCTTGCACGAACTGTTCGACGGTCTGAAAGAACATGCAGCGTCGCCCGAGATCACCCGACGGGCCGCCTTTATTCTCGCCGTCGGTGTTCAAAGCACGCTCCGCGAAACGGCATCCAGCCTGACCGCAGACGAACTCTCGGAGCTTCCGAACCTGTTCGCCCTCGTTGACGAAGCTGTCTCGATACAGGAACTCGTGGAGCGTTTTCATTCGGCAATTCACCGCATTCGGAGCGTCGTAACGCAGGTGCGCTCGCAGGAACGAACCGACGCGCAGCTCCTGCGGGCGCTGACGTTTATCGATGAGCACTACCACGAACCAATATCACTGGATGACGTGGCCGCGCATCTGTCCATGCACCCGAGTCGATTCTCAGTCTGGTTCAAGAAGGCCAAAGGCGTGAACTATATTGATTACCTGACACGGCACAGGATCGACAGGGCACGGGAGCTGCTGCTCTCCCCGGAAACGAAGGTCCGTGAAGTAGCCGAGAGGATCGGCTTTCAGGATCCGCGCTACTTCGGTCAGGTTTTCAAGAAGATTGTCGGAATAACCCCCGGGAGGTACCAGCTGCAGTATGGCAGGCACGACCCCGGCATAGATTTTCAACATTTCGCGAGAACATTCCCGTAGCGCGTTTTGCGGTTGGACCCCTACGCTGGGAGTTAACACAGGCGCAAACGAAGATTTGCGTCGACCAAGGAGGTCACTATGAAGACGCAATCCAGATGGATTGGTTTTATTGCAATCGGGATGCTCGTGCTCATGACCGTAGCACCGGCGTTCGGTGCGGGTCGGCCGGAAACGACGGCCACAGAGCAGGTTACCCTGCGGTACAGCTGGTGGGGTGGGGAAAGTCGTCACAATGCGTTCCTTGATGTTCTCGACATGTTCATGGAGGAGCATCCGCATATTCGCGTGGAAGCGGAGTACGGTGGATTCAGCGGCTATAGAGATCGGTTGAGCGCCCAGATGGCGGCGAACAATCAACCCGATGTTTTCATGTCGGGGCATCTCCCTCCCTGGGATATTCTTCCATGGGACGCCCGTAAGGACCTCAGCCAGTTTGATCTTGACCTCAGCTATTACGACGATACACTCATGGCGACATTCTACGCTCCGGATGGCTTTCTGATCGGAGTTCCGCAGGCTGGAGGCGTTGGTGGGTCGTATCTCATAAACGCGACGCTTCTCGATGAGCTTGGTCTTGAACTGCCGTCCATGTTCTGGACCTGGGACGATTTTGCAGAACTCGCCCAGAGCGTCTATGACGCAAGCGGTGGTACCGTGTATGGTGCTCTCGACGAAGCAGGTGGTGTACCCTACGCCAATGCCGGGCCTCCCCACTTCGACATTTCGTATCACAACACGACGATTACCAATGAAAACGGGCTGGCACTGACGGCCGACCAGTTGCGCTTCACATACGAGTGGTGGGGACGTCTTCGCGAGAGCGGCGCGGTGAGCCCTGCTGACATAACAGCACAGGCCGACGATGGGGCCAACAGCCCGATCGTAAACCGTGACGTAGCGATGCTTCCTATCGCAATGGGCTCGTTCTCACGTTTTCAGGACAATACACCCGACACCCTGGTTCTGTTCCCGGCACCTGCGGGTCCGAACGAACCCTTTACCTTCGGCCCGGGAATGAGTTATCAGATAAGCGCCCACACCGCTCATCCTCAAGAAGCCGCGCTTCTAATCGCGTTCCTGACGAACCGACGCGAAACGGGAATCCGCATGGGTACCGAGGTAGGTGTGCCGGCCAGCGGTATGTATCGAGATCTCCTGATCGAGCAGGGTTTAAGCGAAGCCGAAGAGGCAATGTTTGAGCTACAGAACTGGATCATCGCGAATCGCGACGTGCGCGGTGATATAACGGTCCACGCGAGATACAACGAGTTTCGCGACTTGGTCAGAGCAGAGCAGCAGGCCATGGCATTCGGACGACAGACGATCGACCAGACGGTAGATGCTGTTGTTCGGCATGCGCGTAACCTGGGTATGAACGTACGATAAGTCCGTAAGGGTTTTGTGAGACCGGTCGTATGCGACCGGTCTCAATTCTGTGGCTGGAGAATTATCTTGACCAATCTTCGTAAAACGCTTCAACAGCGCAGACGTCTCGCCGAGGTGGGTCAGGCGTATGGCTTTCTGTCCCTCTACCTGATTGGCCTGTTCGCATTTATTCTGTGGCCCTTCGGACACTCGATCTATCTGGCATTTACCAACTACCGGTTCAGCCCGAATTACGACTATGTTGGATTCACGAACTTCATACGGGTGTTTACCGACAGCCTTTCGCTGAAGTCAATAAACGTGACCACACGGTATGCACTCGTGTCGGTTCCATTGCGACTGTCGGCGGCATTGCTGGCGGCAGTCGTTCTGAATACCGGCATTCGAGGCATCGGCATCTACCGGACCGTGTATTACGTACCGAGTCTTATCGGAGGCGGTGTTGCGGTAGCGATAATGTGGCGACGCATCTTCGGGCGTCGAGGCCTTTTTAATAATTTTATCGCGATCTTCGGTCTTACCGGGCAGGACTGGATTGCAAATCCGGATACGGTTCGTTTCATGCTCGTGCTTCTGTCTGTCTGGCAGTTCGGTTCATCAATGTTGATTTTTCTTGCTGCGCTTAAGCAGGTTCCGAAAGGGCTGTATGAGTCCGCGGAAATCGACGGAGCCGGGAGTATTCGCAAGTTTTTTCGGATCACGGTGCCGCTGATCTCACCTGTTATTCTGTTTAATCTTGTAATGAACATCATTGGCGCGTTTCAGGTCTTCACACAGGCGGCGGTCATTACCGGTGGTGGTCCTATGAACGAAACAATGTTCATGGTTCTCAATATCTATAATCAGGCGTTTCGCTACGGCAACATGGGCTATGCCTCTGCTCTTTCCTGGACGCTGCTTGTCATAATAGCCGGGTTTACCGGTATCAGCTTTCTTGTCTCAAAATACTGGGTCTACTACGAGACCAGTGCAAAGTAGGCGGCACATCAATGCGATACGCAACAAACCAGCAACCTGCAGCTCATGTGCTTACGACATTTCGGCCGGCAAAACTCAGACAGCTGTTTTCGAGTGGGTTCCGACATGTCCTTTTGATCGGTCTCGGGACCGTAATGATATATCCGCTTCTCTGGCTCGTATTCAGCACGTTCAAGCCAAACGAGGAGATCTTTACCAGCGTTGCCTTACTGCCTGAGAGTTGGGTCTTTACACACTGGGGCGAAGGCTGGACCGCGATCCGGGGGCACACGTTCGGTCGGTTCTTCATGAACTCCATGACCATTTCGAGCCTTTCGGTCGTGGGAACACTGATTTCGAGCAGTCTTGCCGCGTATGCGTTCGCTCGCTTTCGGTTTCCACTAAAAAAGGTCTGGTTCAGTATTCTTCTGGCGACCATGATGCTGCCGGATCAGGTTCTCCTGATACCACGCTACATCATGTTCGCAACGTTCGGCTGGATCGACACCTATGCGCCATTGACAGTACCGCGGTTTTTCGGAGCCTCGCAGTTCTTCATATTCCTGATTACACAGTTCATTCGGGGAATACCGTATGAACTCGACGAGTCATCATTTATTGACGGGTGTTCCCGCATGCGTTTCTTGTGGAGCATTCTCCTGCCCCTGATGCGGCCCGCCCTTTTTACTGCGGCCCTGTTTACGTTCATGTGGACGTGGGAAGATTTCATGGGGCCCCTCGTGTACATTTCGTCGGTCAGGTTGTATCCGCTTCCGCTTGCCCTGAACCTGTTTGTCGATGCGCAGGCTTCGGTAAACTGGGGAGCGCTGCATGCCATGATGGTTTTTTCCATTGCACCAATTATCCTGCTGTTCTTTTTTGCCCAGCGATACTTCGTCGAGGGCATCGTTACGACAGGAATGAAAGGATAGCCTTTTTCGGTTCTCCGCCCTCGGATGACCCGTAGTACGATCGGGATATTCTAATAATAGGAAACAACAGATGAACTGCTTACCAGAGACATTCGGTGCGAAACCTGACGGCAGGACTGACAGTACGGCAGCTTTGCAGACCGCGATCGACCGCTGCAACGAGAGTGGTGGCGGCGCGGTGGTTTTGTCGAAAGGAATGTATCTTTCGTACACTTTGCAGTTGAAGAGCAACGTTGAGCTGCGTCTCGAGAAAGGGGCCGTCCTGCAGGCATTGCCAGATATACACGGGTTTCCGGAACTTCCCGGTCTCCCGAGAGACGGTTGCAGCGAGGGCCAGAATAGTCCGGTGAAAGGCTATGCTCTTCTGTACGCGTACCGCGCCAGGAATGTGCGACTCACAGGGAGTGGAACCATCGATGTTGGGGGAGACCGGTTTCAGGACAAGACGGTTCGGCCGTTTTCGCTTCGAATCATCGAGTGTTCCGATGTCGTTCTCGAAGGCCTTACGTTTCTGCAGCCGGCAGCCTGGTGCTGTCACATACAGCGAAGCGTCGGTGTCACCATTCAGGATCTTACCATACGGTCCGCGAACATCCGAAACGGCGATGGGATAGACATCGACAGCAGCTCGGATGTGACGGTGTCCGGATGCGACATCAGAACCAGTGACGATGCGATCTGCCTGAAGACAACATCAATGGATGCGTGCAGGAATATCCGGGTCGTCGACTGTGTTCTGGAAAGTGGCTGCTCCGGGTTCAAGATCGGGACCGAATCGATGGGCGACTTTTCTGATATCGAGGTCTTGCGCTGTACGGTCCTCAACTGCGGTGTCGTCGCACTGAAAATCACCGCCGTAGACGGAGGGGCAGTGCGGAATGTGCTTTTTTCAGACCTGACGATACAGGAAAGCACCGGCCCGATTTTCGTTGCAACAGGGAACCGGGGACGAAGCTACCTCGATGCGAACGATCCCACGCGCCGAAGTACCATTGACGGTCTGACGTTCAGGCGTATGGATATCACAACCAGACGGTATATTCGCGTGCGCGAAGGCGTCGACTTGAGTGATTGTGGGCAGGGTGTCGTGTTATCCGGTTGTCCAGGACAGATAATCTCCAACGTTACCTTTGAGTCGCTCAACATCTCGTTCTGGGGTGGGGTGCAGCGTTGCAATATCGGTGCAGACGAGATTCCCGTGCTCACAACCGAATATCCCGAGTGCCACAAGCTGGGTATTTTACCTGCGTACGGGTACTTCTTCCAGTATGCGGAGAACGTTGCGGTGGATCGCTGTAGCGAGCGGCTGATCACACCCGACGCGAGGCTGGTCCACGTCGATGGACCGTCGGTTTCGAAGACAGAAATCCGTACGTCGGAAGGCCCTCAGTAAAGGCGTGCGTCTGACTGGAGAAGGAGCACCCAAGGCTGCTCTGTAGCCTGAGTGCTCCTGGAATGGTCCCTTATGCGTGTGGAGCCGGCTCGAGCTGCTGAGTGAGCACGGCGTAGATGTGCGCATACGCTCCCATGATTATCGGGAGAAACGCGACTGCGCCGAGAAAGCTCAGGACTGCACCGACCGACTCTGCGATGAGGCCACCGATGAAACCGAGGATGAACACGATTACGACCAGGACTATCGCAAGAATGAGTGTGCCGAGAACGATCGTCCATTTCTTCCCGTAGGTAATCTGGTTGCTGACCTTGATCGCTTCCATCGGGGTCAGTTCCTTGTCGACGAGCAGGTAGATCGCCTGTCCCCACGCGATAGAAATAACGATGCCGGGAACGACCATGAACACGAAGCCGATCATCGTACCGATCTGAACAAAGGCGAGCACAAGAAAGAACTCTCCGATATACCTGCGATATTTCGCATCAAAAATCGTCAACGGAGACACAATGCTTCCCTTCGACATCGCTACAATAATGCTCACGATGCCGATCGTCGTGCCTACGTTCAGATACGGAATCCAGATCGTGATTACCCAGAGAAACGCAGCAAGGATCAGAGACACGATATTTTTCATGCCGATCGTAAATCCTTAAGTCACAATCCCCGAAATAGTCAGTTCAGTCATAGAACCCCCCTGATAGTTGTAATTACCGCCCCCCGGACGGTATTGCAAATACAGATTAGGGGGAAATTCGCTTCCGGTAAACGAAAAAACGGGGATTACGGTTAACGACCGGGTTTTATAGTCGAGTAAATAACGTTATATCCATATGAGAAAAAGAAAGCTTCAGCCGGAAACAAGGAGGATTTGTTATGAGCTTTAACGAAGGTACGCGACGATCGATCTTGGCGCATACCCTCACGCGGAGATAGACATGCGCACATGATTGATCTTACGCAGGACTACGCGGACGTCTTCTCTACAGATGCAGACGGAAATCGTGTGACCCGGCCGGTCTGCCACGACTACGCGAGCGGCGGGCGCGATGCCCACGGCGTCTGGTACACTCCTGACGGGAGTGAGCTCTGGATGGTCAACCGGGCGAGCTCAGACGGAATCGTCATCGACGCGGGTACCGATGAGGTTATCGACACGATTGAGTGGACTGGCAGGAGCCCTGACATCCTTACGTTCTCGCCCGATGGTCGTTTCGCCTTTGTCACGCTTCGAGGACCCGTACAGCGAAGCGGTCCGCACGCGATCGCCGGTGACACTCCCGGGGTCTCAATTATAGACGTCGCAACCCGTGAAGTGAGAGAGATCCTCGTGCCTGACCCTGAGAGGCGCGAAAGCGACTTTCATGGGATAGGAATGCGCAGGCTTCGATAACTACACGGAACCTCGCCGGTGGGAGCACATTCCTACGCGATCATCGCCGTTGCGATGACACTCACTCCTACCGCAAAGACATTGGTGATGCTGTGCATCATCATAGGATAGTAGACACTCCCCGATTTCTCATAGCAGATGCCGTACACGATTCCCAGCCCGATCGCGTACACGACCTGGAAGGGATGGTAGGTCAGCGCGAACGGTGAGAGCGTCATGGTAACGTGTGCTAAGCCGAAGACAATCGCGGCGATAAAGTTGGCACTGCTGACGTGCTTCCCGGGCAGGGACCCTTTTACGTACAGCGCGAGCATCGTTATCGCGAATGACCGGAAAATCAGCTCCTCGGACGGGCCGGAGAGAAAGAGCTGGAAGGCCATCTGTCCTATGATGTTCCTTGCCGTCAATGGATACGGAAAGGTCTGAAACGTCCCTGCCGTAAGAACGATTATCATGGAGACGGCAACGTAGGCGATAAAGATTAGGGTAAAAAGCCGTACATACCAGAATCCGACCGCACGGTCGCCCCAGCCGAAGCCGAAGTCGATGTTTTTCGTTCGCGTGAGCAGCACCATGATGCCGAAGACGATGAGTGCCTGCACGATGTGATGCACCGAAACCCACGCGAATGCACCGTCCGGATCGATCCGCGCATAGGTGAACAGATCCGCAAACAGCCCGCCGAGACGCGGGGCGCCCAGAAGGATGATTGATATCAGCAGTACCCACCCGGCCTGTTTGAGCAGTCTCATGAACGGTGCCCCTCCTGTGGTCGCCCGTCTCAACGAGCTGGACGAGTGTATCATGGTTTCCGGTGGAATCGGTAACTGATTCCGTAGCGTCCCGGCATAGATTTTCCATATTTCGCGATCGAGTTTTCGATGACACCGGTCGCTCCTTCGTCGAAGGGATTGTGACGACCGGAATGAAAGGGTAGGCTCGCGACCGAGGTACCCGTGTGAGTGATACTCCTTCGAACCGTTCCAATGTCGTCTGGATACTCTCGGACCAGCACCGCGCGCAGGCGCTTGGCTGGAACGGAGACGTGAATCTCAGTACGCCTGCGATCGATAATCTCGCGCGCAGCGGAGTGGTGTTTACCAACGCGGTCGCCGGTACTCCCTGGTGCACGCCCTTCCGGTCGGCGCTTCTGACCGGCATGTACCCTCACCAGAATGGCTGCGCGCGAGCGCCGTCCAGACTCGATCCGCGTCACAAGACCGTCGCGCACGCCTTTGCGAATGCCGGCTATCACACCGCGTGGGTCGGGAAGTGGCATCTCGGAGGCTCGAACAGCCCCGATCATGTCGTGCCTGTAGGCGAGCGGGGCGGGTTTGACTACTGGCGGGGATACGAGAACAACAATAAACAGAACGATGTATGGGTCTACGGGGGTGAGTCCGAAGAACCTGAACGGCTGCCGGATTATGAGACGCGATCGTTGTCGCGAGTATTTCTGTCCCACCTGGAGCAGCAGGTCTCGGCACACCCGGAGCAGCCGTTTTTCGGGGTGCTGTCGGTGCAACCACCGCATAGTCCGTATGTCCCACCGCACGACAGTACCGTACGATCACCCGCGACGGTGAACTTGCGACCGAATGTCCCGGTCTCACCGCGCGTACAGGAGAAAGCAAAGCGCGATATCGCCGGATACTCGGCCATGGTCGAAGAGGTGGACCGCATGGTCGCCGAGGTCTGGGTCGGGCTCACGAAGCTCGGTGTCGACCGGGAGACCTACATCATCTACCTGAGTGATCATGGTGACATGCTCGGCAGTCACGGGCAGTGGGAGAAGTCGTCTCCCTGGGAGGAAAGCATCCGCATACCCTTCGTGATCGGGTGCACCGGATCGCACGCGCACATACAGACTGGTGCGGTCGATTATCCGCTGAACCACGTTGATATTGCACCGACGACGCTCGGGCTGTGCGGCATCGAGACACCGGCTGATATGGTCGGGTACGATTTTTCAGCTCAGGTGGTTCACACGAGCCGGCGTTTTCCGATGCACGAGTCAGCGCCTGCAGGGCAACCGGAGTCGGCGAAGCCGCCTGAGTCTGCGCTTCTGCAGCAGATTCCCCGCAAGTTTCACCCCAACTCCGTGAATCGGGCGTGGCGAGGTGTGGTTACCCGGGACGGGTGGAAGTACGTGTGTACACCCGGGAACGACTGGCTGATGTTTGACCTGAACGACGATCCCTTTGAAATGAACAACCTCTGCTATAACACCGTCTTTCAGGCTCAGAAAGAGCGGCTGCACGCGGAGCTGTCGCGCCTGCTTGAAGAGACCGGGGACGATTTTGCCCTGCCGGCCATTGCGCTCGAGCGATAGGGAACGTTGACGCTTCAGACGATCTGCTTCAACCGGTCGAGCTCGTTCCGCATCGCGTGAACCGTTTTCTTCGTCCGTTCAGCAGTTGAGAGACTCGCAGGATCCTCGTCGAAGAGCGGAAACTCAAAGTGGACCGAAATAATTCCGTCCCAGCCGGTTTCCGGCAGTAGTTCGTTAAACCTCTTCCAGTCGACCATACCGGTCCCGATGGGGCAACTCGTTGCTTTGTAGACTCCGTCGTCGCCGCGCTTCCAGTAGCCGTCCTTGACGACTATGGTTCTGACCCAGGACGCGAGTCGCCGCAGGGCGATTTCCCAGCTGCTGCCGCTTTCGAGTACCGCGTGGCGAACATCATATTGTAGCCCGATCGCATCCGGATCGAGGCCTTCGAGCAGCGGCAGCAGATCCCAGACTGCGCTTCCGACCCACGTGCCCACGTGATTCTGATACGCACCGTGTATTCCGTAGCGGGCGTTCATTTCCGCGAGTCCCTCAAATACTGCCCGGTGCCGGATGAGCGACTCTTCGACCTGGTCGCCGTAGTCGAGGTAGCCCATGCGATAGGCTGAAACGCCACACGAGGCCGCAGCGCGTATGACCGCCTCGGCTTCGGCCGTCGGCCCGGTAATCGAGGTTACGAGTGCCGGGCACGACAGGTCGTGCCCGGCGAGGATCTCGACGAAACGAGGCAGCTCCTCTTCGACCTGTTCGGGGAGCACGTGCCCGCCGGGCCGCACCGAAAGATCAACCCCGTCGAATCCTGCTTCAGCTACTGCCTCAGCGAGCTGTGATCGATCGAGCCACGAAAGGTGCTTTGAAAATACGACGTACTGCCTGTTCATGTGTGACCCTCCAGTCGCTACTCCAGCGACCACGGCGGCCGGTACTCGTAGTGGAGCATGTCGTTCGCCGCGTCACTGTTGGTGAACCGCTCGTTTTCCGCGTCCCAGCGAAGTCGCTCTCCGGTCGCGAGTGCAATGTTCGCGAGGTGGGCGAAACTCGTGGATCGGTGTGCTTCCTCAAGGCTGCAATACGGTTTTACAGAAGAGTCGGCGACGGCGTCGAGGAAGTTATCTATAAGTATGGCCGTAGAATTCTCTTTGATACCGAGGTCCCCGAAGCTGTCTCCGCTTTCGATGTGCTTTTCTTCGGGTTCTATCAACGCGTCCCAGTCCTGGAACTGACCTGCCTTCGTCGGGACGGCCTGATAGCCGTTCTGATCGACACGAAGGGTCCCTTTGGTGCCGCGCAGTTCGATCTCGCCTCCGGGGATCTTGTAGCCTGCTGAGGCCTCGTTGATCTGGAACTCGAAAACGCGACCGGATGCAAACTCGAAAAGCACCGTCATGGTGTCGGGGATATTCCGATCGTCGTCGACCGCGTAGGTGCCACCGACCGCTGTTACCGAGATCGGTGCGCGTTCTCCGGTGAGCCAGCGTATCACATCCATGTAGTGAACACCCCAGTTCCCCATCTGCGAACTGAACTCGTTCTGCCACCTGAAGTTGTACGGAGCGATGCTCTTCGTGTAGGGGCGGTAGGGCCGCGGGCCTAACCAGAGATCCCAGTCGAAGCCGGCAGGCGGCTCCTGTGCTTCTGCCCGACCGATGCCGTCGGGGTACATGTTGCTCGTGTGCGAGGCGTAGGCGTTCACGACCTTGCCCACGATGGAGTCCGCACCGCGCTGCGCGAGCTCACGGTAGATCGATGATCCCCTGCGGTTCAGGCAGACTCCGGCGACACGACCGGTCTCGGCTTCGACTTCGACCATCCTCCGTCCCTCGTAGATGGTTGAGGTCAACGGTTTTTCGACAAACACGTCTTTCCCTGCGCGAAGGGCCATAATCGTCTGTACCGCGTGCCAGTGGTCGGGAGTGCCTATGACCACCGCGTCGATGTCCGGACGGTCGAGCATGTCGCGAAAGTCGGTGTAGCGATCCACCGTTCCCGAGAAGGACTCCGTAAGTGCCGGGACCTTTCGATTCGCGAGAAAAGCAGGGTCGACTTTGCTGCGGTCCCGCTCGACGTAGGGTACGTAGACATCGCACAGGGCCACGATTTCGGCCTTCGGGTTTGCCATGCTGTATTCGAGCAGCTGTGTGCCGCGGTTTCCGACACCGATAAATCCTAATCGTACCTTATCCATGATTCCTCCGTTCGAGTTCCGGCCGCGGGAGCTGCCGGTCTATGTCTTCTGTTCGATACCCGAATCCCGGCAGACCGAGGCAGGACGACAGGTCCACCTGGCCGTCGCGACGCCGGTACAGCCCCGGATGTACGGTAGCCTCTGGAGTCGATGCCTCCGGGTAAAACTGCATACCATTGGTTTCCACACCCATGATCGTTCCGGCGTAGTATCCGAGCTGGACGTGCGAAATCTGGGCAAGCATGGGGTTGGTCAGATCCTGGACCATGATCTGCATGCCGTGCTGCCGCGCCCAGCAGAGCGACAGGAGCGCCCCGGTCTGCGTCTTGCATGTTTTCAGGGCCACACCGTTCCACCCGAGTTCGTATCCGAGTCTGACGATCTTCCAGTCGTGGGCGCTCTCGTCCATAAAGAGCGGCTTGCGCTCCGCGACCGAGTGCACATCAATCCGGTTTGCCTCGAGGTCGTAGGGGAAGGGCTGCTCCACGTACAGCAGCGAGTCCCAGGTTTCGGGATCCTGGCTCTGCAGGCTGTCGAGGATGTCGTTGACATACGCAGGCTCGGTAACGCGGCAGTTGAAGTCCGCGCTGAGCCACTCGACCCCGTTTTCGCGGGCTACGCGCCCGACCTGCATGAGGCGTTGCAGGTCCCACTTCGCATCGTCTCCGGTGAGCTTGACTTTCAGGCAGCGCAATCCGTCTGTGCGTATCCAGTCTTCCAGGAGAACCGGGTATCCGTCGTCCGGCTCCTCGCCGGTGAGCTCGCCTTGTTCGACCGCGTCGCGGCCGCCGACGAGGTGCCACGCGGGAATGCTCGGGTCACTCGGATCCCCCGGACCCGCGGGAGTTCGCAGGTAATCCGCCACGTAGCGACCGGCGAACTCCGTACTCCCGAAATACTCACTCAGATCGTGGGGCATATCGAGCGGTCCGTAGCACTCGTAGACCGGTTTCCCGACCGCTTTGCCATAGGCGTCGTGCAGGGCAAGGTCGAAGGGTGAGCAGCAGACGAGGGCCGCAAGTTCAGGGAGCGGCTCCGCCCCGGCGCGCTCGTCGCGGTTAAAACGCTCACGGACCACCGGTAGCGTGTGGGTCAGGAAACGGTGGCCCAGGTCCACAGGATGTCCTGCTTCGGTGACCCTGACCCACTCGTCGAGCAGCGTGCGGGTGAACGCGACGAGCGCGTGCTCGCGTTCGACGTAGGGAATCGCCGACGGCCAGACCCACTGCACATTCAGCGGGGTCTCCCCCCAGCCGACGTGTACGGTGCTGTCTGATCCCGTAGTACCGGACGCGTGACATCCGAGTTCGACGCGCGCGCAGGTAACATGCGTCAGGGTCTCAGCACCGAATTTTAGCGGTACACGGGTTTCAACCGGCAGCAGGTAGAGACGGGCGTATTCGATTCTGATTGCAGGGTATTCCATATCGTTGAAAGTTAGCATAATACCACTTGAAGGGCCCAGAAATGGCAATACGCAATGAAAAGTTGTCAAAAACGCATATAGAGGCTGATATTTCGATTCTCTTCGTGCACCACGTGGTTTCAAGCGCCGCCGGTCGTACCGAGCGTCACCGGCACGAATTCTGGCAGCTGGAAATCGGGATCTCCGGGCCGGTCGGCGTATGGGATTCCGGTACGCCCGGTAGACTGCTATCCGGACACGCGCTCCTGCTTGCCCCGGGCCGCCTGCACGCGTTCACGTATCCTGAATCAACGGTTCGCTGGGCAACATACAAGTTTGCCGCTCCACAACGGAGCGAGATCGACAGAAGCTGGTGGATCGACGCCGGGCATCTGTTGTCGCCAGTATTTTCAGTTCTCGCGCAGCTCGCTCCCGCGGTTGACCTCGGTGCGCCGGTAGAGACATCAACTGCTGCCTCGCTTCTCGGGGCAGTGTGTACGTCGGTCGCCGGCACCGATGGGAGAGCCGAAACCGATGGGAGAGCCGGCACCCGGCCCGCGGCCACGCCGGGCCCGTTTGTTGAGCGAATAGACGCGGTGCTGAGCGCGGCAGGGGGCAGGTACGTCGGGCTTGAAGAGCTCGCCGACGCGCTGAATCTGTCGCCCGGCCACGTGTCAAACCGCTTTCGCGAGGAGACCGGACAGCCGTTGAAGCGCTACATCGACGAGGTGAGGTTCGCATACATCGAGAAGCTGCTCACGCATTCCGACCTGCCGATCAAGCTCATCGCCCACCAGACCGGGTTCCCGGATATCTATGCCTTTTCGCGCTTCGTAAAACGCGTATCCGGCGTTCCGCCGCGCGCGTTTCGACGGGGGTAATACTGTCTTCCGGATTCGCTATCCATCTTCCTTACAACGGCACATACTGTGCAGTTACATGAAGGTGATAAGCGTGCGACCGTCCGGTCTCTTGCGCGACAGTGTCTACTGGTTCGCGTACTACGACGGATTTGCCGCCGACGACCGTGGCTTCAGGATGATGTCCGAAGGTACCGTCGACATTCTGATTCCACTGGAAGGGCGTACGGTTGTCGTTGCGAACGCATCGAACGACGGCGTGACGGCTGCCGACGAGCCATTGCTTATTGGCCCTCAGAAGAGCTTCAGTCTCTACGATACGTCGACGTGCTCGCGGGCATTTGGAATCGTATTTGCCCCTGGCGGTGCGGCACGATTTCTGGGTCCGCAGATCGGCGAACTCACGAACCGCATTCTTCCGGCCCGGGACGTCCTGGGACCCGGCTTGCGCCTCCTCCACGACCGGCTGATCGAGGAGGTCGACCCAGCGCGCATGTTCAGCCTCGCCGATGCTTTCTTGAGACAGCGGTACGAGCGTGAGCTGCGAAACGCCGCGGAAATCGACCACGCGATCGGGGAAATACGAAACGGCCGGACCATCGGCGTCTCGCTGGTCGATTTTGCCGAGCAGACAATCGGCTTTTCGCACAAGCACTTTGTCGAGCTCTTTACGCGGCAGGTCGGTTTGACCCCGATGAGGTACCGGCAGATTACGCACTTCAACGACATGCTGGAGCGTTGTCGACTTTCGCCCGATATGACCTTGCGAAAACTCGCTGTACTGTTCGGTTACACCGATCCGTCGCACCTGGTCAAGGATTTTCACCGCTTCACCGGAATGACGCCCGGTGATTACCGGAGTACGGTTTGGACTCATCGACAGGTGCTCACCGAGACGGCTGACTGAGCGCTGTGCAAACCGCCCGCGGGCGAAGAAGACCCATTGTACGCTTATTACCTCTTTCCGGAATACGCAATTGCGCGTAGTACCCTCTCCTCAGACACGCGTTGGATAACGTTTGTCTTTGCAGAAATTTTGGCTGAGGAGTGTGATATGAAAAGATTTTTGATGATTGCAATGGCTGCTCTGGCAGTGCTTGTGCTGGCGTCGTGCGACTTCTTTGGCTTCGGTGATTCCCCGGAGCTGCAGGTCATTGTTCGGGCGAATCCTGGCGAGACACCCGCGGATATGGCCCCCGAACTTGAGATAGATTTCGGTAAGCCCGTTGCCGGAGAGCACGTCGACGTTGTGTTCACGGTCAAAAACGTCGGGACCGCGGACCTGATTCTGGAAGCCGATGGTCCCCATTTTGTAGAGATTGTCGACCAGCACCACGCAGAAGAGCCGTTCATGGTGCTCATAGGAGCCGACACGAACACGATCAGCGCCGGCCAGGAGGTGGAAGTGACCATACGGTTTACGGGTCAGAGCACCAGCACGCGCTACACCGCGAAGCTTCTGATTCCGAGCAATGACAAGGAGCACCCCAACTACTTTCTCAATCTGGTTGGTGACGGAGAGGGCTTCAGTTAGACGGGAGTCGGAGGCGCGCACGATAATTCTCCACCGAATGCGTGAAAAATGACATAGCGTACCCGTCCCGGTCGTGTGAACATGACCGGGATGGCCCAGCAGAAAAGACCTCATATTCCACTTTTCGGGCCGTCGTAGTCGACCAGATCCGCGAGGAAGCGCCCTGAGCCGGTCTTTCAGCGCCCGGGCTTATCCCGCTAATATGTAAGCCGCACATGGACAACGCTATACCGATACGCCTGCGTGACATAAGGGAAGCCGATCTCGAAGCCTATCGGGATTGTCTGCATCCCGACCGGGCCTACCACTTCCTGAACGGACCGTATTATCCCGGGCCGGATACAGACATCATTACCACCATTATTGACCGATGTCGGGCAAAGCTCACGGATGGCGAGTCGCCCGTGCTCAAAAACAAGCTTCTCATTGTAAACGACGCCGAGGAGCTGCTCGGTGAGGTCAGCTGGTTCTGGAAATCGGAAGAAACGAACTGGATGGAGATAGGGATCGTCGTGTTCGACGAAGGAAACTGGGGCAAGGGAATCGGATACGCGGCGCTGACGCGCTGGATTTCGCTCCTGTTCGCAGAGCACCCTGAGCTTGTCAGGATAGGGTTATCAACCTGGTCAGGAAACGCCGGCATGATAGGCCTCGCGCGGAAACTCGGCATGGTCGAGGAAGCCCGGTACGTTAACGCCCGCATCGTGAATGGCGAGTATTTTGACTCGGTCAGTTACGGGATACAGAAAGCAGACTGGGTCGCTTCCGGTCTGGCGCATCACCGCGGAGACGACTATACTCGGCTTCAATGAACGTATACCTCGCAGATAAACTTCCCGCAGCCGCGGTGGACGCGCTTGAGTCCTTCGGCTGTACCGTTACAGAAAATCCTGGCGCAACAGCAACTGAGCTTGCGTCGGGTGTTGGCGATGCCATGGTGCTCATTGTCCGGTCGACGAAGGTAAACGCGGACTGCATCGCAAACAGTCCCTCCCTGAGCCTTGTGATTCGAGCGGGCGCGGGTGTGAATAACATCGATCTGGACGCGGCGAGTCGCCGCGGGGTCTTTGTCGCCAACTGCCCCGGGCAGAACGCGATTGCGGTTGCCGAGCTTGCCTTCGGGCTTATTCTGTCGGCGGACCGGCGCATTCCTGATAATGTCGCTGACTTTCGTGGCGGTGTGTGGAACAAGGCGCTGTACAGCAAGGCTGACGGTGTGTACGGCAAGACCCTCGGCATACTCGGCACCGGCGGTATAGGACGCGAAGTCATACGGCGTGCCCAGGCCTTCGGTCTGAACGTCATCGCGTGGTCGCGTTCGCTGACACCGGAAGGCGCGCGCATACTCGGGGTCGAGCGCGCCGAGAGCCCCGGTGCCGTGGCCGCTGCGTGCGACATCCTGAGCGTCCACGTGGCGCTGACAGCCGATACGCGGGGGCTCGTCTCACGCGAAGTGCTTGCTGCGCTGCACGACGGGGCACTTGTTGTGAACACCGCCCGCGCGGAGGTGGTGGACGAGGACGCGCTGTATGAGGAGCTTTCCGCGGGTCGCCTCAATGCGGCGGTTGACGTGTTCGGAGGCGAACCGGAAGGGAAGGGCGGAGAGGTTTCACACCGTTTTGCGGGTCTTGCCAACTGTTATGTTACCCATCACATCGGAGCGAGCACGGATCAGGCGCAGATCGCAGTCGCGATGGACGCGGCTGACATAGTCCGGGGATACATGCAGGAAGGTACCGTGCGGAACTGGATCAACCGCTGCCGGCAGACGCTTGCACCGTGGCAGCTTGTGGTCCGGCACTTCGACCGACCCGGTGTGCTCGCCAACGTGCTATCCGAGCTGAAGTCTGCCGGGATCAACGTGCAGGAACTCGACAACGTGATCTTCGACGGAAAGGAAACCGCTTCCTGCTCGATACAGCTCGACGCCGAGCCCGGTGAAGCGGTGCTTGAGGCTATCCGTAGCAGAACAGATGAAGTAATCAGTGCGGCGCTTTTACAGTCGGCTTCAACATGAAAAGACTTCTACACGTCATCGCAGACTACGCACCTATGTCCCAGGAGTTCGGCGAGATTCTTCAGAGAATCTGGACGCAGAACTGGGACCTCGATCTTGAGATTATTCCAACGAGTATCCCGTCGCTCGATACGATCGGGACGGGTTACCTCGCGTATCAGCTTGGTCTTGGTGAGAATCCCCCGGGTACGGTCCTGTACATAAACACCGCTCCCCGGAAAGAACGGAAGACCGCCATGAACAACAACGCCGGCGAGCGGCTTGTCTGGGCTCGCCTGAGCAATGAGGTCGAGCTTGTTGCGGTCAACAGCGGATATTCTCTTTCCTTCCTGCGCCCTCATATCGAGGAGCTTCGTGCCGTGGAGGTATCCCATTCCGGCAGTCAGTTCCGAAGCAGGGACTTCTTTCCTCCGGTGGTGTCGGACATTCTCCACGGTCGCCACGATGCACGGCTCAGAGAGCCTATGGACCTGTCCGTCATCAGCGACTATCCCGAGGATGCCGTCATGTGGACGGACGGTTTCGGCAACATCAAAACGACGCTGAGAAGAGATGAGACCATGGATACCGGCCGTTTTGTCGAGGGAGCGAAGGTTCACGTCGCAATTTCGGGCATGCGGGCAGCAGCGCTGGTGACCGGCGGAAGCTTCTCTGTTGACGAGGGTGAGCTTGCGCTCAGCGTCGGTTCAAGCGGGCACGATAACCCCTTCCTCGAGATATTTCTGCGCGGAGGCAGCGCGGCCGATCTCTTCGGGCATCCGAGACCGGGTGCGCGTGTGGAGATCACCGACTGATCGACATTTCGTAGCCGGGACCACGGCTGTGTTAGTACCTTCTGCATATATGAAAATATCGGCTATGGGTCAGGCACAAACGGAACCCGCGGTGGAAGACGGCGGCACATGGGTCAGCTGGAACGGAAACTGCGCGCACTCCTTTGATCAGAAAATAAAGATTCGTTCCGAAGAGGATATCGTTCGGGCCGTATCAACTGCACAGTCCGTCAGAATGACCGGACACGGGCAGTCTTCGGCGGATATAGTCGCCGGGACGTCGGTGCTGCTTGACCCATCTGACTATGACAGAGTTACCGGCTTTGACCTGGAGTCTGGCGAAGTGACGGTACAGAGCGGAATTCGTCTGAAAGAGCTCCTGCGTTTTCTTGAGTCAGAGGGATGGACGCTTCCCTGTCTGCCCGACATCGATACGGTGACCCTCGGTGGTGCCATTTCAACGGGAACGCACGGAACGACTGGCGGTGCTCATCCCTTAGCCGAGTACGTGGTGGAGTGCAGACTTGTCAAGGCTGATGGGTCGGTTGTTACGGTGCGCGAAGACGACCCGGCCATGCCGGCTGTCCGTTGTGCACTCGGCGTGCTTGGTGTCATTTCCACGATTACGCTTCGCTGCGTACCGCTGTATCATCTTCGGGTCGAGGAAGAGGCCATTGCGGATGTGGTCTGGAAACGGGAGTACCGGCAGTGGCTCAACGAGTATGACTTCGTGCGCATTATCTGGCTGCCGCATACCGGCTACGGCTGGGTGGTTCGCGGAACGCGTATTCAGGCCGACACTCCGGTCGATGAGGTAGCCGCTCCGTCCCGGGTATCAAAAAGGCGGGAGGTTTCCCGGGCGCTCTACGCGAAGACCATACGATATCCGAGGTTCACCCGCCTGGCAAACCGCATTCTTAAGTGGCTGTTTTTTTCGCACCGCACGGTCGCAAAGGGCACCCTGTACGGCGCAACGGTAACCAAGTCACGGGGCTCAACGCTTGAGCTCGCCGAGTGGACGGTTGATCTTGATCGTTTCGATGATCTGTTCGCAGAGCTGGTCGACGGTCTGGAAAGCCGGGACAACAACGCGTATGCTCACATTCCTATGGACATACGCTTCCTCGACGCGGATCAGACCTGGCTCAGCAACGCCTACCAGCGGCCGGTTGTGACCGTCGGGTGCGTGACGCGTAACGCCGAGCACGCCGACTCGTATGAGGCCTTCGAGCTGGTGGAGAATCTGTTCCTGAAGCACGGCGGGCGTCCGCACTGGGCGAAACGCTTCGAGGCGCAGGCTGTACAGCTTAAAGAGCTCTATCCCCGCTGGGATGATTTCCTGTCGCTGCGCGAGACCATGGATCCATCCGGAAAGTTTCTGACCCCGTATCTGCGTGGACTCCTCGGTGTATGAAGCTGCCCAAAGCAGTGCTCTTCGACTTTGACGGCGTTCTCGTTGACAGCTCCGCGTACCATTTCCGGATGTGGAGCGCTGCCTTCGAGGAGCTGTTTGGCCGCCCGGTACCGGAATACCGAAACGAACACATACGCGGCCTGGCGTCTCACGAAATCGCGGCCATCATAACCGGGCTCGCAGGGGTACCCGACAGGTCGGACGATCTTTACCAGCAACGGCTCGTTACCATAGCGAACTCGCCGGATGCACCCGACCCGGCGCCGGGATCGCTGGCCCTGACCGGACTCCTTGAGAAACACGCGACACCTTATGCGGTGGTCAGCAATGCGCCGAGCGTATACGTCAGCTCCGCGTGTAAGGCGCTCGGCTTCGCCCCGGCGGTGCGTCTTGGTGTCGATGACTTTGAGGGGCGGTACAAACCGGATCCATGGCCGTATCTTCACGCGGCGGAGCGCCTCGGGTTTGAGACTCGTGAGTTCGAATCGCTTCTGGTCGTCGAGGACAGCGCAACAGGGGTGAGAGCCGGTGTCTCAGCCGGGATTCCCGTCCTTGGGCTCTCACGCGACGGCGACGCCGATCTCCTCTACGACGCCGGCGCACGCGACGTGATATCGGATCTGACCGGGATCAGAACCGTCATTTCCGGTCTGTAGACACGTTTCCTCTCAATTCTCCTCAACGGAACGCATAAGCTGTGCTATGTTCTTGGAGTAATGAAATACCTGAAATACGCCCTGCCGGTTCTTCTTGTGGTTTTTTTTGTCTCGTGTAGTCCTGAACGTGAACTGTCCGACGGCAGTTACGTTATTCTGTCGGACGGTGCGCACGCCACCGGATGGGCTGCGGTTCTGTTCGTTGAGGTCAGCGATGGGGCCGTGTCGCGATCGGCGTTTGACCTCGTCAACCGCCACGGTGACTTCCTGAGTATGCAGCCTGCGGTACAGGAGCGACAGGCGGCTGAGCTTGGCTCGGATCTCCCCGGGATTCTGCAGCAGCTGAGCTCGCAGGCGGCATCGGACCCACGGACGGTACCTGAGCTTCCTGATTCGCCGCTACTCGGCAGCTCCTACCGGACCCTTTCTGCGGAACTCGTCAGTCGTGCCGAACAGGGCGAGAGCGGCGTACACACCGTCTCGGTCGAGGATTTTCACGAGGATCTGCAGACAGACGGACTGGAAGCGTTTCTTTCCTTCGACTACCGTGAGCGCCGCTCGAACCGTGCGCGAAGCGGGATCGACACTCCCGGTGATCGGGCAGGAGGATTTGCGGTAACGGCGAGTCATCGTGCTGCTGTTGAGGTGGGGATGGACGTGCTCAGGCTCGGTGGGACCGCGGCAGACGCGGCAGTAGCCGTCGCGGCTATGATGAGCGTCGTTGAGCCGTATTTCTCCTCCCCGCTCGGCGGCGGGACCTGGCTCCTCTACTTCGATGCGGAAACGGGCGAAGTCACCTCGTTCGATGGCGTAGGACCGACGCCCATGGGTGCAGAGAATGAGCTGTTCCGTGAGGGTGCGGAGGATGAAACCGGAGACATTGGAGACCAGTTCATTGGTACCAACGGCATACACCGGTCGAACGTCCCTGGGTCCTGGGGAGCATACATGGATCTCCTGCAGCGACACGGTAGTCTTGGACTCGACACACTGCTCGCACCTGCAATCGAGGCCGCCGAGAACGGAGCTGTCGTCGGTGGCGACTGGATCAGGTGGTTGAGCCTCTTTGAACCGCTTATACAAAGCTGGCCGGACGCGGCAGCGATATACGCGCCCGACGGCGAGATAGTGACCGCTGGCGACCTGGTGTACAACCCGAATCTCGGGGCGACCTACCGCGCGCTTGCTGAGGCCTGGGACGGCGCTCTGAACAGGGGCGAACGCGCGGCACTCGAAGCCGCTACCGACCACTATTACCGGGGACCGGTCGCAGAGCGTATCGTGTCGTTCTCCGATGAGAACGGCGGACTGTTCGCGATAGAGGATTTTTCGGATTTTTACGACTACGGGGCGGTAGACCCTGTCTCCATCGACTATCGCGGATTGCAGGTATTTCAGAATCCGCCGAACAGCCAGGGTATGACGCAGCTCATGGCGCTCCGAATACTCGAAGGCTTCGACTTCTCTGACATGAGACCGAACGATGCCGACACGGTGCACATTGTCTCGGAAGCGATCAAGCTCGCCTTTGTCGACCGCAACCGATATATCGCGGATCCGAACTTCGTTGATGTACCGGTAGCAGAGCTTCTTTCCCGCGAGTACGCTGAACAGCAGCGTTCCCGTATCTCCCTGGAATCATCGATAGCGTGGCCTGTTGAGGATCGACTCGGAATGGCCGGTGATCCCCGCAACACGACCACGTTTCACATGGTCGACCGATACGGAAACGCAGCGGCCGTCACCACCTCTATTGGGGTCAGCTTTCTCATTGCAGGTGACACCGGCATACACATGAACGAGCGCATCATCTTCATGAATACTGATCCGGACGATGTAAACCATGTCGAACCCGGGAAGAAGGTGCGACATACCTCCGGGCCTCAGATGGTTCTCCGCGATGGGGTTCCCTGGATCATCGGTGGGAACACCGGGGCGGACTTTCAACCGCAGGGGCAGCTTCAGCAGTTTCTTTCCATCGTTGAGTTTGGCATGACTGCGCAGGAAGCGATTGATCTTCCCCGCTTTGAACCTCAGGCATTCGCCGCTACGCTGAGTCCCTGGGCCGTGCAGAATCGTCTCCGTCTGGAGGCGAACGGGTTTTCCGAGCGGGTTCAGGCACAGCTTGCCGAGCGGGGTCAGAACATCGAGAGCGGTGGTACCATCGGTGCGGCGAACATCATCCTCATAGAAGATCACGAACAAGGTCAGATCGAGGCTGCGTGGGAGTCTCGGGAGTCGGACAGCTTTGGCATGGTCGAGATGCCGTAACAGACGGGAAGTGAACACATGAAACACGGAAACATCGGAGATCGCATTGCGGAAGCCATACGGGATCATGTCAGTTCTGATGAGGAAGTCGGGCTCGTCAGCAGCTTCTTTTCTGAAGTGGCAGATGAGGATCTTCTGGAACGTGGCGCAGGGAATCTCGTTGAGTCGGTCCGGAGTCTCAAGAAGTTCGCGAAGACCCGCAATCCTGGCGAGGCGCTATTGCGGGTCTTTAATCCGGTTGAGAAACAGCATGGATGGGATGGTGAACATACCTGCATAGAGGTCGTGACCGACAATATGCCCTTTCTCGTCGATTCACTCTCCATCGCGTTGAACCGGCGTGGGTACACCGTCCAGATGACCGCCCATCCCGTGTTTCGCGTGAACCGGACCGCGAAGGGAAATATCCGTTCGATGGAGCGTGCCTGGGCAGACGTTCACGACGGAACATTTCTGGAGTCCTGGCAGCACATGGAAATCGACTGCACGCTAGCGGAGGACGAGCACGAAGCGCTTGCAGAAGAGCTGCACGCAGTGCTCAGGGATGTGGCGGCAGCGGTGCACGACTGGGCCGATATGCGCACCCGGGCGCACCGTATACGTATCGATCTCGAGCAGCATGCTCCCCCTGAAAGCCATGTTGAAACCCTGGAACTTGTCGCGTTTCTCGACTGGATGGAGAACAATCAGTTCACCTTCCTCGGCTACCGCGAGTACGAGCTGGTTTCCGAGTCTGAGAGTCTGCGCTATCAGCCGAAGGCGGGTAGCGGGCTCGGGATTCTTCGAGATGGTCGCAGTGGCCGAGCCGAAGAGGTGATCCCCGAACCGGGACCTTCACAGATCCGGGGGAGGGCGATTCTTACGGTCGCAAAAGCGAATACTCCGTCGACGGTACACCGCTCAGCGTACCTCGACTACATCGGGATCAAGCGGTTTAACGAGAGTGGTGAGGTCGTCGGGGAGCACCGTTTTCTCGGTCTGTTCACCTCCGCTGCATACAGCCGGAGTCCGAGGACGATACCCTACCTTCGCAAGAAGTTTGAGGATGTGCTGCACAAGTCGGGTCTCTCAGCCGACAGTCACAACGGAAAGGCCCTCGCGCACATCCTCGAGACACTTCCCCGGGACGAGCTGTTTCAGGGCAGCATCGATCATCTTCTTGAAACCTCACGCGGTATCGTGCAGCTTCAGGAGCGGCAGCGCGTCAAGCTCTTTGTCCGCCGCGACGATTTTCATCGGTTTTTTGCCTGCCTGATATTCGTTCCGCGCGACCGTTACAATACGTTCAGTCGATACCGGATCGAAGCGCTGCTGCTTGAGGCCTTTCACGCGAGCAGCATCGAGACCTCGGCATCGGTTGACGAGTCCATACTTGCACGGCTGCAGATGACAGTGCGGGGCGAACCGGACGCGTTGAAGCGGCCCGATGTTGGGCGACTCGAGAAGCGCATCGCGGATGCAGTTCGTTCATGGGAGGATAAACTGCAGGCCGCGTTGTATTCGGAGTATGCCGATGAGCAGGCGCGCAGTCTGTTTGAGACATACAGTGAAGCATTCTCGGCCGCCTACAAGGAAGACGTGGATCCGGCTGAGGTACCGGCCGATATTGTGCATCTTCAGGAGCTTGAGTCAGGAGCTGATATCGTAACGAGCCTCGGTCGACCAAAGTCAGCGTGGCTCGAGCAGGAAGCAGACGCTGAAGGTGAGGGAACTCGGCTTCGATTCAAGATTTTCCGCTCGGGTCACTACAT
>RECN01000005.1 GCA_007694005.1 Spirochaetaceae bacterium
TGGATAACTAGCAGGCTGCTGACAAACTCGTCCATGACGGTCTGATGCGATGTCTCCAAGCCCTTGTAGGAGCCAAGTGTAGCGGGCAGTTACCAAACACGCCGGGGCAGACAGCATCTTTGACAGGCGCCCGGCAACTTCGGCGCGTTGCGGCGAGGTCAAGATCTGACATCTGATCCTGCTACCCCGCAACCAGATCCTCCAGGAACTCCGACCCCGGTTCGAGTGCTGTAACCAGCAGAGCCTCGCGGGCGCGCGTGCAGGCGACGTAGAGGAGGTTTCGCTCGGTCGCGTAGATCGCCTCGAGGTCGGCTTCGTCGCCGGTCTGATCGATTCGTTCCAGGGAAGGAATCACGTCTTCGTCGCACGCTATCACTGCGACTGATTCCGTCCTCGATCAGCGCGGACAGCCAATGGGCTACGGCTGCGACCTCACGATCCACGTCGGGGTAGCGGTTGACCTCCGGAGGTGGTCCGGCAAAGACCGATATGGTGGTCCGCCGGGGATCGGTCAGTCCATCGGGGTCGGTGATCTCAGCATCGAGCAGACGGTCGGCGACCGAGCGTATCTGGTGCGAAGTCCGGTAGTTCACACGCAGGAGGCGCGAGCGGCCCCGAACCTCCACACCGAGCGACGCCCAGGAGAACGGTTCCCGGAAGATGCGCTGCGCGACGTCACCGGCGAAGAACAGCCCGTCCGGCACCGTGCCCCGCAGTGCCGCCAGGAAGCACAGCTGCGGGATACTCACGTCCTGCGCCTCGTCGACCACCACGTGGTCCCACGGAGAGTGCTGCCCTAAAGAGAAGCGCTCGACCAGGTCGTAGTAGACGTCGGCGATCGTGCTGCGCTTGCGGTCGTGCAACGTCTTGCGGGCGCGCTCGTAGACGCTCCAGAGCAGCTGCCGGCGGGACTCGGGAAGCCGCGTCCGGCGGCCGAGCCTCGGAACGTCACGGCAGGCCTCCCAGCTCTCAATGCGGCGCGCGTCGATGATCGAGTCCCACTCGGCTTGGACGAACCGCAGGCTTGTGGTCGGTCCGGGTGGAACCCCCTCGGCGAGCAAGTCAGTCAGGCTCGCCTCGAGCGCTGACGCGATCTCCAGATCGCACGCGATCTGCCATTGTTCGTCCGGAGGGCGCCAGAGCCGACGCGCAATTCCGTCAAGGGTGCCGACGTCGATGCGCTCCCGTACGCGCGGCTCGTTTCCAATGAGGCGGCGCAATCTGACGTCCAGAGCCTGAGCCAACGTATCGGAAAACGTGGTGAGCAGCACGCGGGCCGTCTCATTGCTGTCGCGAGCACGCTCGATGCGGTGGAGCTTCAGGCCCGGGTGCGCGGGGTTGACCTGCAGGTCGTACGCGGCGGTCTTCGCCTGCTTCTGCTCCGTGGCTGGCAGGCGGGCAATGCTGTCAACGAAGGTGTCTGCAAGGATGAAGTTCATGGGAACCGAAACCTCTCCAGGGCATCGACGGCACGGCGCAGGCTCGGTGAACCCTTCGCAGCGCGGTCACGCGACCAGTGATCGTCCACCATGCGCAGAACTGTGTTCTGTCAAGTAGAATTCCCTGTTTTTACCGTCATAGGTTCCCGGAAAAAACCGCGGGAAATTCCCGGGTTTCACCGCCACCGATAGTAGCGCCAGTTATATGACTTATTGGATATTTTTGTACCTCCTGTGTTTCATTGGTGCCGCCGCCGTAGAGCTCCTGCGCGCCCATGGTGTCGGATTATCGACGAAGCGCGGATCCGGGTGTTCAAGGTTGTACTGATTGATCAGTTTCCGGATCTGCTCGTGTAGATCCTGGTCCGTGTACTCCGGGCCGTCCGGTTCTTCACCGTATTGATCAAGGATCATGTCTTCCAGGTCCGCGTCGATACGCATCCGTGCATGGGAGCGCATCCGCTGAATCTGGTTTCGGGTAATCGTCATGTCGGTTCCTTTCGGTCCGGTGTCTCGGTAACGGCGGTATGGCGCATCAACGCGTGGGTCATCCGGTAGCTTTTTGATTCGAACATCAGCAGGTGCCCGTGGTGAACGAGTCGGTCGATCATCGCGGCGGCCATCTGTTCGTCGGTGAACACGCCGCCCCACTTGGAAAACTCGAGGTTGGTGGTGAGGATCAGGCTCTTGCTCTCGTAGCTGTCGGCAATCACGCGGAACAGGAGCTGCGAGCCTTCCCGGTCTATGGGAACGTAGCCCCACTCGTCGAGGATCAGAAGATCCAACTGCTTCAGGTCACGAACCAACCGCTCCAGCGTACCGCTACGGTAGGCGTCGGATAGCTTGAGTACCAGTTCGGTCACGGTGTAGAAGTGAACCCTGAGGCTCATCTCACACGCCATGATGCCCAGCGCCAGACTCATGTGCGACTTCCCGTTATGGAAAGCTTTCCATAAGGGGAATTATGTGAAGCATTCACTTATGTGAAGTTGCCGACGCAAGTCGTTGCTGGGACGAGGCTACTTGTGCGACAACTTCACATAACATTGTTAGCGACACAGCTCCGAAAGCCACGACATGAGGCCCGTGTCGTTCCGCCACTCCGGCACAGCTTCCTGCGACGGCGCTTGGTAGGCTCCCTCGAGGGCCTTGCGTTTCTGCTCCGCGTCGACCTTCGCGTAGATCTCCGTAGTCGTGACCGAGACGTGACCGAGGAAATCCCGTATGTAGATCAACGGCACTCCGCTTCTCAGAAGGTGAACTGCCTTGCTATGTCTCAAACAGTGGGGCGAGACATGGTCGGGGACCTCGCGGCTGTCGGAGAGAGCCATCGCACTAACGTATCTTCGGAGGATGTGTGCGACACCGGCGCGGGTGAGTTTCGTCTTTCGGCTGTTCATGAACAACGGGAAGTCGAGTGCCTCGCTGCGGCCCGTCCAGCGCCGTTCTTCAACGTAGGCTCTCATAATCGAGGCGGTCTTTTCGCTGATAGGTACAATTCGACCCTTGCGTCCCTTTCCGTGCAGCATGACCGTAGGGGGCTGCTCGAGCCTCACGTCGCGAACACGCAGGTCGCAGATCTCCTGGACTCTAGCGGCACAATCGTAGAGAAGCACGAGAAGCGCGTGGTCGCGTCGACCCTTTTGTGTAGCCGTGTGCGGCTGGCTCAACAGCCGATGCAGTCCTTCCGGAGAAAAGAAGCTCATCGAGTGCCGGGCAGACTTCTTCATCGGAACACCCAGAATACGTTGGCATGCATACAGCTGCTCAGGATCTACGGCCGCGACATAGTGGAAGAACGACTTGAACGCAGCGAGACGCTGGTTGCGGGTTGCCACGCCGCAGTGCCGTGTGTGCTCCAGCCAGTCGAGATAGGAGAAGAGAAGATCAGGATCGATGTCCGCGATGCGGATGTCATCGGGCTTCATCTTGTGCTCGGTCTGGCAGAAGAGCAGGAACAACTTCACCGCATCTCGGTAGGAGGCGATGGTGTTGGTGCTCACGTTTCGTTGGCCGGGAAGGTAGCGCGAGAGAAAGCCGGCGACGTGGCGGGCGAAGTCGGTTTCAGCCATGATAGGCCTCCGGGATCACCCAGCCGAACTGCTTCTCGACGGTACTGACCAAGTGAGGGAACATGGTTGCCGTCAGACGCAGATAGTGTTGCGACGCTTTCAGCCCTTCGTGGCCCATGTAGATGGCAAGGTGAGGAAGGGCGGTGGTAAGATCCCTGCCTTCTCGGACCCACCGGTTGAGTACTCGAACCGCGAAGGTGTGTCTCAGGTCATGCATACGCGGCCCCCGGCCGCGGCCCCCGTGGGGAATCCCTGCCAGTCGCAGGGCCGTGCGGAAGAAAACATAGAGAGTTCCAGCATCGTAGGGGAGCCCGTGCGTGTTGGGGAAGAACCACCGTGACGAGGCGAAGCCGCGAACGAGTTGGTTGTCCCTCGCGTACAGACGGCACCGCTGTGTAAGAGACTCCGCCATCGGAATGAGCCGCTGTTTGTCGTTCTTCGTGTTCAGAAGCACAAGCGTCCCGTTTTCGAGATCGACATCCTTCTTTTCAATGCGCAACGTCTCGGTGATCCGTGTTCCACAGCCGATCAGAATGCGGAAGACCAGCGGGAAGACCAGATCCGAGTGGCTGGAAACTCCCCGCTCGCACAGGCAGTCCACCATCGCGAGTACGGCTCCTAACTGCTGCTCCGAGAAAATATGCGGCGTGTAGGCGTAGTCGACCAGGGGGGCGAGCCGCCACGGGACGGCCACAGCCTTGTAGCCCATACGAGCCATGAACAGCGCCAGCCCACGAAGAACCGAGATCCGTGCGCTTCTGTTGGTCTCCTTTTCCCACGGGGTCTTTTCGATCCAGCGGTTGGTAACCTCCGCCGAAAGACACGGATCCCCGCCGTCAATTTGATGCTGCAGCTCGACGATGCTGCGCAGGACGCGCGCGCTCTTTGCGAATCGGTATCCGGTGGCCTGCTTCTCAGCGATGTAGTCAGCGACCACCGTTGCGAATGTGGGGTTACTGGCGTTCATGGCTGAGTACCTCCTCAGGATCCAGAGCGCACTGTCTGAGAGCCTCGATATCGGTGTGGAGGTAGACCCCGGTGGATTCGGAACTGAGATGTCCGAGCACCGCCGAGATGACCGGCAACTCAACTCCTTGGGCTAGCATCAAGCTAGCCAGTGTGTGGCGAAGAGCGTGCACGCCCTTCGGTACATCTCGCGGAAATGCCACTCCCGCCTGCCGCACCCGTTTGGCAAGGATTGCGTTCAGGCCGCAGGAGTGGACCCCGAAGGGCCGGAACGGGACGGTACTGGTCAGGAACACCTCCGGAAGCGGCGAAGGAGGTCGTCCGTTGCGCAGGTAGTCAATGATGGCCCACCCGACATCCTGAAGAAGCGGCAACCTCAATGGCTCTCCGGTCTTGCTCTGCACTATCTCGATGAGGTTCTCGTTCCAGCGAAGACTTGAGAGCTTGAGCGTCCTCACGTCCAGCGAGCGAAGTCCGTATCTGGTGATGAGCAACAGGATGGCGTAGTCGCGCTTACCTACGGGACTGCCCCGATCGATGGAGTTCAGTACTGCAAGTACATCTTCGCGGCGCCACACCCGGGGAAGTCGGAACTGCCGGTTCGCCTTGATCTTGGGAAGTTTCTCGGCCAACTCGTCGTCGGTGAGTCCCGTGCGCTTGAGGTGACGGAAGAACGCTCTGCAGGCGACCAGCATGGTGGCGACCGTGCGACTGTCCAGTTCGATCTGCGACTTCAGGAACGCGGAGATCTCCCGTGCAGTGATGGCCTTCAGATCGGAGACCCCATGCTGATCGAGGAACAGAAGCATCCGTTTGATGCGGTTGAGCCGGGTGTAGACTCCCCGCTGCGAGTATCCGGAGTCGTGACAGAACTCGACATAGGAGTCGTAGGCATTCCTGAAGCCACGTGGAACCGGGAGAGCAGCGAGCTTCCCCTGCTTCTTTAGCGGAAGACATCCGTGCAGGTGCCACTCGGTCAGACACTGGCAGACACGGATCGGCTGGTAGTTCTCTCGTCGGTAGACCGGATCAGTCCCGGTGACGACACGGGTCGCATCGATTTCCATCGACTCCTTCAGCCACCGCTGGCAGATCTCTTCGGAGTACTGCTCTGTCCCATTCGCTTCGGCGAACCGGAGAAGCCTCGCGTACAAACCTCGGTAGACAGCGATCGTTTGGACGGCGTACCCCAGCCGCTGTAGCTCGTCAAGGACCGCCTGGCTCAGCTGCATGATCGTGGCACTTCCCATTTCTTCCTCCTCGTGTGGGCGTGTAGAGGAAGAGTATTATGGAAAGCACTGGCGGCAGAATTCTTTGGCAGAGCAGGACTTGAGAGCGCAACTTCACATAAGTGAATGCTTCACATAATTCCCGGTACCCACGCCGCCGTAG
>RECN01000093.1 GCA_007694005.1 Spirochaetaceae bacterium
CCAGAGACGGGACAAAGTATCAGATTGCGGACAGCGCGGCCCCGATACGGGACGATAAAGGCCAGACGACCGGAGTGGTTCTCGTGTTTCGGGATGTTACCGAGGAGTATCGCATCGCACAGGCGCTATCGGACAGCGAACACGACATGGCGCGTGCACAGGCGCTTGGAAAGCTCGGATCCTGGCGAATCGACCTGAATACCGGAGTCGTAATCGCATCCGATCAGGCCAGGAAAATCTACGGTGTAGGAGGCGAAGAGTTAACGATGGAACAAGCCGTATCGCTTTCGCTCCCCGAGTATAGATCAACGGTCTACACTGCATTCACGGCGCTCGTGGAGGACGGTGTGCCCTACGACATTGAATTCCGAATACGCCGCCCATCCGACAACTCAGTGCGGTGTATACACTCCGTTGCCGAGTACGACGCGAAGCGCCATCGGGTCGTCGGTACGCTACAGGACATCACCGATCGTAAGATGGCCGAAGAAGAAATTCGGCGACGGCTATCAGAAAAAGAAGCACTTCTCAAGGAAGTTCACCATCGTATCAGGAACAACATGGCACAGGTCGAAAGCCTGTTGTCGATACAGGCGGATTCCGCCGGGAGCGCAGACGTGGCATACGCGCTTAACGAAGCAATCTCCCGGGTTCGAAGCATTCGCAGTCTCTATGACAAGCTTCTCATCGAACCGGGCTACAAGGAGGTCTCACTGAAAGACTACCTCGAGAGCCTGATCGATTCTGTCGTGGACGTGTTGGGCGAACGCCCCGGTCTGACCGTCGAGAAGAGGATCACCGACGTCACCATCGGTACGAAGAAGGCGATCCCGGTTGGCATCATCATCAACGAACTTCTGACAAACGTGTTCAAGTACGCTTTCGCCGGCAGGGACAACGGCCACATTCTGATCACGGTGGACAGAAACGAGACATGCACAGTCCTGACCGTCCGGGACAATGGCGTAGGTATAGACCACAGCGATGTAGAGAACACATCACCAGGCTTTGGACTGTCCCTCGTAAAAATGCTCGCTGAACAGCTCGAAGGGACCTTTACTATCGAAGACCGGAACGGAACAGAGAGTGTTCTGCAGTTCGAAGTCTAGTTACCGGGCGTATCAGGCGCCCCATCCCAGCGTGTAGCCAATACGGACAGTCGCTCGAGCAATGCAAAACCTGCTTCCGGCTCAGCCCGATTCTTCACTTCGAAGACCCGCGGCGACGAGAAGCCGATCTCATCAAGCGCCGACAGCACATCCGACCAGTCGATAGTCCCATCATATGGGACAAAGTGATCGTCCCGTGCCATGAGTCCACTCGTGTCGTTCAGGTGGAGCGTAAATAGCTTCTGACCCGCAACTCGTATCTGGTCGGCGACCTGCTTTTGTGCGCTGTTACTGTGGCCGGTGTCGAAGCAGATACCGACGTGGTCGCCGAGGCCGCTGATAAGTTCAAGAACCTCGGCGACGTCCATGCCGGGTCGTGTCACTGATCTGCCCGCCATGTTCTCCACCGCCAGTCGGAGTCCGAAGTCTGCCGCCATCGGGGCGAGGGTTTCAAGGGATCGGCGGGTCGCTGCAAGGCTCGGTTCGTACTCCACTAATGGGTACTCATCGCGCGATTTGTTGCTGTGTACAACCACAACATTCGCGCCAACCGTGGCGGCCGGTTCGAAAGCCTTCCGTGTCGCCTCTACTGCGTCACGACGAGTATCCTCGTCGATGTCTCCGAGGCTCCACCCGGTCCGGGGACCGTGCACCGACCATACCGACAGCCCGGCGTCCTCTATTCGCTTCCTCGTCTCCACCGGTTGCCGCGTCCACTGCTCAAAGAACTCGCCCTCGTCTGCGGTCATTTCCAGGTAGCGAAACGGAGAAGGCTTGAGCGCCTCGAGAACCCGCGGTACTTCCAGATATCCAAAACACGGCCGAACTGAAAGACCGTATATGCTTTTTCCGGGTGTTGTGTTCACAGCAGATTCCTCCGCTGCGAATTCTGAACCGTACTGGCGGGCAGTGACAATACGCGCATCGCGGGAGGGAACTGCGTGCGGCCGGATTCCACCTACTCCTTGATCGCTCCCGCTGCGAATCCCCGTTTTAACTGCTCGTGGAAGAACAGATAGAACAGAATCATCGGAATCGTAGCAATAACGAGTGCTGCAAAGAGCAGCCCATAGTCCCGCGACATCCCGCCGGCAAAGGCGTTCACACCGACAGGAAGACTGCGGAGCGACTGTCTGCTGGTCAGTACAAACACGAATACGAACTCGTTCCAGTTCGCCAGAAACGCGAAAATCGTCATAGTCGCGACGACTGGGGCGGCGATCGGACGAATGACGTACCAGAAGGTCTGCAGATAGCTTGCACCATCAATTCGTGCCGACTCTTCCAGAGCGTCGGGTATACCGCGAATATACGAGGTGGCAAGATAGATCATAAACGGCAGACCGAAGCCAACGTACGGAATAATAACGCCCAGGCGGGTGTCAGCCAGCCCGATTCTTGTCTGCATTACAAAGAGGGGTACCAGTACCGAGTGGGCCGTTACAAGAAGCCCCATAATAAAGAAGGTATAGACGAGCGCCGAGAGACGATAGCCGAACTTGGCCAGGCCGTACCCGGCCATAAGAGCCAGAACAACGGTGATAGCGGTAGCCATGACCGAGTAAAAAATGCTGTTTGAAATAAGCATGCCAAGCTGTCCTCGCTGCCAGGCGACGATGTAGTTCGTGAAATAGAACTCGGTCGGGAACGCAAAAATGTTCCGAACGATCGCGGGATGTGGTTTCAGCGAGCTATAGGTAAGCCAGAGAAGCGGTGCAACCGCGAGGAAGGTAAAGACCGCCATAAAAACGTAGGAGAATACTCTCCAGGCAATCATGTCTTTTCTATGTCGAAGCGATGTGCTGCCCATGGTCGTCCCTCCTCAAGAATATCGACGCTCGAAGCGACGCGAGACGCCGAGCAACATCGTGATGAGTCCAAGACTGAGGACAACGATCATCATCGAAACCGCGCTTCCGTATCCGTAGTTATAGTACCGGAAGGTATTGAAATACATGTAAATCGCGATGACCTCGGTGTAACGGGCCGGGCCGCCACCGGTCATGGCGAAAATCAGGTCAAAGCTCTTGAGGCTGCCGGCAATCGCAAACACCGCAGTGGTGAACACGATGTTCGTCATTTGCGGAAGAATGACACGAAACAGGATCTGATGTTCTTTGGCTCCGTCCATAATCGATGCCTCGATCACGTCCGGGGATATCTTATGGAGATTTGCCAGAAATATGACCATGTAGATGCCGGTGTAGTACCAGAATATGACGCCAAGAATCGGAAAAATCGCCAGGTCCCGGTTCTCAAAGACCGCAAACACGTACCGGGGATCATCGCGCACTATCCTCATGAGCTGCGTAATGACACCGGCCGGTGAAAAAATCTGGTTCCACAGTTTCGCTACGACAATCGCCGATACGGTAATCGGCAGGAAGATGACCGTCTCAAAAAAACTGTGTGCTCCGACCATTTTGCGATAGATAATGTAGGCCAACAGAAATCCAAACGGAATCTGTCCGAACACCGAGACACCGACAATCAGCATGTTGTTGCGAAGGCCAATGCGAAACGCAGGATCGGCAAGCATGCGCGTGTAGTTCTGAATCCCTATCCATTCGGGGGTACCGAACCCGCTCCAGCGAGTGAACCCCAGCGTAAAGCTGAACAGTATAGGAAAAAGGATAACAGATGCGTATACGACTACGGCAGGGCCTACAAGGATGGTGTAAGCGAATCGTTTTTCGGCAAGGCTGTTCATTGGCGCCTCTCTTGCGAGCATTTATTCAGTCGGGGTATCGCGTCAATACAGTGTGCGACGGCAGAGCCGTCGCACACCTTCGATCAATCGGGCACTGTAGCCTCAGACCAGACTTACCTTCGTCCGGAATCGTTGGCTGCAACCCAGGTCTCGTATCTCTGTGCAACTTCCTGCGGCGACAGGACACCGAACATCATTTCCTGAATCGCAGGATGCAGGACTCCCATTCCTTCTGCGTCCATAATGGCATCGACAACGTATCCGCCGGGAGTTGTCGCGAGAAACTCGGACAGTTTCCGGGTCAGAAGCGGTGCATCCGGTCCGGCGCCTTCGACCGTTGCGGGTAACCATCCCTGTCGGGCTTTTATTCTCGAGCCTTGGGGTCCAGCGAAGAAGTAGATCCACTCCCACGCTGCGTCAGCCTGAGCGCCTGAAAGATTCGCGTTCATACCAAAGCCTGTACCAGCAACAATCGCGGTCGAGTCGGGCTGTCCCTGCTCATTTGGCAAACGCGGAAACACGTTGTATCCGGTATACTCCTGCTGCTCGGCGGTCAGCTCGCTCGCGAGGTTGCTCGTCCTCCACCCACCGTCGATAAAGTAGACGGCGCGCTCGTTGACGAAATCGGTCAGAGCCTGTCCGTACTCGGCCTGATTAACACCAGGGGTAAACATGTTCTCTTCGGATAGCGTCTGTATCACTTCGAGTGCCCGCACAAACTCCGGGTCAGTGAAACTCGCGTCGCCGACAAGCGCGCGGTCGAACCAGTCGCGACCACCGGTACGCTCGATCAGCGCACTCAACAGGGTGCTCTGCATCTGCCATCCACCGGCATTATCCATAGCGATGGGGATGTATCCAGCATCGCGAATGACATCACCCTGAGCGAGAAGCTCCTCGAATGTCTCGGGGAACGTTAGACCAAGCTCGTCGAGCAGGCGCTCATTCGTGAACATGACATGAGTAGCGGTGATCTGTTCGGGAAGCTCCCAGATCTCGCCATTGGGACCCTGGGCGTCGAGAGCCGCCGGTGCAAACTCGTCTTCGACGTTTGCGATCCAGGGACTCAGATCCTGAACAAGACCCGCACCGGTCACGTCTCCGGTCCGTTTTCCTGGCCACAGGAACATGACATCCGGAAGCTGTCCGGCGACTGCCATTGCCTGCAGGCGGTTGTGATAGGCCTCATCAAAGAGAAAGTCAAACTCGAGGTTGATGTTCGGGTGTGCTTCCTCAAAGGCACTCCGTACTTCGTTAAAATTGTCTACGGATGTGTTATCCGCAAGATCAAGATAATGAAATACCTGGAGCGTTATCCTTCCATCCGCGGCTTCGCGTCGCCCACCAGCGAATGTCAGACCGGCTGTGATCGCCAGTATCGCGACGACCATGAAGATCTTTCTTTGTAGCATTGCTGCCACCTCCCTTTTGTGGAGACATCTTGTCTCCGTTTGTTTACGAACCTGTTCCAGGTTCGTGCCACTCCCGTCCGTGTCCGGACTACCGTTCTCCGAGACCCATAACGGCCTCGTTAAAGTCACTCAATACCTCCGCCCGCCCATGCCGGTTGCGAATATCACCGAGAGGAAAAATCTGGTCCGAGAAGATGCGTTCGAGGATCATACCCGCCGAACCGTATACGACCGCGTTCTCGCCGAAAGAAGACAGTCCGATCTCGCACTGTACCGGCGAATCGTACGGCCAGTTACGCTGTATCTCTTCGTCGAACAGCGTCTCTACCTCACCCTGATACGCGAGAATGTCGCCACCGATAAAAAGGTGATCGAGATTCATGACATTGATGATGACCGCGACGTTCCGTGCGAGTTCACGAAAGAATCGCTCCCGTATTTCCGGATCCGTTGCGACCTGTGCGGCCTCGGCGTCGGTCAGTGAGAACTGACCGGTCCCCTGGCCGTCGTAGAAGGCGCTGCGAAACTCTCCGGCAGTGAAGTTTGCCCCCGGGTAGAGGGTTCCGTTAATGACCACACCGATTCCCACACCGATACCACCGTACAGATGCCGTCCGGGCTGACTGGTTCTCATTTGCACGAGCACGTAAAGAAAATCGTGCACGTTCCGGCTTCGGTGGAACGTCAGTTCGCCCCACGCACACGCGTTTGCGTCGTTTTCCGCAATGACCGGGATAGCGAGTTTCTCGGAGATCTCTTTCTGAAAGTCGTAACCTGAGATGCCCATAGGAATAGAGCCTGCTATCTCGTTGCGAATCGAGTTGATGAGGCCACCCATCGCTACTCCTATCCCCATAATCGAAGTGCAGGTTTCACCAACGTCGGCGATCAGGTCGCGAATGATACCAAGAACGTACTCGGAGAAGCCCGCATCTCCCCTCCACCGTTCTTCTTTCCAGCTCTTCAGTACGCTCCCGTGCATGTCGCACAGCGAAGCACGGAACAGACCAGGTTGCAGTTCCAGACCGAGGACACACCCGAAGCCCGGGTCGATCTGCAGCTGAACCGGACGTCTTCCACCCTGGCGAGAGGCATCACCCTCGGCGACTTCCTGCACAAGGCCTAACTCGACGAGTTCGTTCACGATTCCTGAGACCGTTGACTTGTCGAGTCCGAGAAGGGCGGCGATTTCCACACGACTGCGCATTGGCTGCTGCCATATCGCACGAAGAATGCGAGAACGATTCATGATTCGATTACGCTTGCCCGCTGTCGCCACCCGTGCTACACTCCTGTTGGTTGATATAAAAACCAACTTAATCATTCCACGGCTTTTAGTGGCTGTCAAGCAAAATCTGACAGAGGAGCGGATTATGATCGATCTTTCCGGGGTCTGGGAGCTGAGCAATGTCGACGAAACCTGTTCCGTACCCGTCGTGTTTCCAGGCGATATCCACAGTGCACTGCTCGCCGCCGACAAGATTTCCGACCCGTACTTCGGAACGAACGAGCTGGACGTACAGTGGGTCGGAGCACACGACTGGGTTGCAGTGAGAACGTTCGACGTCTCCGATGAAGAAGCCGGTCCCGTCGGGCGTAGCATCCTCACGATCGACACCTTCGACTGCGTTGGACGAATCGAAGTAAACGGCCAGTTCGTCTGGAGCGGCACCAATATGTTCGTGCCGGTGAGAGCAGACATTTCCGGGGCCCTTCGGTCCGGTCGCAACGAGATAAGGCTTACCTTCCAGAGCGCAGAGCGACTCGCTGCAACACGGGCAGCAACCCTTCCCTACCCCGTCCCGCACACCGTCTATCCCGTGCAGTCCATGCACCGGAATCTGGTCCGCAAGGTGCAGTGCCACGCTGGTTGGGATTGGGGACCAGCACTCATGGTGGCCGGCGTCTATGGTGCCATAAGGATACAGCGTGTCGAAAGCTGTACGGTGACCCGCGTGAGCGCACTGCCTCACAGGGATGCCGACGGCGATTGGATTGTACCCGTCGAGGTTGACATCGAGTGCGCGAACAGGGATGACCTGGACGCGTCGCTCCTCGCCTCGATTCGAACTCGGATCCTCGCTCCTGACGGAACGCTTGTGGCAGACACGACCGGTGCAGCGGTCGCGGATGTTACGTCGGGACCGGCGGGTCTGGTCCATCGCCTAATTGCGTCATTGTCGATTCACGATCCGCTTCTGTGGTGGCCTGCCGGATACGGCGAGCAGCCGCTGTACAGCATCGAGGTCACGGTCGGCGACGCGACACAGCGGGTGCGAACGGCGTTTCGGACGATCGAACTGGTAAGCGAACACGATACCGCCGGTCGCAGCCTGTTCTTTCGGGTAAACGGGCGCGATCTGTGGGCAAAAGGCGCAAACTGGATACCGACCGATGCACTCCCTTCGCGACAGACCGACGAGCGATACCGATATCTGCTCGAGGCGGCAGTCGGAGCCAACATGAATATGCTTCGTGTCTGGGGTGGCGGTCAGTACGAGCGCGCGACATTCTATGAGTTGTGCGATGAACTCGGTATCCTTCTATGGCATGATTTCATGTTTTCCTGCTCGCTCTACCCCGCGCAGGAGTGGTTCGCAGAGGAGGTGCGTGCCGAGGTAGCCTGCCAGGTCCGGCGCCTGAAGCACCACCCTTCAATCGCACTCTGGTGCGGCAACAACGAGAACGTCGGAGCGCTCGGCTGGTACCCGGAGTCGATCGAGAACCCGGGCCGCTACCTTATCGACTACGACAGGCTCAACGACGGAGTCGTCGGCCGTACCGTCAGGGATATCGACCCGGGGAGGGTCTTCTGGCCAAGCTCGCCTTCGGCCGGCGAAGGAGACTTCTCGGACAACTGGCACGACGACAGTCAGGGCGACATGCATTACTGGAGCGTGTGGCACGAGGGCAAGCCGTTCTCTGCGTATCGGACAGTCACACCTCGGTTCTGCTCCGAGTTCGGGTTTCAGTCGTTCCCGTCGCACCACGGTGTCGCACAGTTCACCGATACAAGTCAGTTCAATCCGACATCACCGGACCTTGAGCACCATCAGCGTCACGAACGCGGTAACACCGTCGTCACCGAGACCATGTGCCGCTACTTTCGCTTCCCCTTCGATTTCGAGAACTTTCTGTACCTGAGTCAGGTGCAGCAGGCACTTGCGATCCGAACCGCCGTTGACTTCTGGCGAAGTCGCCGGCCGACAAGCATGGGGGCGCTGTACTGGCAACTCAACGACCTGTGGCCCGTTGTTTCGTGGTCGAGTATCGAGTACGACGGACGGCTGAAGCTGCTTCACCACGAGGCGCGCCGGTTCTTTGCTCCCCGCAGGCTCATCTGTCAGGTGCACGATGAAGCGGTCGAAGTCTGGATTGCAAACGACACCGCCGAAGCGAACACGGGTGCCGTGAAGGTGAAGTATCTGGATTGGACGGGTAACACACTCGACGAACAGGTGATTCCGGTTACCGTCGACGCCGACTCGGTCGCCGAAATCGCTCGCAGGCCGCTGAGCGCGCTTCCATTCCCCCCGCAGGAGGCATTTGTCGTCGCCGAGTGGTCGGAGGCGATCGGGCCCGGCGACGTCTCACCGCCGCGAAGCGACACGGCGGTCGGCGGCGGGCTTCCGGTCGAACGGGGTTGGGCATTTCTGACCGAACCAAAGCGATGTGACATTGAGCATCCACGACTACGCATCGAGGAAATCGAGACCGACGGCGACCGAACCGTTCGCGTGGAGTGCACCGAAGCTCCGGCGTTCTGGGTAACGTTTCAATCCACGGACTCCGACGTGCACTTCGGCGACAACGGGTTTCTGATGTTACCCGGAGAATCGAGAGACATACGAACATCATCACCGTCGGTGTGCCGAAGCGTGCGAATGTGGGTCGGAAGCCCTCTGGAGCACACGACGGGACCGGGGAAGCTAAATACAATCTCAGCACGGCACCTGCGCTCGACGTATTAAACCTTCGGCCCCGGTGTGACCTCGAGGACGATTGGAAGGAATATAACCATGGCAGCAACAACAACAATCTGGACATCGCTGGTACCGCGCCCACGCTCTGTTGAACCGACAGACGGCGGCTTTGTCGTCCCGGAGACCATGAACGTATACTGTGGTGATGATCACTGCCGCGCTATCGCGGAAACAGTCTTCGTCGCCGCCGCCCGGATCACCGGTCACCTGGCACGTACGCGCCCCGGCCAATGGGCCCTGACAGCCGATCCTCGTAGCGCGCACCTGTCAGTCAGCATTACACCCGACCGTGCGTCCGAACGCTATACGCTTACGGTGACCCCAGAGCGGATCGAGATTCATGCCGGCGGCACGCCCGGTGTCGCGGCCGGCTTTGCGACCCTTGTTCAGGCGCTGCTGTTGCAGTCATCCGAAGGTGTATCGGGCGGGCTGCAGGCGGCCCAGCACGAACCGCAGCAAGAGCACCGGCTGCCGGCTGTACACATCGAGGATGCTCCTCACCACGGGTGGCGTGGCTTCATGTTCGACACCGCACGACACTTCTTCCCGATCGGCACGCTGCATCGACTGCTCGATCTGGTCTGGCTCTTTCGCCTGAACCGCTTCCATCTGCATCTGACCGACGATCAGGGCTGGCGCGTTCCAATCAGCGATTACCCTGATCTGACCGATGTGGGTGCGTGGCGCCACGACGGTACGAGCGAGCACGGTCGCTACGGCGGACACTACACCCGCGACGAGCTCCGCGCGCTCGACATGACAGCCGTCATGCTCGGCATTACGCTTGTACCCGAGATCGACCTGCCGGGGCACGCAAGCGCTGCGCTTACCGCGTATCCCGACCTCGGCTGCACGGGTTCGCCGCCGGGGGTCGAGACCCGGTGGGGTATTTTCGACGCGGTAATCTCGCCGGTCGGCGCTACTACGAAGGCCTTCGTCGAGTCGGTGTTTGCTGATGTTTCCTCGCTCTTCTCGGGTCCGTTCATTCACATCGGTGGGGACGAGGTGCTGACGACTACGTGGCAGCAGTCCGACGAGTGCCGGGAATACATTGCCGGCCACGGGCTTTCGGGAGTGGATGACCTGTATCAGGTCATTGTCCGGGGGATGGCTGAAACGGTGCTGTCCCTCGGAAAACGGCCGGTCGCATGGGACGAGGCGTCGCAGCTCGATCTCCCCCGGGAGACGATCATCGTGAACTGGCGGGGACCAGAGTTCGCGAAAGCGGCGCTCGAATCGGGCTACGATATCGTTCTCGCCCCGCAAAGCAAGCGGGCGTACCTCGACCACAAGCATCTCGACGACGAGGCAGAGAGCGGCCGGCTCGGCGTATGCAGCGTGCGCGACAGCTCTTCGTTTGAGCCGGATCACTACCTGGCAGACACCCTCGACGCAGCGCGGGGGAGCCGGATACTCGGAGGTCAGGCGAACCTGTGGACCGAAGGCGTGCAGTCGCTCAGGCAGGCGGAATACATGGGCATTGTACGCCTCGCGGCGATCAGCGAAGGACTCTGGACCGGCGCTCCAGGCACCGACGACTGGGACGATTTCAGCTCGCGCCTTTCACGTCTCAGGCAGGCGCTTTATTTAGCCGGATACAACGTCTACCCCGGGCTCTTTTCATCCGGCTTATCTTGACAGTTCACGACCACAAACGTATGTTTCGGACATACATATTAGTTCCGTCGAGAGAGCGCATTCGCTGCCGAATGCCGCCGAAGGTGCAAGGACTGCGTCTCCTGAAGAGACGCTTCTGAATCTCTCAGGCTACAGGATCGATGGTACGGGTAACGCTCTGGAGAGCCACCGCGGGATACGTGGTGCACCGAAGGGGAACGCCTGTCGCGGTGTGTACCGCGCGGGAAAATCTCTCAGGTTCCAGGACAGGGCGCATTTCAGAAGGGAGACCTCATGAACCGTACCAGCCTGTACCAGTGGCACGTCGACGCCGGCGCCCGCTTCATCAACTTTTCCGATTGGGAAATGCCCCTCAACTACCGCGCGGGAACGATCCGCGAACATATCGCTACGCGAAACTCGGCCGGTCTCTTTGATGTCTCCCACATGGGCAGGCTCATGGTCCAGGGACGCGACGCTGCGGCGTGGCTCGAACAGCAGGTAACCGCCAGCGTTTCATCCATCGCCAAAGGCATGAGCACCTACGCGCTGCTCTGTCGCGAGGACGGCGGCATCATAGACGACCTTTTTATATACCGCACCGGGGACGATCGCTATCTGGTGGTGATAAACGCCTCGCGCAGGGACCGCGACATCGCGTGGTTGACCGCTCACCTGCCCGCACAGAACAGCAGCCTCGACGTGACGCTCGAGGATGTCTCCGCCGAACTGGACATGATTGCCCTGCAGGGACCGCGAGCCGAGGCCATACTCGCAGCCTGTGTTCCCGGCTACACGAATGACCTTCCCCGCTTCGGCGTGACAAGCCTGGGAATCGAAGGCCGAGAGGTCCTCGTCGGGCGAACCGGCTACACGGGAGAAGACGGGTTTGAGCTCTTCCCTCCGGCAGACGCCACGGTTTCGATCTGGAAGGGTCTGCTCGAGGCGGCGGAACGACTCAGGGTCGAGGCGCTTCCGGTCGGACTCGGAGCCCGCGACAGCCTTCGTCTCGAGGCGGGTTTCGCACTGTACGGACACGAGCTGACCGAGGAGCTCACCCCGGTTGAAGCACGACTGCTGTGGGCCTGCGACCTCGAGCACGAGTTCTGCGGACGCGAGGCGATCATCACCCGAAAGAAAGAAAAACCTGCACGCACGCTTCGCCGTCTCGTCATGGAGCAGTCGGCTGTGCCCCGCGAGGGCTACCCCGTTCTCGACACAGCGGGAGCCGAAGTCGGCGTCGTCGTCTCCGGTGGCAAGGCTCCGTCGCTCGACGCGTTTATCGCGAACGCGTATGTGGACGCGTCGGTCCCGGCATCCGCACCCCTGCAGATACAGATTCACAGCAGGACCGCACAGGCCCGACAGAACAAGGGACCGGTCTACCGGCCGCAGTACCGGACCGCGCCACCGGTTGGTGAGCTTCTCGACCGGCACCGGGAATACGCCGGCAGGCACATCGGCCCCGGCGCGACCGAGCGTCAGGACATGCTCGCCGCGATCGGGGCTGCTTCCATGGAAGAGCTCATAGCCGAGACCATTCCGAGCAGCATACATCGACCTGTTCCACTCGCGCTTCCGCAGGCACTGACCGAGGAGCAGCTTCAGGCCTCACTGAAAGGAATCGGCTCGCACAACAGCGTTCTGCGCAGCCTCATCGGCATGGGATACGCCGACACGATTACCCCTGCGATCGTCCGCCGGATGATCCTCGAGAACCCGGGCTGGTACACGCAGTACACCCCCTACCAGGCAGAGATTTCGCAGGGAAGGCTCGAGGCGCTCCTGAACTTCCAGACCATGGTGACCGACCTCACCGGCATGGAGATCGCGAACTCGTCCATGCTCGACGAAGCGACTACGACAGCCGAAGCAATGGTCATGGCCGTACGCGCGGTGAAGCGACGATCAGGCGCCGACGAGCGCGCCCGCGTGTGGGTCAGCACGGGGCTTCACCCCCAGATTATCGCGCACCTGCGGGTACGAGCCGAACCGCTGTCCATCGATCTGATCGAAGCAGCGGAACAGGACTGGAAGATCGAACAGGGTGATGTCGCGGGCATCCTCGCGTATCCGGCAACCGACGGACTCGTGCACGACCACCGCCGCCTCGTCGAAGACCTTCACGCCGCCTCAGCGCTTGCCATCGTCTCAACCGATCTGCTCGCGCTCACGCTCCTTACGCCACCGGGAGAATGGGGTGCCGACATTGTGGTCGGAAACAGCCAGCGCTTCGGTGTCCCGCTCGGCTACGGAGGTCCACACGCGGCGTTTCTCGCAACCAGAGAAACTCACAAGCGGCTCATGCCGGGAAGACTCATTGGTGTCAGTACCGACCGCCGCGGCCGCCCGGCGATGCGCCTCGCGCTTCAGACCCGCGAGCAGCACATCAGGCGGGACAAGGCGACGAGCAACATCTGCACCGCGCAGGTGCTCCTGGCCATCACGGCATCCATGTACGCGGTATACCACGGGCCCGAGGGACTGCGCCGCATCGCAAGCCGCATTTCGCTGCTCACGGCAACGCTCAAAGAGATCCTGCGGGAGCACGGGTTTTCGGTTCTCGAGGGAACGAGCTTTGACACCGTGCTTATACAGAGCGACGCGGTCACGCAGCAGCGGCTTCTTACCGCAGCGCTCAAGCGCGGGTTTAACCTGCGGCCCCACGCGAACGGCAGCCTCGGTATCAGCCTCGACGAGCGCACCGACGTCGCCGAGCTCTCGACACTCCTTGAGGCGCTCGGCATCTCCCTCGGCGTAGACTGCCTGACGGAGCGAATGGGTTCTACCGTCTGGCGACCATCCCCGGCACTCGAACGCAGTACCCCCTACCTCGAACAGCGTGTGTTCAACAGCTACCACAGCGAAACATCGCTGCTGCGCTACATTACCGAGCTGCAGAACCGCGACCTCTCGCTCGCGCATTCGATGATAGCCCTCGGCAGCTGCACCATGAAGCTCAACCCCGCGGCGGCTATGGAGCCGATCTCGTGGCCCGAGTTCGCCTCCATACACCCCTACGCACCGGCGTGGCAGGCCGGCGGATACACGATCCTCGCAGATGAGCTGTCCGCGTGGCTCAAGGACATTACCGGCTTTCACGGCTGCACGCTGCAGCCGAACAGCGGCGCTCACGGGGAGTTCACCGGACTGCTCGTAATCCGCGCGTGGCACCGAAGCCGCGGCGACCTGCAGCGTACCGTGTGTCTCGTGCCCGATTCAGCCCACGGGACCAACCCGGCGAGTGCGATCATTGCCGGCATGGAAGTCGTCGTCGTCAAGAGCGCCGACAACGGAGACATCGACCTCGAAGATCTGAAGGCGAAGGCCGACGAACACCGTGATCGCCTGGCGGCCATGATGGTTACCTACCCCTCGACGCACGGCGTGTTCGAAGAGAAAATTCGCGACGCCATCGCGATCGTCCACGACCACGGCGGGCAGGTCTACATGGACGGCGCGAACATGAACGCCCAGGTAGGAATCACGAGCCCAGGCGAGATCGGCGCCGACGTTTGCCACCTGAACCTGCACAAGACATTTGCTATACCACACGGTGGCGGTGGCCCCGGCATTGGTCCGGTTCTCACCGCGAGCCATCTGACCCCCTTCCTTCCCGGAACGCTCGATAAGCCCGGCCCGACCGGCGTCATTGTCAGCGCACCGCTTGGAAGCGCCGGGGTCCTTCCGATTGCCTACGGGTACATCGCAATGATGGGAAGCGACGGCCTTCGCGCAGCGACCGAACAGGCGATCCTCAACGCGAACTACATCGCCACCCGCCTCGCACCGCACATACCGATCGCCTATACCGGCAAGAGCGGACGCGTCGCCCATGAATGCATCCTTGACTTCCGGGCCATGGAAAAAGAGACCGGCATTACCGTAGAAGACATCGCCAAGCGTCTCGCAGACTACGGCTTTCACGCACCGACCATGTCATGGCCGGTTCACGGGTCGCTCATGGTCGAGCCGACCGAGAGCGAGAACCGCGCGGAGCTCGACCGCTTCTGCGACGCGATGATCAGCATAGTCGGCGAGATAGACCAGATCCGCCGCGGCGACATAGCGTTGGAAGAGAGCCCGCTTCGCATGGCACCACACACCCTCGAAGACGTGACCTCTACCGAATGGGACAGACCGTACACGCGCGAAGAAGGTGCGTACCCGGATCCATGGACGCGCACAAACAAGTTCTGGCCCGCGGTGGGCCGGGTCGACAACGTGCAGGGCGATCGCAATCTCGTGTGCAGCTGCGCTCCGCTGGAGGCGTATCGATAGACACAAGCAGTATTGAAGATCGGTCGATCGTCGGTTATACTAAAAGTATGAAAACTGCCGTATCGATTCCGGATGAGCTGTTCGATGAGGTCGAGCAGCTCGCGGCCCTCCGGAACGCATCCAGAAGCAAAGTATTCAGCGAAGCACTAAGGGAGTACGTAGACAGGCACGCCCCGCAGCGTGTAACCGAGGCCATGAACACGGTCGTTGATACCCTCAACGAGCAACCAGACCAGGCTGTGAAAGCATCCACAGCCGCAACGCTCAAGCGAAGCGAGTGGTGATCGTTCAAGGAGAAATCTGGTGGGCAGAGCTTGCTGAACCTTCAGGATCTGAACCGGGGTTCCGCCGACCAGTCGTAGTTGTGCAGGGCAATCCTCTAAACAGAAGTCGGATCGCTACTGTCGTGTGCGTCGTTCTTACCAGTAATCTTCGCTGGGCAGACGCTCCAGGGAACGTGCTTTTACCGTGCTCGGTCACCGGCCTGGATCGAGATTCCGTCGCAAACGTTTCTCAGATTGTTACGGTCGACCGATCCGATCTGACCACTCGTGTCGGCATACTCGCGCCTGGCTATATAGAACAGATACTCACGGGCATCGACGTTATACTCGGAAGGTAAACCTATGGCAGAAACACCAGACACACAAAGTCCCTGGGACGCCCGTTTTGCGGGCACGGACTACATATACGGAACCGAGGCAAACGCCTGGGTCGTTGAGGCACTGCAGCGTTACCCGGCTATTCGCGGCGGCCGGGCGCTCGAGCTCGCCTGCGGGGAGGGTCGCAACGCAGTCTATCTCGCAGAACAGGGCTACGCGGTAACAGCGGTGGACAGCTCCCCGGTGGGCCTTGAGAAAACCCGGGCCCTCGCGCAATCCCGAGGCGTCTCAGTAAAAACAGTCTGCGCCGACGCGCTCGCCTGGCGCGCTGAAGAACCATTTGATCTGGTCGTAGCGACCTGGTTTCACGTGGCGCCGGAACGGAAGCAGGATCTGTTCCGTACAATCCGGGAGGCCGTGCGCCCGGGTGGTGTTCTGATCGCGGAGTGGTTCCATCCCGAGCAGCGCCTCACCGGGCTCACAAGCGGTGGCCCGCCTGACCCGGCGATGATGTTCACCGTCGAAGAATTACAGGCAGGACTTCCGGACTTCACGTTTGATTCGCTTACGCACGCACAGCGCACCATATCCGAGGGTCCGAAACACTCAGGACCCGCCTCGATTATCTCGCTTGCCGCGAAGCGGACCTGATCGTAGGGCTGATCGCGGCCCCGAGACCGACGAGCCCTGCTCCCGCGAGTGCGGTGATAAACTGCACCGTTCCCATCGCGTGCACCATGGCCTCGGGGATCAGGCCGTTCTGCGCGAGCAGCGAGGCTGATGTATAGAGAAACGCGACCTTGAACGCACACGAGGCGATAACCGCGACCGCGGCGGGACACCGTCCAAACGAACAGAATCGTATGCCAGAGACGAGGATCACGTTGCTGAGCCAGATGTAAGGCATGAGCACCACGAGAAATGGTGTCAGACCACCAAAAATCATGCCGCGCGACAGCACCGCAATGCTCGGCAGCAACACGATCGGAAGCAACCGTGTCCACCGCCCGCGCAGGGCTGCGTAGATCAGCGCTCCGTTTACGACTGTTCCAACAAGGAGCTGCGGACCTCCAAGCAGAAAGGGCACGAAAAACGCGATCGAAGCGATCCCGAGTAGTTCAAGCGTTCGGGTTTCATCGCTACGGTGAGCGACGGGTATTACAGTGGTCATATCAGTGCCTCCTGAAAGCGGTACACGTGTGTTATCACCGCTTGTACTTCTTTCGAGCGGTGTAGGTTGTATGCAGCAGCTCATGCGCTTTCGGGCCCATGGGTTCTCCGAGGAAATCGCGGTAGAGTTCCTTGATCGCCGGATTTTCGTGTGCGAAGCGAAGCTCACGATCGCGATCGTCCTGATACAGGCCCTCCATTCGCTGTATGCGGATGTTCTCGCTGATGTTGTAGGGTTGGCCGCCGCCGCCGAGGCAGCCTCCCGGGCAGGCCATGACTTCGATCATGTCGTACAGAGACTCTCCGCGTGAGCGGGCGTCACGAACCTTTTCGAGCAAGGCGTCGACATTACCCATACCGTGAGCAATGGCCACCCGCACCTTCGTACCCGAAATATCGATCTCGGCTTCTTTGACGCCCTTCATTCCCCGGACCGGCAGGATTTCAAGCGCGTCTTTCGCAAGATTCTCTCCGGTTACCATATAGTGTGCAGTCCGCAGCGCCGCTTCCATGACGCCACCGGTCGTACCGAAAATAGTACCCGCACCGGAATACTGACCGAGAAGCGAGTCGGCGTCTTCTTCGGGCATATCCTGAAACACGAGCCCTGACTGTTTGATCAGACGTGCGATTTCCCGGGTCGTGAGGGTCACATCGACATCCTGATACCCGGAGGCAAACATCTCATCGGTGCGTTCGAGTTCGTACTTCTTCGCCGTGCAGGGCATGATCGAAACCTGGAAATGCTTGGCCGGGTCTATGCCCTTCTTCTCCGAATAGTAGGTCTTGGCGAGCACACCGAGCATCTGTTGGGGGCTCTTTGCTGTGGAGAAGTTCTCTATGAAATCCTGATGATTCTTCTCCATGTAGTCGGTCCATGCCGGGCAGCAGGAGGTAATGATCGGCAGCGGACCCGATCCCTCGGTGAAGCGCTTCATGAACTCGGTCGCTTCTTCCATAATAGTCAGGTCTGCGGTCACCGGTGTCTCAAACACCGCGTCAAAACCGACGCGGCGCAGCGCGGCGTGAATCTGACCGGTAAGGTTGGTCCCCGGTGGATACCCGAACTCTTCCCCGATTGCCACACGGACCGCCGGAGCGATCTGCGCGGAAACAAAGAGCTCAGGATCGCGCAGCGCGTCCCAGACTGTTGAGGTCTCGTCGTGTTCGACAATCGCTCCGGTCGGGCAATGAGCCGCACACTGGCCGCACTTGATGCACGGTGACTGCGCGAGCAGGATATCACCGGCGGGGGCAACGCGGGTGTGAATGCCTCTGTTCAGAGACGACAGGGCCCAGACGTTCTGGACCTGCTGGCATACCTGCACACAGCGGCCACAGTTAATGCACTTGCTGAAGTCTATGGTGATGGAACCGTTCGACCGGTCCGAAGGAACGTCGCAGATCCGCTTCTCCAGGCGGTCTTCCGGGACACCGAACTCTCCAAGCAGCGTCTGAAGCTCGCAGCTTCCGTTGCGCCCGCAGGTAAGGCAGGAGTTCGGGTGAGTCGAGAGAATGAGCTCAAGCACGGTTCGCCTGACCCGTGTCAGATCGCCATCGTGAGTGGTGACTTCCATTCCGTCCTGAAGTGCCGTGGCACACGCGCGCGGATGTTTGTTACTCCCGGCGATCTTCACGATGCACAGGCCGCACGCGGAAGTGGGAAGCAGATCAGGATCCGAACAGAGCGTCGGAATGCGAACCCCTGCCATGCGGGCAGCGTCAAGAATGCTTGTGCCTGCGGGCACTTCAACCGGAGCGCCGTTGATCTTTGCTTTTACCGTTGTCGCTGCTTCAACCATGTTTCCGCCCTTTACCGTTTGAAGTGACTGTTTCGGGTGTCGTGACAAGATCGAGATACTCGTGTTCGAAGTACTTCAGAGTCGAGAGCACCGGGTTTGGTGCAGTCTGTCCGAGTCCGCAGAGAGAGGCTGTCTGCATGCAGACGCAGATATCGCGCAGGGTGTCGAGATCGCTCACTACTCCGTCCCCCGCATGAATCTTCTTCAGAAGACTCAGCATCTGGAACCCACCGACGCGACAGGGAGCACACTTCCCGCAGGACTCCTCGACGCAGAAGCCAAGATAGAACTTTGCCACATCGACCATGGAGTCGCTTTCGTCCATGACGAGCATCCCGCCAGAACCCATGATTGAACCGAGTTCAAGAAGTGCTTCGTAGGTAACCGGCGTGTCCATTTTATCCACAGGAATTACCCCGCCGGACGGTCCTCCGGTCTGCACGGCCTTGATCGGTGACCCGTGCCCGGCACCTCCGCAGATGTCTTCAATGATCGTACGAATAGGAGTTCCCATAGGAACCTCAACGAGCTGAGGGTTCCTGACTTTACCGGTAACGGCGAATACTTTGGTCCCGCGTGATTCCTCGGTCCCGAATCCCGCATACCAGTTTCCATCCTTTTCGAGAATCGCAGAAACAGTGGCGAGGGTTTCGACGTTGTTGATGCTCGTCGGTTTACCCCACAGCCCCTTGATAGACGGATACGGCGGGCGGGGCTCAGGACTGCCCCTACGCCCCTCAATCGAGGCGATCAGCGCGGTCTCCTCGCCGCAGACAAAAGCACCCGCGCCAAACCTGACCTTCGCGTCGAAGGAGAAACCGGTACCGAGAATGTTCTCGCCGAGCAGCCCCGCTTCACGGCACTGCTTGATCGCCTTTTGCACGCGTTTAACGGCAAGCGGATACTCGACCCGAATGTAGAAGAACCCCGTGTCCGCCCCTATAGCGTAGGCAGCTATCAGCATACCTTCGAGAACAGAATGAGGATCGCCTTCGAGTATACTCCGGTCCATGAACGCGCCGGGGTCTCCCTCGTCGGCATTACAGATTACGATCCGCCGGTCGGATTCCTGCCCCCGTGTGTTTTTCCACTTCAGCCAGGTCGGGTACCCTGCTCCACCCCGGCCACGCAGACCACTGGTTTTCAGCTCTTCTATGACCTGCTCCGGATTCATGTCTACGAGCGCTCGTTTCAGCCCCTGGTAGCCGCCGGCACGAAGGTAGGACTCGAGTTCCGATGGATCGATGCTTCCACAGTTACGCATGGAGATGCGTTCCTGCGGATCACCGCCCGGTACGAGTAGGTCGTCAAGCACTATGCCATTGCGCAGACTTTCATCCACGAGCCGCCGGATATCAGCTCCGGTTACCGAAGCGTATGTGACCCGCGAAGGCAGCATCTGGACGCAGACACCACGGTGATACAGACCCATATCCAGAGCACGGACTACAGCGATCTTCTGATCAAGTCCACGAGCCTCGAGATCTTCGCGAATCAGGTTCTGGAAAATCGTGGTCCGGTGGTGGCTGTCACCATCTCCGGTATCCTTAACCAGAATTACCTGCTGTTGGGTACCGTCGAAATCTGTACCTCGGTCCTTCGTCGCGATCACCCGATCGTCAAGCAGTCGCCCGTCGCGGAAATACCCTGCGAAGAGCTCTCGGGCCGAATCGGCATCCATGTCACCGAGTACAAGCGTCGGAAGGTCATTGCCTCCCACCAGAACCACGGGATCCGCGTACGACAGACCAATGGATCCAGTCTGCTGTATGTCGATGTCCAGACCACTGGAATCCCGCGCTTCGATAAGTGCGTCGTATACTTCCTGGGCACCGGCGGCGATGCCCCCGGTGTCCATACCGACCCGTATCCAACGCTCTGCCACGGAAGCTTCCTGTACAAACGTGTCGAGTTCACGCGCGGTCAACGGCTGTTTGTCCATGTAATTACACCCCCGGCTTCTGTTTGAGGATCTCAGGCGAGTCTTCCGGATTCAGCCGCCCGTAGGTCTTCCCATCCATAACGACGGCAGGGGACAGCCCGCAACAGCCGATGCAGCGCACGCAGTCGACCTGGAAGTCATCCTTGGCACCACCAGCTGCTTTCATGAGATCGATCTGCTGCAGGAGTTTGGCCTGAATGGACTCTGCCCCCCGCAGGTAACACGCCGTACCCATGCACACGTGAATCTCGTGGTTCCCCGGCGGGGTGAGCCGAAAGTAGGTATAAAAGGTGATGACTTCGTAGATGCGCGCGAGGCTTATGCCGGTCGCTTTGGCGAGTTCGTTCGCGACTCCGCGGGGAATGTAGCCGATCTCATCCTGTATTGCGTGCAGGATCATGATCAGGCTCCCTTCCTCGTCCTGCCACTCCCCGGCGATCTCGTGTACCCGCTTGCGGACCCCTTCCACCCATTCGACAAGTTTCTCAAGTTCACCGTCTGCGTTCATGCTTATACCTCACGCTATATGGGTATTAACTTATCGGTAATTTTTTATCTTGTCTATGTGTAATGAAGCCGAGCAGCGGGCTATTAAAAAAGCAGCGTGAGTTTGAGACCGGGAAAGCGCTGGAAATCGCGATCGCCGGTAACGACCGTCGCATCGTTTTCCAGTGCGAGCGCCGCAAGATGCGTGTCGGTAACCAGATTGCCCCCGGTTCCCAGACCCAGGAGGAGATGGCGCAGGATACTGCGATGCGCCTTCCCCGGATGCACCGAGACAACGAAGGGGTTCTCCCACACATGATCAAGCCACTGGCAGGCTTCATCCACCGACAGAGGATTTGGAAACAGACGCGCAGACGTACTCAAGCGGAGAAATCCAAGGTGAACAACGAAAGGAATTCCGAAGTCCTCGCTACCGTCATTGAGCGTCGACTCAAGCCACGAGTGTGCGTCTTCGTGTCGGGGTGAGGTTCGGTCGATCGCGTACAGGAGCACGTTCAGATCGGGAATGATCACTTTCGGAGCCTCAGTTTCTCGGCGACCGACTCGGCATCGAGTGTATCGACAAGCTCCCATGCCCGTGCGTAATCCACTTTTGCGGTACCAAGATCATACGAAGGGCAGGTCCAGCTACCACCTTGAGCACCGCGTGATTCTGTAAGCCCGGCTCGAAGTGCATCGTTCAGCGCAACCTTCATGCTGCAGCCCCGCTCGGCCGCAACCTCGCGCACTCTCCGCATTAAATCATCATCAAATTCACATGTCGTACGCATACTTTTACAGTACATCTAACACATACTGATGTCAAATTTTACTGAAGGCTCAGCACTCCGGAATGCTGACCGCCACGTTCACCGCGAGTCCACCGAGGGATGTCTCCTTGTAGCGGGTGTTCATGTCCTGCGCGGTCTCCCACATGGTCTTTACCACCGCGTCGAGGCTGACTTTGGCGCGTTCGCTCTCGCTTTCGAGGGCGATGTGGGCCGCCGTGATCGCCTTGATCGCGCCCATGCTGTTGCGCTCTATGCAGGGAATCTGCACGAGCCCGCCGATCGGATCGCAAGTCAGTCCCAGGTGGTGTTCCATGGCAATTTCCGCAGCCATGACCGCCTGCTCGGGTGAGCCCCCGAGTCCTTCGGTGAGCGCTGCTGCTGCCATCGCAGATGAAACGCCAATTTCTGCCTGACACCCGCCCATGGCAGCCGAGATCGTCGCACCAGTCTTGAAGATGCCCCCGATGAGCCCGGCGACCAGGAGAAAGTCATAAACGTCGCGCTCGCTCACCTGCATCGGCGACAGGTATCGGTAGTACAGGAGTACCGCAGGAATGACCCCGGCGGAGCCGTTGGTGGGTGCTGTCACAATGCGACCGAAGGCTGCGTTTTCCTCGTTTACCGCGATCGAAAAGGCGCCGACAAACTTCAGCGTGCGCGCAAAGTCCGGTTGCGTGTTCTCCAGCCGGGCAAACCAGTCGTCGGCGTTCGCTGGTATCTCTATGCCGGTTACCCGCCTGACCAGATCCGGTGCTCTTCGGTGAACCTCAAGACCTCCGGGGAGGATGCCGGAGGCAGAACACCCCCGGTGCACCGCCTCGCGCATGACCCGCCATATCGCGGCAAGCCCCGCGTCAAGCTCGGTTTCGGTACAGTGCGCGAGCTCGTTTTCCCGGGCGATGTCTGCAAGAGAACAGGATGTACTCCGGCAACAGGCCAGAAGCGCCGCACCGGTTGAAACGTCGTGGGGGACCGTACGCCCTGCGTCGGTATGCTCATCACCCTCAAAGACGACAAACCCGCCGCCGATCGAGTACGCGGTACTCGAAAGAAGCGTCTCCCCTGCCCCGTCGACAGCCGAAAAAATCATGCCGTTGGCGTGCCCGGGAAGGCGCTGATCCCGGTGGTAGACAATGTCGTCGTTGTACTCAAAGCGGACTGCGTGCGCCCCCGCGATGTTCAGGCGCTGCTCAGACCGTACCCGCTGCGGTACCGCGTGCACGTCTTCAAGCGGCACGGTAACCGGGTCCGCACCGGTGAGCCCCATGATCAGGGCTATGTCCGTACCATGCCCCCTGCCCGTAAGGGCGAGCGACCCATACAGTTCGACCCGCACCCGTGTAACTGCATGCAGCACCCCCGCTCCCTTCAGCTGCAGGACAAAGCCCTCGGCAGCGCGCCAGGGACCGAGGGTGTGGGAACTCGACGGCCCTATCCCGATTTTCAGCATCTCGAAAACGCCTGGAACACGCGATGACTGACTCAATGTGTTGTCCTCCGGAGAGGGATCATCTCACGTCCCGGGCAGCAGCTCAACGGCCTTAGTTCGTAATCGTGACGGCTTTGTGAACTAACGCTCCGTCCGACAATTCGTTCAGCATCAGGTCGGCTACATCGGCGCGCGAAATCTTCGAGGTCCTCGCGCGGATGTCTTCTCCAAGGCTGTACACACCGGTTCCCGGCGTATCAACGAGTCCGCTCGGCCGAACGATCGTCCATTTGAGACCGCTTGCTGTGACCACAGCCTCCTGTGCTTCATGGTCGGACCGCGTATTTTTCAACAGTGTGGCAAAGAACAGTCGGTTGAACAGCGAGAGTGTGTTCCAGCTTGACCCGATACCCATGGCAGACACCACGATCAGGCGCTCAACACCCTTCTGTTTCATGCCCTGTATGATGTTGCTCGTGCCGGTCGCGCGGACGCTTGTCTTTTTCAGATCCTTCGAGCCCAGGGCACAGATGACTGCATCCTGCCCTTCTACAGCGCGAGCGACGCCGTCCGCATCAAAAATGTCTCCGGTCAGAACCGTTATCCGATCCGTATACTCCTGGAGACGAGCGGGATCACGAACAAATGCAGTAACGGCATGTCCCCTGCGAAGCGACTGTGCGATCAGTTCCCGGCCGATCCCGCCTGTAGCGCCGAAAATAGCTATTTTCATGGTACACCTCTTTCAATCCGAACCGTAGCCGATCAGCGCCGAAGCCGCAAACCGTTGGCGATACCTATGATTTGACGGATCATGGTTACCAGACGCCTGGCCCTTCGCAGGGGTTGTCCGGGAGGACGTAATGTTTCCAGTCTTGCAACGCAGGAAGGCATTTTCTACGATGAGGCATGAAACACCGTATCGCTTTTTTTATTGTCGGGCTTGCCCTGGTCTCTGGAGTTGCTGCTCAGGAGACGGACTCTTCCGACGGGAACGCCACCTCTGGACAGGCGACAGCGAGACGGAGCGATACTGGTACCTGTACGACGCGTCAGGATTGCTACGGTCTCTCGATGGCGTCAACATTATTCACAGCGATCCGGCCGACCGTGAGCGTGTGGCCGAATGGTACTGGTATAAGTCGAGTTCATTTGAGGAGTTGTTTGGACCGGTAGTGCCGGATTCAGAGTAGCCGAGCCGAAATCAGGGGTGTTCCCCCGGTGGTGATTTCGCTCCACGGCAACCACCTGGCCTCGAGCGGCGTACGCGTACGCTCTCCCGCCGGCTGCACCTCCTGCTACGCGTCCCACCGACCCCGGCGCCTCGCTTGCCACCGCGGCAAGTCGGCCCGCAAGGTCATATCGGCGTCGTTCAACCGTTCCGTACGGTCCGCGCCGCTCGATCTCGCTTCCGGCCG
>RECN01000173.1 GCA_007694005.1 Spirochaetaceae bacterium
ATCTTGGAGCGAGGGCTCAATATTAGGCGTATGTCACTCGGTTTATCTATCCATGGCCCCGACTCGTTTCCTCGCCGTTCTCGTTCACGACATGAGCCCCGTCAGCGTCTAGTTATGCAAAGTTTTGCACATGTTTTGCATTGACATGACTATCATTTTCTCATACCTATAGCACAGTATGGAACATGTACCGCTCAAAGACATCGCACAAGCGACTGGCGTGTCGGTCTCGACGGTGTCTCGTGTCATGACGCATCACCCCGGTATCAGCGAAGCGACCCGGTCGAAAGTGCTTGCCGCGGCACGGGAAATGCGTTACTCGCCGCATGGTGCCGCGCGCAGTCTGTCGACTAACAAGTCGATGACTGTGGCCTTTCTGTCGTACAGGCGACCGGTTTCAACTCAGCTCGTTACCGCCTCAAGCGATCAATCCGGCGTTCTGGAAGTGCTCGAAGCGGCAGGATACAGCCTGTTGATCGCCGGAATTTCCGATGACGAGTTGCGTAAACCTCGTGAGCTTCGGATTCTTCGACAGCAACGAGTTGATGGATTGATTCTTGAGGGGCCAACGCTGTCGGCGGGCTTCGTGCAGGAACTCGTAAATATGGGAATGCCGGTTGTGCACGTCGACGGTCTCTCAGGGGTAAGTGGACTCGATATCGTCCTCCACGAGAACGAGCGTGGCGCAGAGGAGATTACGCACCACCTCGTTAGAAGCTCTGGTCGCAAGCGAATCGTATTTATCAGCGGTCCTTCGCACTGGATCAGCTCGGCAGAACGCCGCCGGGGATACGAGAACGCGATGAGGGCACACGAGCTCGAACCGAGAGTGATTATGTTCGAGGATACTACCACCGACATCGGAGTGGAGGCGGCCCGTACGACCTTCGAGAAGTATCCTGATGCCGATGCGATCGTCGCAGTCAATGATGCGGTCGCGATCGGGTTCATCGGCGAAGCCCGCCGGCTCGGAGTGAATGTACCACACGACATGGCCGTTACCGGTTTCGACGACATCAGCTGGGCCGCTCACAGCCACCCCACATTGACGACAATGCGGACATTTCCTTCGGAAATGGGGCGTCAGGCAGCAACACGTTTGCTCGAATTATTGAGCCGGCCGGGAGAGAAGCCTGCCCCGTTGACGATTCGGGTCGGGGTAGAACTCGTCCGTCGGGAATCATGCGGTACGACCGACTCATAATCCGACACAACGAAAAAAGGCTTTGACTGCACCCGAGAGCAATGGTAGAATCGGATTTGCATGGAGTGCAAGCGATTGCATAACAATTGCAAGGAGGTGCAGATGTCGAAAAATAGACGACTTGTGGCAGTGCTACTGCTACTGGTTCTGTTTCCAGTGGTGTCGTTCGCTGGCGGTACTCGAGAAGCCGACGCGAGTCGGCCTGTTGAGGTTCGCGTTGCTACGTGGGCAGGGTCTTCGGAAGCGGCTGAGCTTCAGGAGATCCTGGACGAGCTGAATGCAGGCACCGACAGATATCGTATCGTACAGGAGTCAAGCCCGGCGGAGTACTACACGAACCTGCAAACTCAGCTCGCCGGTGGCACCGCAGCCGATCTTTTCTGGTTGGATCAGGATAACCTGATAAATTTCGCGGCACGAGGGGCACTTCTCGATATAACCGACAGAGTTGAAGCCGATTCGCACGAAGCGGCTGATCTCGACGGGTATTTTCCGACCCCGTTAGAGCGATTCACCTACGAAGGCCGGGTATACGGTCTACCGTGGATTTCGATGCCGGTCATGTTGTACGTAAATGTCGACCATATCCGTGAGATCGGCCTCGACCCGGACGGAATCAACGACTGGACATGGGATGATTTTCGCGACGCGGCAATTCAACTGACCCGAGATCGGAACGGTAACACTCCGGTGGACTCAGGATTTGATCGCGATGAGATCGAGCGGTATGCCTTCTCAATGGTTCCTGGATGGCCGCCGCTGCAACAATGGATATGGCAGGCTGGCGGAGTCGAACTTACCGAAGACCTTGTCGCATCTCCGATCGATTCTCCTGAGGCTCTTGAAGGGGCCAATTTCATCTATGAACTACTCCACGAGTATCACGTCGCGCCGCGTCAAAGCGTAATCGGTGACCGCGGGTTCGATCAGATGATGCGAGACGGACAGGTGTCCATGTTTATGGGTGGAGCAGCCGACGATCTTGAGCGGAACGATAACTACGAGATCCGTGCATTCGTCCTGCCAGCGGGGCCGACCGGGAGCCGCGCAAACTGGGCGTGGATCGGTGGTATGGCTATTTCGGGCCAGACACGCATTCCGGATATTGCGTATGAAGCTTTTATGGACCTTACTGCCGCAATACACAGGTGGAAGGTGCCTTCTCCCAGAATCGATCTTGCTACTGCCGAAACGATCGTCGAGCTGCAGCCGCACAAAGTCGACTCAGCGGAGAATATCATTGCGTCGCTCGAGCACATGCGGACCCCTCATCTCTTCCCTGGATACGCCGAGTGGGCGACTGTCCTTGGTGAGCGCTATGTTGATCCGATCGTTCGAGGTGATGACAGACCCGAGGACATTGCATCTTCGGTACGCATGATGCTTGAAGATGTGTTAGAGGATTATCGCTGAGAACGACCGCATGTGACTGGCGGCGACAGAGAGAGCGAGGAGGATGCAGATATGCAACCACATCTTGCGACGGGGTTTCGGTTTATACTGGTGCTTGGCGGTGTTGTGGGGCTTATGGTTGTCGTGCAGCGGCTTCTACTGCTTCTGCGTGTACGCCGGGAAGCTGCGACCGGCTATGCGCTCATCACCCCATGGCTTGTCGGGTTCCTCGTGTTCACGTCTATACCTATGATCGCCTCGGCGTATCTCAGCTTAACCGACTATAACATTCTCCAGCCCCCCACGTGGGTCGGGCTGGAGAACTTCAGGCGAATCTTCAACCGCGACATCGATTTCGGACCGGCGATACGGATTACCCTTCTGTACGCCTTTCTGAGTGTCCCAATCGGTGTCGCCGGTGCTCTGTTTATCGCTATGTTACTTGCAAACGATCTTAAGGGAATCGGCGTATACCGGACGATCTACTACCTGCCTACGGTTCTGCCGGAGGTTGCTGTAGCCCTTCTATGGCGATGGATCTTCAATCCTCAGGCCGGGCTTCTCAATCGAATTATCGGACCCGTTTTTCGCATATTTGGCATGTCCCGCCCAGACTGGTTTGGAGATCCAACCTATGTGCTTCCCGCCTTCGTCATAATAAGTCTTTGGGGAATTACCGGCGTGAATATGGTCATTTTTTTGGCCGCACTCAAGAATGTTCCCACTCATCTGTATGAGGTTGCCTTTATCGATGGAGCAGGCTCGTGGAGACGATTCTGGAGTATTACGATACCCATGGTTAGCCCGGTTATATTCCTGCAGGTTGTCCGTGGTATTATCGGTGCGTTGCAAATCTTCACTGTCTACGCGTTTACTAATCCGACACCGCGAGCCGGGAAGTTCATGAGCTTTTACATATATCAGACGGGATTTCAGCAGTTTCGTATGGGATATGCAAGCGCTCTGGCATGGATTCTGTTTTCGATAATTCTCGCGCTTACGCTCGTAGTCCTCCGGTCGTCGGAAATGTGGGTCTATTACGAGGGGGAACGGAAATGAGTCAGGTAAGCGGGGCTACGGCAGGAGGTCTGGCGTGGTGGGAGAACCGCCGTGTTCGTGACCGCATCTACAAGACCGTCTCCTACGTGGTTGTCATCGCCGGCGCAGCAGTCTTGACAATACCGTTTCTTTGGATGATTTCGAGTTCGCTTAAACCGTCGGCAGCCGTGTTCGCGTCGCCACCGCAGTGGATTCCGGATCCGGTGATGTGGCGAAACTACATTGATGCGTGGACAGCAATGCCGTTCACCCGGTTTTTGTTCAACACTGTGTTCATAATCGCACTTGGTCTTACCGGAGAACTATTGAGCACAACGGTGGTCGCCTACGGTTTTGCCAGGTATCGGTTTCCAGGTCGAAACGTCTTGTTCGTCATTTTGCTGTCAACGATGATGCTGCCCTACGTGGTCACGCTTATTCCTACGTTTCTCATCTGGCGCAGTCTGGGACTTATAAACACCTTCGACCCGCTTGTCATCGGGGCAATCTTCGCCTGGGGCCCATTCCATATTTTTCTGCTACGTCAGTTCATGCTGACCGTCCCGGTGCAGATGGAGGAAGCCGCGCTTGTCGATGGTGCAAACACAATGCAGCGATTCGGCTACATCATGATCCCGCTGATTCGGCCCGCACTTCTCGCCGTCGGGGTTTTCACCTTCCAGGCGTTCTGGAATGACTTTTTGGGACCGTTGATTTATTTAAACGATATGACCAAGTACACCATGAATCTTGGGATCTACTTCTTTATGGGTGGGCCGGCCGAAGCACCACAGTGGCACTGGCTCATGGCAATGTCGACCCTGCTAGCGCTTCCAGTTCTATTGCTCTTCTTCCTAGCACAACGGTATTTCATTGAAGGGCTCACAGTCACCGGCATAAAGGGGTAGCACGCACTTATGAGGTACACATTATGAACCACCCGCATCAGACCGGAGAAACACCGTTTGAAGTTCACTCGACGGATCTTGGCCCCGATTACTCCCTCATAATTCCACGCACATTCGGCTTGAGTGCAGATCGCATCGATCGGATTGTATCCCATATTTCCCGCATGACCGACCGAGAGGTCGATCGACTGCACGCTCATACCAACGAACTCTTTGCGCATCGCCACTACGACGTGGACGCGCTCTTTCGAGCCAGAGCGGATCTTGTCGAACAGATCCGCCCGGGCGCCACGCGGTGGGACGATACACGACGTGAGTTGCTCGGATCCTGCTTCATTATGGAGTACTCGATCGCCGCTGCGGCGCTTTTCAATCCGTCGATCTGCCTGACTGCCACTGCTGGTAAGGCAGTATTAAGCCTTCGGGCGGTCGGAGAAGGCCATATCTCGAGTGTACTGTTCCGTTCAGCACGAGTGGCGGACGACGCAACGCTTACCGTTAGCCCGGCAGCAACGAAGCTAAGCACAGGAACTGTGAGCGGCGACATGGCCAGTGGCGACTACGAGGTTCGTTTCGACTCGAGCGTACCGCTTGAGGGGCGGGTGCTCTTTCCACAATCGCCGAATGAACGGGCTGGTCTCGAAGATGTCAGACTCGTGACGTTCTATCACGATCCCGAACCCGACCTCGGGAACGCCGGAGGTGCCTCGCCCCAGAGACTACCAGCGATCTACGGCACGGTAACCGGCTACGACGGCGAAACCGCAGTTCCAAAAATGTTTGTGACCGAGGATTTTCAGACGTTCAACGTGTTCTCGCTTCACGGTACTGCCGCCCGAAACAAGGATATGGGCCTGTTTCCGTGCAAAGTCGGAGGTCGGTATGCGATGGTTGGCCGTCAGGATGGGCACCGAATGACGTTCATGCACTCTGACTCGATCGACCGATGGGACAGTGCCGAACCGCTGCGCGAACCGAGACTTGACTGGGAGATAATGCAGATTGGGGGGTGTGGGTCACCGATCGAGGTTGAAGAAGGCTGGCTGCTTCCTATGCATGGAGTTGGCCCGTTCAGACGTTACAGCATCGGCTTCTACCTGCTCGATCGTAACGATCCTTCGAGAGTCATCGCCGCAACGCCTAAACCGGTGCTTGAACCACAGGATGACGAACGTGACGGCTATGTCCCCAATGTTGTATATACCTGCGGAGCGACAATCTACAACGACACTATCA
>RECN01000089.1 GCA_007694005.1 Spirochaetaceae bacterium
ACCTACGCCTACGACGCAGGCAGGATCGCGATGCAGGCGCAGGCTGACGCCAAGGCTTCGCTCAAGGATGACGACAGCTACGTGACGGGGGTCGATCTGCAGCTCTCGGAGCTCGCCTTCGAGCGGCTCTCAAAGGTCCTGCCCGAAGAGGCCATCGTCTCCGAAGAGCGACTGTCTCATCTCGACCGTTTTTCGGGGCCGCTCGTGCAGTCTGATCAGGGCGCCCCGGAGGTCTTTGCGGTTCTTGACCCTATCGACGGTACACGGAACTATTTCCATCAGGTTCCCCTGTACGCGGTCTCGCTTGGCGTGTTTCGCGATCGGAAACCCTGGCTCGGCGTCGTTGCCTTTCCGGCGCTTGGCGAACTGTTCGTGTGCGACGGTGAACGGGTCCTGCTGACCCGGGATGCCTGGAGTGCCGATCCGGTAACCGAAGTACTTCGTGGGCAGGATAACCCGACGCCTCTGGATCAGAACCAGATTGTACTGTTTACCAACAGCTATACGCGTCGTTACGGCTGGAGTTACGATGTCTGCACCTGGCTCGTGACCGCGTGTGCCGCGGCAAATGCGTGCTGGCCGCTGATCGGCCGCGGGGCAGGGACGGTGCTGACCGATCATGTCTGGGATTTCGCCGGAGCGTGGCCTATGCTCGTCCAGCTCGGATTCGATCTGCGCGGAAGCGTATCCGGGGACTGCATGAACACCTACGACACAGGCTGGTTCGAGCCGGGATCGCGCATGTTGCGAGAGCCGGTCATTGTATCGCGAAGCGCGCATTACGCGGCGCTCAAGAAAGGCATACTCTCAACCTAGCGGTTGATCACGCGCTTTTCCTGCATTTTTCTGCAATCAGCCGTTCACGATGCCTCGTATATATAGATATGAAACAGAAGCATGTCTGTATAGCGATCCTCTTTCTCTTCGTGTCGGCCTGCGGCTGGCTCTTTCCTCAAGCCGACGACGCCGGCCCGACTGGTGTCCGTGGTGTGGTGCGGCATCTGAGTAACGCACCGGCAGCGGGTATACGCGTATTTCTGCTCCCGGTGGATGACGACTGGTCCGACGTCGGGGCGGAAGTCGCTGAACTGCCTGAGAATCTGCGACGCGTGGTGACAACCGGGCAGGATGGCTCGTACCGCCTTGAGGCGCCGGAACGTGGTCTGTATCGGGTTGTCGCAGAGTATGACGGACACTACACGTTTCCTGCATCGGGCAGCACGCTTGTACACGGAAGCAGCGAAACGCTGACCCACGATTTCCGCGTGCTCCCGTTCCCGGATGAGGTGATACCGATCTCCGCCGTGCAGGGAACCGGTCATCAGTCGCCTGTGCAGGGCGAAACCGTCGACCTCGTCGTGGGGGTCGTGACTATGGTCAGACGTAACCTTGGTATCCCCTGGCAGAGCCCACGGCTTCAGGCGGTCTACCTGCAGGACCCGAACCCCGACGGGAAATTCCGTAGCAGCGACGCACTGAAGATCCTCATGCCGGAGTGGGATCTCGTCGAGCCCGGCCAGGTGGTTGCGGTGTCAAACGCCCGTGTCGTCGAGGACGTCCGCGACCCTCCCTTCTACGATTCGGTCTGGACCTCTTCAAGTCTCAGCAGAACGCAGCTTCACCTTGACGCGACCCATCAGATGCACGTGTGGTACCGTCCGACCACGGGGCGACCACCGGTCGTACCGCCACCTGTACGCATCGGTGCTTCGGGGGTACTGCCTCCGGGCATACAGTCCTACCTCGGAATCGGTGGTCGCAGTCTCTGGGACGAGGATGTTCGCATACAGCCGGCTCACCGGGCGCTCGATTTCTACGAGGGGCTCGAGCACATGCGCGTCGAGATCGTCGATCCGCTCGTGACCGGGGCGAGTGATCAGTTCGGGCGTATCTTTGTCACGCCCGATTACGCAGCCGACGCGGTGGATCGTCGCTCCGGGGGAGGACTGCGAAACGCGTCGTACCATCGTTTTGACACAGCGCTCGAGATACTTCCCGTTCACAGCTCGGCTATGCCGGGCATTCCGGTGGGCACCCGCTTTGACGCTGCGGTGACGGGTGTTCTCGACTATCATCGCGGTCGCTATTCCGTGCTGTCGGACTCGGTGCACACCCTGCCGTACCGCCTGCTGCCCCCTGAACTGCGTACCGTGCCGCCTCCCGGACCCCATGACTTCGATATTGCCGCGCTGAACGTGTACAACCTCTCGAACTCCGGTACGAGCGACGCCCGCTTCGATGCGCTCGCCGAGAGCATCGTCGACGGTCTGGCCTCACCGGCTGTCCTGCTGCTCGTCGAGGTTCTCGACGACCGCGGGACGGCCAACGGAAGCAATCCTGACGCGACAGTGACGCTCGAACGCCTGCGTGACGCAGTTGTGGCCGCAGGCGGACCGGAGTACGGCTGGCAGCAGATCGACCCGGAGGTCCTGTCCGACGGAGGAGTTCCAGATGGCAACCCGCGTGTCGTGGCCTTCTACGACCCTGTACGCACGGCGCCCGTCTACGCGGGCGAGGCGGACTCCGCCGATCATGCAACCGAAGCGACAACCGGGCTGTATACGGCAAGCGATGGCGCACCGGTGCTTGTCCGCGATCTGCCGTCGCGCATAACCGGGGCGCACGACACGGTTTTCGCGAACAGCCGCAAGCCCCTGGTAACCGCCTTCACGATGGGCGAACACACCCTCTACCTCATAGGAGTACACTTCACGTCGAAGATCGGCGACACTCCGGTCTTTGGCCGCATACAGCCGCCCGATCGCAGCACGAGCGAAGAAGCTCGTCGGCATCCGCAGGCGCAGGCAGTTGCAGACTTCGTCGACGAGTTGCTTGTGCTTGACCCCGACGCGTATGTAATCGTGGCAGGGGACCTGAACGACTTCGAGTACTCGCAGACTGCAGCAATTCTCGAACACGCAGGGCTCATCAACCTCATGGCATCCGTTGCAGCCGAGGACCGGTACACCTATGTGTTTCATGGATACGGGCAGGTCCTCGATCAGATACTGGCGACCGAAGCGCTGTTGAGTGATTTCGTCCATGAATTTCGGGTGGTTCATCGTCACACTGCCTGGCCGTATACGGACTCAAGACGAGCGAGTGACCATGAACCCGTACATCTGAGACTCGTCGGCGCGCTCCAGTAGAGGTAATTGGCGGTTTCCCGAAAAGGTGCTACGCTTGAACAACTGTCATGGATCATGATTCATCGCTCATAGACTCAGAAGTTCTCGCGGCGTGGTGTGAAGCGGGGGTCAGTTGCTGGGATCTCGATTCCGGGATCGGCTTCGGGGGGCGACTGTGGACCAGCCTGGGTCTTGACGGAGAGCGGTTTTCGATCGCCGACTGGTTCAGGCGCATTCATCCCGACGATCAGCCGAAAGTCCGGGCGGAGTACGACCGCATCGTGCGTGAGGAGGAAGGCCGGGGCTTCGCACAGTACCGGTTCTTCGGCTACGACGGCGAGGTACACTGGATAGAGAGTGACTGGACCCTGATCCCGGCGAGCGACGAACGACCGGGGCGCCGCATCGCAGCGCTCGACCGTGACATAACCGTAGACAGAGCCCGGGAGCAGGAGCTCCTGCTTGCAAAGGATCGCGCCGAGCGCAGCGCGTACGAAGCCGATGTTCTGCGTCGGGCCGGTGCGGTCGTGTCGAGTACACTCGATGTGGATCACATCCTTACCCTCATACTCGACCAGATGCAGACGGTCGTTCCCTACGATACCGCGAGTGTTCAGCTGCTGCACGAGGGTTACCTTGAGATCGTAGGTGGTGCCGGCTGGGACAATATCGACGAAATCAAGGGACTGCGTTTTCCCTATCCCGGAAATATGCCAAATGTTGATGTGATTCAGCGTTCGATACCCCTGCGTTTTGACAATGTGGTTCAGTACTATCCGCACTTCGCCGAAGTCGCGCACGCGCAGCACATAAGCGCGTGGATAGGGGTACCGCTTATGGTCCGCGGTAAGAGCATAGGAGTCTTGACCTTTGACAGCGCACAGGAGGGGGCCTTTACCTCCGATCATCTGCGTCTCGCCGCCGCCTTCGCAGAGCACGTATCGGTCGCCCTCGCGAACGCGCAGCTGTTCGAAGAGACCGAACACCTCGCGATGACAGACTCGTTGACAGGTCTACTGTCGCGGCGGGCGTTTTTCATGAACGCACGGGCTTTCTTCGAGCACGCGCGCCGCTACGGACACGAGATGGCGATACTGATGATGGATCTCGACCACTTCAAGCGCCTGAACGACGAGTACGGCCACAGCGCGGGAGATGAAGCCCTCGTTGCGGTCGCCGAAACCATACGCGACACGCTTCGGGACTCCGACATCGTCGGACGCTACGGAGGCGAAGAGTTCATCGCCCTGTTACCGGAGACGCATTGGCCCGAAGCGAGTGCGATCGCAGAGCGGGTCAGAAAGGCCGTGTCGGAGATCCGCCTGTCGTTCACCGACGACTCACAGACCATAAGCATAGGAGTTTCGGTTTTTGACGCGAAAACAGACGCGTCGCTGAAGGAACTCATTGACAACTCTGACCGTGCCTGTTATCTCGCAAAATCGACCGGAAGAAACCGCGTAGCGCCTGTCGAGGTGTAGTCTCAGCCTCTGGAAAAGTATTATCCTTTGGACAGGAGTCGATCGTGCCATCAGCCAGAACACTGCCCCTAAACGTATCCGAACTTCGCACCGAGTTCCCTGTCCTCTCACGGGCCATGCGCGGCAAACGTCTTGCGTACCTCGACAGCGGGGCGACCTCCCTGAAACCACATTCCGTACTCGAAGCCGAGCGTGCGTACTACGAGCAGCTTTCTGCGAACATCCACCGCGGAGTGTACGAGTTCAGCGAGCGCGCGACCATACTCTACGACGAAGCCCGCACAAAGGCGGCAGGTCTTATTAACGCAGCCGCGGCCCGGGAGGTCATCTTTACCCGGGGGACGACTGAGAGCATCAATCTCGTCGGATACTCCTGGGGGCGGAAGTTCCTGAAACCGGGCGATGAAATCCTGACATCCGAGTTTGAGCATCACTCGAACATCGTCGTCTGGCAGGAAGTCGCGAAGGCGACCGGTGCGGTGCTCCGTTTCTTTCCGCTCCTGCCCCATGCCGAAGGTCTTGATACTGAGCAACTTGAGGCTGCGTTCAGCGAACGAACGCGTCTCGTCGCGATTACCGGCATGAGCAACGTGACCGGGTACAAGCCACCGATAGGCCGCATCGCAGAGCTGGCACACGAGCGGGGAGCGGTCGTTCTGGTCGACGGAGCACAGATGGCCTGTCATGAGCCGGTTGACGTGCAGGCGCTCGATATAGACTTTCTGGCGTTCAGCGCGCACAAGATGTGCGGTCCTACCGGGATCGGTGTGCTGTACGGCCGTGAGTCCTTACTTGAGGCTATGGACCCTTTTCTGTACGGTGGCGATATGATCGAGCGGGTCTGGAAAGACAGGAGTACCTACGCGCAGCTGCCTGAGAAGTTTGAAGCCGGTACCCCGCACATCGCCGGAGCGATCGGCTTTGGCGCCGCGTGTGATTTCGTGCAGGACGTGGGGCTCGAAAATGTCGCCGCCCACGAGCGCGAGCTCCTTGAGTACTGTGTCGCACGGGCCGAAGCACGGGACGACATAACGATATACGGCGGAACGAACACCGAAGACCGGGGTGGTATTTTCAGCTTTAATTTTGCCGACGTACACGCACACGATGTCGGCATGATACTCGACAGCCACGGAGTTGCTGTCAGGGCCGGGTTCCACTGCGCGCAGCCACTTATGCGTGTCCTTGGTGTCGCCGGGACAACCCGTGCGAGTTTTTACATGTACACAGACCGCTCCGACATCGATGCACTCTTCGATGGACTGGACGCGGTGAGGAAGATTTTTCTATGAACCTGGGTGATGATCTGTACAAAGAGATAATTCTCGACAACTACAAGGCCAAAAAGTACCGCCGACGCATGGACGACGCCGATATAAGCCGCGAAGGCGCGAACCCGAGCTGCGGCGACGATATTGAGCTGTTTGTACGCCTCAACGGCGACCGTATCGAGGAAGTGACCTACGACGGTGCCGGCTGCAGTATCTGCCTCGCGAGTGCAAACATGCTCTGCACGGCCTTGACCGGCCGTACCCTCGGCGAGGCGCGGGCACTGTTTGACCAGGTCAGATCGATGCTGACCGACGCTGATGTACCGGATTTCCCCGAGTACGCGAGCGACCTCGAGGCCATGCAGGGCGTGAAAGCCTTTCCGGTCCGCGTCAAGTGCGCCATGCTCGCGTGGTCGACGCTGAAACAGGTCGTCGACGAGCACGGCGCGGCCGTCGGATAATGCCCTGCAGGCCACACCGCTATCTGAGCAAAGTCGCTTCGGCGGGGCTGTAAACCGCTCGTGCTTCGACTGCCGGCAGCGCGCGTGCACGCGCAGAGGCAATGACTTCGGGTCTGTACTCGAAGTGAACTGGATCAAAACTTGCCCATTTGCCACCCCACACGAACCCGTTTGCTTCGAAGGCATCGATCACCGCCTGCGGAATGCGAAAGCGGTTCTCCAGGGGAATCTCCCACCAGTTGGTAACGCCCGAATCCCGAGCCCAGCGCCAGTAACCGAAACCATCGTAGCGGCGGGGGAGCAGATCGATCGCTGTTCCATACGCGTGAAAGCTCCGGACGTTCGTACCGGGTACCTCGCGCCAGAAGAACCCGCTGACCATGAGAATGTTCTGCACAAACGCGCGGAGCTCCGGGTCACCCTGCATACCTTCCCGTATCTCTGCTTCCACCCGCCGCAGCGGTTCGACGATCGCCGGATGCACCCGGGTGGCGATGTTCAGGAAACGGATCCTCTGCATCGCCCGGTCGGCGTCAAGCGCACGGGAAAAACCCCACAGCGCATCCAGAAAGTCCGGGTGACGCCCGCGGTATCCGCCGGAGGGCACGCTGTCGCCCGGAGGGACCGGTCGCCCGGCGAGCCGGTCTCCATAATCTCTGAGCGCTGCTCGTTGAGCCTCGGTCAGCTCCGGAAGCTCATGCGCACCAAGCTGATAGTTGTAGAAATGCAGAGCTGTATAGGATGACCGTTCGGGGCGGGCCTCTTCCGGGAGAAGCCGGCCTTCTTCCCAGAAAAACCAGCGATCGTCCATCAGCAGAGCCCACTCATCCTCGAAGCGCCGTATTTCCTGTATGCGGTCCGGATAGGCGGCGGCGAGCATGGACACGTGCAGCGTGTCGAGCGCACGCGATCGGGTATCGAGTACCGATCCCGGAGCGACGGCCTCGGGATCATCTGGTGGTGAAGGAGTGACCGTGGATACCGGGGGTAGATCCGGCTCGGGATCCGACGGACCTGAACCGTGAAAGAGCGGAAAACCGAGTCCTGCACCGGCGATGAGCATGACCGAAACGGTAATGACCAGGTTCCTGCGAATACGGGGACGTCCGGTCATGACGCGAGTGCCTTCAGGCCGGCGAGTTTCAGATCGCTCAGTATGCGCGAGGCGGCAACGCGGTGTTCACGGGCCGCCTCGTGCCAGTGATGGTACGACGACTGAAAGAACCCGGGCTTCGCCCTGACCTCCCGCACCTGCCCGAAGCCCGTCTTCTTGCCGAGCTCGTGCCGCAACCACAGGTACTTGTCCTGAACCGAGGTAATCTCTTCGTCTCCGGTATGCCGGTTCAGTTCGATCGCTTCTCCCTTCCACGTATTGCGGCTGTATCGGGGAATGTTGTAGTTGATGATGAAATCAAGGATACGCGCCTCGGCGCTGTGCTCCGCTCCCCCCGGGCCGAGCAGCAACTCAAGCTCGGTGAGAACGAGCTCCTCATCCGCGAAGCTCTGTCGCTTGTACGTTGCAAGGTAGCGGTAGATCTTCCCCGCCGCTGCGAGATATCGATCGCGGTTGATGACCTGTGACCAGGGTTCCCGCAGCCGGGCGTCGGTCCATCGGCCTTCGAATCGGTCCGGGCCGCGACCGGCGTGCGCGTGGCCGGCCGGGGGTACCGGCGAGTTCACGTCGATGCGGTTGAACTCTTCGTTCCGGCCGGTGAAGTTCTGGTGCGCATAGGCGTCTGCGAAGGTGTGCAGCGCGATCCCTATGCGCATAAGATCGCGGGTCTTCAGTGCGGTGACCAGGAGCTCCTTTACCCGGTCGCTGTTGCCGGTCACCGCCAGAGGGTTTTCGACCCGGTCCTTTCGCCGCTGCGCCACGTCCGTGCCGTCGCCCGGAAAGAAGTGAAAGGGAATCCACACGGATTCTTCCTGAGACTTGTCCCAGAACCCGAAGTGGTGGGTGGTCAGTGTTGTATAGGAAACGCCCCTGCCGCTGACACGATATGCAACGAGTGCATGGTCGACAAACTGCGACGCATAGGCAATGATGTCGGCATCGTCGTCTGAGAAACCCGCTTTGCGGGCGATCATGGCGATGGTGTAGTAATGAAATTCTTCGTTCACAGTCCCCTAATACATAGCACACATCGGGGGCTTCGTGCAGGAGAGCTGATGAAACTCTATTCCGAGTTTGCCCATTACGTGGCTGGACTTCTGACCCTGAGCCCCGTGTATCAGGCTTCGTCGTCGACCATACACACTATCATTAACCCCAAATCGGGTTTTTTTTCTCATCACGAACGCCTGCGCAGATCGTTGCGGAAACTGCATACACAGAGCGACGGTCTCGCTTCGGCGCAGTCGGCCCCACCGCTGCAGGTTCACATGAGTGAATACCCCGGACACGCAACGAAACTTGTCGGCAGTATTCTTTCGGAAACAGCCGGGAATCACATGTTTATCAGCGCCGGAGGTGATGGTACTCACAAGGACGTCTTATCGGGACTGGTATCCGCATCGCCCCCGCGACCGGAGTCCTGTCCGGTGTTCAGGCTTCCCGCCGGAACCGGGAACGACGGCGCAGACTGCGCGACCCTGTCGGAAGCCTACGAAGTCCTCCCGAAACTGAGCGATACCCGTCATCACGGGGCTCTTGAGGTAAGAACGGCGGACGGTAGAACCTTCTACGCCTTTAATATTGCCTCGTTCGGGCTCGATGCCTACGTGGCTCACGTGACGAACAAGCTCAAGAACAGGCTTCCCGGGAACGTCTATACGCTCGTCGCGGATCTTGCGACCCTCTTCTATGTCCCGGTATACGGAATCCCGCAGGTCACGCTGCACATCGGGCGCGCCGACGGGAGCTCGGTGCGGTGGCAGAATCGCTACGCACTCGTAGCCTTCGGGGTAAGTGGTCATCGCCGCTACGGTGGCGACAAACCCATTCTCCCGCTTGATGAGAACCTGGTAGCCATTGAGTTGCCGGGTTTCCTCGGGCGGATCAAATTGAAACAGCACGTATACCATGGCACGCACGTACACGATCCGGAGGTCAGACTTGATACCATGGACACCATGCGCATCGATTGCGACGAGCGTATGCCCTTTCAGTTTGACGGGGAGAGCCTGTGGCTTGAACCGGACGCCTTCCCGGTGACCGTCAGACGCATAGCGAACGCCTGGTACGGGCTACGGCCATGAGTACCAGGTGTTTTCCCTGACAAAGCCCTGGAACCCGAGCTTCCGTATCTCTGCCTCTTTAGACTCGAACGAGTCCGCGTAGTGCATCAGATGCATCCTGGTCTTCTGATGCTCCGGAAGATCTGCGAGTTCGTAAATCGAGGCGTGCACACCACCGGTAAAGAACTGGGCATCCTGAAAAATGGTCTGAATGTCGAAGTGTTCTTCGAAGTCAGATATCAGCGTCGCGTCGAACTTGGTGTCACCGGTAAACAGAACCGTGTCGTCGAAAAGCATTCCGACGCTGTAGGTAGCGGTATCCCAGCTGCGTGCCTGCTCGGGAAAATGATTCGTGCGGAAAATCTTGACGTTCAGTGTCCCGATCACAAACTCGGCACAGTTACGCGGAAGGTCGGTACGAGGCGTCGGACGTTGAACATCCCAGAAGTCGGAAAAATTAAGTGTCTGACCCTGGTGTCGCTCATTCGGAGCGGCACCACCTTTCAGGCTGTGGTTCCACAGAACTGACTCGTAGGCTTCCTCAATGAGGATCCGGGGCCGGGATCGTGCGACATAGCGCCCCATGAGCATGGCCTCTTCGAGCCCTCCGATGTGGTCGGCGTGGCTGTGAGTAACCAGATAGTTTCGTATGTCGGTCAGTTCGACGCCGTTGGCGCGCAGCCGGGCAGGGGTTTTTGTACCGCAGTCGATCAGTAGATGCGTGTCGCCCTTTACAACGAGGTAATTGTTCTGTCCGAGCGTTCGAGCGAATGCGCTGCCGCAGCCCAGCGCAAACAGGCTCAGTCTCCCTGTATTGGTCAGTGCCAGCGTTCTGTTTTTCTGCGCCCGTGTTCGCATGAAGGCCCTTTTTTTAATAAAATAATGGCGAAAGTGTAGGAGTGTGACAGGTGCAGGTCAAGCTGCAGGCCGGATCAGGTCCATTGAGTGTCTGTACGCGCATCCGCGACTTCATATTCATGTTCCGAGAGGTACCGCATGAACTCATAGAGTGGAACCGGTCGCGAGAAGAGATACCCCTGAAGACGGGTGCACCCGGCGTCGGCGAGAAAGGCTTTCTGTTCTTCATCTTCTACTCCCTCTGCAACCATATCAAGGTTTAACCCGTTTATCAGGGCAATGAGGGCACGAACAAGCGCAGAGTCCTGTTTATTTGAGGGAATATTGCGGATAAACGACCGGTCGAGCTTAACGGTATTCACCGGAAGGCTGCGAAGATACGAGAGCGAGGAATACCCGACACCGAAGTCGTCGATTTCGAACTCGACTCCGGCGCTGATCAGGCGGTTCATAGTCGTGTGGATCAGGGCTGACTGCTCCATGAGGGCACTTTCTGTTATTTCGAGGCGGATAGACTCCGGCGGGATTTCGTAGGTGAGCAGCGTCGAAATCACCGATGAGCTGAAATCAGGGTCCCGAAGCTGTCTTGTTGACACGTTCACCGAGACCGGCACGATGGTGCCGAACTCGGCCATGATCGTCTGGTGGTCCTGACAGACCTGTTTCAGCACCCAGAGCCCGATTGAATGAATGAGCCCGTGTTCTTCGGCGACAGGGATAAACTGAGACGGAGCAACATGCCCGAGGACCTCGCTGTGCCAGCGCAGAAGGGCCTCCGCCCCGAAGGCGTTGCCGTGGGTGTCGCACTGCGGCTGGTAGACGACCGTAAGCTCCCTGTTCGCGATAGCATTTCGGAGTTCACTGATCATGCGCACCTTTGCAAGAGACTCTTTCTGCATTTCTTCAAGGTAGAAGCGGTAGGTGTTCCGTTCGCCTTTTGCCCGGGCCAGCGCGACACCGGCGTGCCGCATGAGCGTATCGGAGGTCACCCCGTCGCGCGGATGCAGGGCTATCCCTATCGTGACACCCGTGTAGAGCATGCGGTCACCGTGGACAAAGGGGATCTGCAGGGCATTCACGAGCTTTTCTGCGATTGCACCGGCCTGCGCTTCCGACGTGACTTTCGGGACGACGATCGCAAACTCGTCACCACCGATGCGATAGAGTTCATCCCTGGTTCGTATGCGCGTCGCAAGCCGGTCCCGGACCTCGATCAGCATCGTATCTCCGGTGACGTGTCCGAGGGTGTCGTTGATGTCCTTGAAGCGGTCAAGATCCAGTACAAGGACCGCAACGCTGGTTTCCTGCAGTTCCTCGGCCGGACGGCTGCAGACTCCCTCAAGACGTTCTACAAAGCTGTGCCTGTTTTTCAGGCCGGTAAGACGGTCAAAGTAGGCGAGGTTTGAGAGCCTGTCGCGCATTCGTGCCAGAGCCCGGCCATCCCTGAGATAGTGAGAGAAGCCCGCACCTACGGCGAGCAGCGTGAACACGGTCATTCCTATGGGAAGGCGCTGCACATGCGGGAAGGCCGGAGCGAGGAATGAGGTATCAAAGTAGATCATCCACAGGTCATCGATGCCGGCCGTCATTGCGACAACGAGCCCTGAGGCAACGGGGAGCACCGTCTTCAGATTGTCCCGGCGCAGATTCACGAGCAGACTCACCACGGCGTACACCGCAAGCAGAGCGAGCACAACGTCCCTGACCTGACGAATGACCCCGGCGTCGGTCCGGCGCAGACTCGGTGTCAGCTCGACGACTTCGCCGGACAGGTCCGTAAGACCCGTGGTGCTTACCGAAATAAACAGATCCGGTTGAATGAACGCGGTCAGGACGATTATGCAGCAGAATGCAAAGAGAACACCAAGAAGGAGGTGGTTGAACCGGCGCGCACGGCGCGGCAGCTCTATAATGCTTTCCAGGAGAAGAGGAATCGCGAGCAGATACATCGAAACGACAACCTGCTCAAGACGGTACCACTGTGCGACCCGCGGCAGATTTCCCGAAAAACCGAGCGTGGTCAGCCCTGCGATCTGTGCGCCTATACCCAGAAGCGCGACCGTGCTGGTCAGCAGTAAGGCCCGGTATACGGGCGTCGGCGTTCTGCTCGACAGGAGCAGAAAAACCAGCGCGCTGACGGTCAGCGCACCGAGAAACAGCGTTGGTATAATGATGCTCGAGAAAAAGCCCGGTACCATAGATTTTAGATATTATTATCTTTTTGTCCTAAGGGCAAGACGGTTTCAGGCGGCCCTGTGCGACACGCGCCGGCAAAGCAGTGGCGTGTTTCGCTCGCGTGAACGAATACCGTCGCGACCGGGAGCGAGCTCCAGTCCGGGGCGTCCGGGCCTTCCACGATATGCCAGAGCCCGGCACGCAGCAGCGCACCGAGATTCCGGAAATCTTCGTACAGCGGGGGGCCGGACCGGCCTTCGTCGTGCATCTTCCGGTCGAGAATCGCCGCGCGCGCGAAGGCCATGTCGGCCATCGAGAGGCCGGAGGGAACGGGCTGGTCGAAGCGCTCGGCCGGAACGGGACGAAAATCATCCTGTGCGCTGCCGTACCACTGTCCATCGCGCTGAAACGAAGCGGTTGCATCGATGATCCGCCGTCGAAGCTCGCCGTAGCGCGGCTCTATTTCTTCAAGCACCGTCAGAAGCAGTCCAAACGATGCGTAGTCATCGAGAAATCCCGTGCGCGAGGCCGTACCGTCAATGACCGCGTGTACGAGATCATCGCCTGCCGTATGCCGCCCGGCTATGAGGTCGGCGATGCTGCGGGCGCGCTGCTCGTACGCAGGGTGCTGCAGATATCGCCCCGCGTAGGCAAACCCGAGACCCGCGAGGGCGTTCCAGTGGGTAATATGCTTCTCGTCGACAAAGGGCTGCTCTCGCGTCTGTCGCGCCTCAAGCAGCGAGCGTTCCGCCTGCTGTAACAGCTCGGAAGTCTCGTAGCGGTCGGATCGCAGAAGATGTATGCGCCCCTCGAAGTTGCCCTCTTCGGGCAGTTCGTAGGCTCGTGAAAACGCCTCCCATTCCCCGGCTGAAAGGACTTCCTGTATCTGCTCGCGACTCCAGAGATAGGTCTCTCCCTCCCGGTGTCCGGTATCCGCGTCGTGTGCACTGACAAAAAGCCCTTCCTTCAGAAAATCCCGTTCGAGGCAGGCCGCGATTCCGTGAGCGGTCTGCGCGTAGTCGTCGCGGCCGTACAGCCGAGCCGCGGTGGCGTAGACCCACAGCAGCAGGGCCTGGTCGTAGAGCATCTTTTCGAAGTGCGGGATGGTCCATGCCTCATCGACACAGTAGCGGAAGAAGCCCCCTCCGAGATGATCGTGCAGCCCGCGCTGCTGCATCACGTCGAGAAGACGGATCGCGATCCGGTCTATGGCAGACGCCTCGCTTGTGCTGTCGTTCTGCAGATGCGCAAGCGCGTCCCGGCTGTACAGAAGCCACAGGAGGGTCGAGTGAGCGGGAAAACGGGGGCCGTTCCCGAATCCTGCGGTGCCCGGGTCGAAGCTTTTCTGTAGAGATTCGAGCGCGGGGCCAAATTCGTAGGACCCGAGGGTCCGGTCGGTCAGATCCGCGTGCAGCCCCGAGATCGATACCGGACCTGCCTCGGCTTCACCCGCCGGGTCAAAGGGGCCGACCTTTGCCGCGTTATCACGGTAAAAACCGGTCACCCGCCCGAGGATACTCAGGAACCCCGGCATGCCGTCGCGGTCCTCCACCGGCGCGTAGGTCATCGCAAAAAAGGGCTCCTGACGTGGGGAGAGAAACACGTTCAGAGGCCAGCCCCCCTGGCCCCTGGTCGCGAGCATGAAGTTCATCATGTAGCTGTCGATGTCCGGTCGCTCCTCCCGGTCGACCTTGATGCACACGAAGTGCTCGTTCAGATACGACGCGATACCAGGGTCGGAAAAGGCCTCGCGGGCCATGACGTGGCACCAGTGGCAGGTCGAATAGCCGACCGAGACCATGAGGATGCGCGAATGCTCGAGGGCGTACGAGCAGGCCTCGGCCGACCACTCCTGCCAGTGCACGGGGTTGTCGGCGTGTGACCGGAGGTAGGGCGATGCAGCAGCGTCGAGGGTGTTTCGCGTCGGGTCGAATACGGTGTGGTCGCTCATGTGAGACTCCTGGTTCAGAATGGAAGAACAAACTCAAAACGCGGTCGTGTCACTACACGCCACTCGGTCGCGCGGGCGGGAACAAAGGTGTCTCGCACCGATACCTGACCGGCAGCGGAGCCCGGCAGCACCTCTGCAGCGACCTCTACCCAGGACCCGTGCGGAATGCCCTCTGGCACGCCGTCCTGCAGCAGAAATCCGACACGCTCGGCGTGCTCGAGGCAGCACCAAATGACATCCCGCACGACCGCAGACTCCTGCAGGCCGTTTTCGGTAACGTAGCCCTGAAAACGAAGCTGTCGGCCCTCATAGCGATCCGGATATCGCGCGAGAATCTGCACGATATCGTAAAAGCTGTGTTCGTCGAGCGCAAGTTCACCGCCGTCGGGAAGATCGGTCAGACGGTCGAACCCGAAAGAGGCCTCCGGTCGTTCGGTCAGGCGCAGACCGACCTGTGCGACTTGCAGTCGCACCGACAGATCGGGCTGTCCGGCTATTCCTATCCCCCCGGGCATGATCGCAAGCGGAAGAAGGACTGTCAGCAGTGAGCCGCGGAGCAGGCCACGCTGATGCGGGTGCAACACCGAGGCAATTTCCGATACCGCTGCCAGCAGAAGACCGGCCAGTACGAACAGAAGGCGTCCCTCGCTCATGATACCCGCCGGCAGCGACGCGTAGAGCAGGACGAGACTCAGGCCATACACGCTCCAGGTGATAAAGCTCGCCACGTGCAGGAACAGCCCGGGACCGGCAGGCGGCTCAAGCGTGTCCGCCGCCTTCGGCGTTTCTGGTGCCGCCCGCGGGGTCTCCGGCGCCGCAGCCGCCTGCGCGGTCTCCGCCGCAGCCGACCCGGCAGCCGCCCCTGCTGCCGTAACGTGAGGTCCGACCCTCACCCGTCGACGTACGACGTACGCGTGAACGAGGATCGCGGTCACCGGGATCACCGCCGCAACGGGAAACCCCGTCAGACTCTGTACCCAGGCACCGGCGGTAAGGGCGGCAGGAATGGACCATGCGAGCAGGGCTCCTCCGCTGGCCGCTATCAGCAGCGCCACAGGAAGGCTTCGACCGGCAGCGACGATCAGCTCGGCGGGAACAAGCGCCTCCGCGGCGGCGAGGCTGACGGCAGCCGCGGCGAGCAGCCCCGCGTGCGCGTAGAGCCGACCGGCGTAGTCCCTGATGTCCAGGGCCGGAGGCCCTGCTACAGAAACCGGCCCCGATTCCGCCGGGGCAGGAAGCGGATTCTGCGAAGACCGTGCACGCCGTCCGGGGACACGTGTAGCGAGTATGCGTGCGGGAACGCCTACGAACACGGCGACGGTAAGCCAGTCAGCCTGCCGCGACGGGAGAAACAGCGCCGCTGCGGCGAGCGCGAACAGGTCGACAACAGCGCTCGCGTCGGTCACTCGCGGTTTTGCTGTTGGCGTCGCCACGTCAGCCCCTGTGTCGGTCAGAAACGAACGCAGGCGCACCCAGGCGCTTCGCAGACGCTGCATCGCACCGTCAAGCCGCGTTTGATACCGCCTGATGAGTATCGACAGCAGGACGCGGGTCAGCACGAAGGCCAGGACGACCGGTGCCGACATCCACATGAACAGCGTCAGGACCGTGGCGAAGTGCTCGAATCCCGACATACTCACAGGAAGCGGAAATCTGCCGACAGATATACTGAAGATCATGATCAGCAGAACGAGACTGGAGAGCGTTGCGGGGGAGATCGATTTCGGTTGCATGAGCGTGACTCGAAGTGTACGATACGATACGCGCGCCTGGAAAGCTCTATGATGATTCGTCCAAAGACCATACTTCCCCTTGTTCTTCTGCTTTTCTTTGCCGCAGAAGGAGTTTCCTCGCATCCGCACGTCTTTATCGACAGCAGGGTCAGTCTGCACGTGAGCGGTAATCGCCTGACCCACGTCCGTGCCCACTGGACCTTTGACCGTTTTTTCACACAGATGGTCGTCATGGATTTCCGCCTTGACCGCTCAGGAGACTTCTCCGACGCGCAGATACAGGAAGTCGAGCAGGGTGCCTTCCGCAACCTTGAGAACTACGATTACTACACCTACATCTCCGTCGACGGACGCAGCATAGACGCAAACCGGGTCGAAAATTTTCACGCCTCGCTGAATGCAGACGGCCGTCTGGTCTACGAGTTTGATATTCCCGTCGGCCTTGATATAGGCAGCCGTAACCGCCGCGTCGAAATCGCGATGTACGACGAATCCTTTTTTACCGACATGATCTTCGCCGATGATTTTCTCATCGTGAACGGGCAGAACCGCGTTCGCTACGAGAGCGAACTCACCCACAGCGTACACGACACCGGCCTCTGGGGGCCCATGGTACGCGAGGCGGTGATCGTACGCTTTCTGAACGGAAACTGACCTCAGGAACCGCCAATGAAAACCACCGCGACCCAAGACACCCTCTATCTGGTGGCCGCAGCGACATGCGCAGGCGTTCTCGGTCTGGTCGCCGCTACCGGTTCGTCGCTGTTCACGGCAGCCGGGAGCGGGCTCGCCGAACCCGGGATGGGTGAGGGGCTGATACGGGCCCTTTCGGGAGTTCTTACCGGTGGCATGAGAGATCTTGCCCGCCGGCCCGGGCCCTTTCTGTCGCTTGTCGTGATCTCTGTCGGCTTTCTGTATGGGCTGCTGCACGGCGCGATGCCCGGCCACCGCAAGGCAGTCCTGGTGTCGTACTTCGCCGGCCGGGATGTGCGCCCGGTGGATGCGCTTTCCACCGGCATGCTGCTCGGCGTGCTGCATTGTCTGCTTGCCTCGGTCATAGTCCTCGGGGCGTGGCAGCTCCTGACGGTATCCTTCGGCGAGGGGGTGGAGTGGACCTCGCTTCTGCTTGAACGCGCTGCCGCCGTCGTGCTTGTGCTCGTGGGTCTGTGGCTGCTGCTGCGTAAACCCGCCGGTGGACATAACGCTACCCGCATTCAGGACCGAACTCCCGCGTCCCGGTCTCTATCAATATCGGACTTTCAGAACGCACCGAAGCGCTTGCAGTATGGAGACCGGCGCGGGCGACGCGCGCTGCTGCTCGGCGCGATCATCCCCTGTCCGGGATCATCCCTGCTCATGATTTTCGCGGTTTCGATCGGTGCACCCATAGCGGGTCTGCTCGCGGTCAGCGGCATGGCGGTGGGCATGGGGCTTACGATGGCCCTGTTTGCGCTTTCCTCGGTGCTCCTGCGGCGGAGCATCCTGCATCGTTTGAGCCCGACGACGCTACTTAAGACGCATCGTGTCCTCGATCGGGCTACCGCGGTCTTTATCCTGTCGTTCGGGGCGGGTATACTCGTGGTCGGATAGCACATGCGTGAATTCTGGTCTTTCCACATTCTTCTGGTTGAAGACGAGATTCTCATTGGTCAGTCCGAACGGCTTATGCTCGAGGATGCAGGCTACCGCTGTACGCTCGTGGGCAGCGGCGAAAAAGCCCTTGCCTTCGTGGAGCAGGACCCGGACGTCGATCTCATCCTCATGGATCTGCATCTTGGGGAGGGCATGTCGGGCATAGAAACGGCTCGCCGATTGCACGAGACGCACGAGATCCCCATCGTATTCCTTTCCTCGCAGACCGATCCCGACCGCATCGCCGAAACCGAAACGGTGAACAGCCACGGCTTCATTGTGAAAGGGTCAACGGAAGCGGTCATGCTCGCACAGATCCGCACCGCCTTCCGCCTCTCGCAGGCACGCGAAGGCGAGCGCATCAGCGAGAAGGCCCGGCGCGAAAGCGAAGCACGGTATCGCGAGCTCTTCGAGTCGTCGCAGGTTTCCCTGTGGCTTGAGGACTACTCGGCAATGAAGGATGCGGTCGATCGTTTGAGGGCTCAGGGCGTTTACGACATCGACGCCTATTACCGCGAGCACGACGACGAGCTGTGGTCTCTTGCACTGTTGCCGAAGGTCCTGCGCGCGAACGAGGCGACCCTGAGACTCTACGGAGCGGCGTCCGAGACGCAGTTCAGGGGCGAGTTTCACAAGATCTTTCCCGAAGCCTGTTTCAAGAACTTCCGGGCAACGGTGGTCGCCATTGCCGCGGGAGAGACACACTTTGAGGTCACCGAACAGCACCGTCGCTTCGACGGACAGCTCCTTGACGTTCGCGTGCGGTGGACGGTTCTTCCTGGTGACGACGGGACCTACAGCAGCATCGCGATGAGTGTGGTCGACCTGACCGAAATTACGCGCGCACTTTCCGACCTCGAGCACGAGAAGCAGCACTTCGAGAAGCTCTTTCAGAACGCACCTGTTGCGATTGCCGTCGTCGACCAGGCCGGGTGTATACAACGGATCAATCCAGGATATACCGACTTGTTCGGTTACGAACCTTCCGAGGCCGTTGGTCGTAATGCCCTCGATCTTATCGTACCCGAAGGGTATCAGGCCGTATCGTCCTCGCTCTTTGAACGCGTGCAGAACGGCCCTCCGGTCGCCGAAGAGCACGTCCGGCAACACAAGGACGGCACACTCGTAGAGGTACTGATCACCGGTGCGGTCATGTACGTGAACGGACAGCAGTACGCATTTGGAATCTATCAGGACATAGGCCCGCGCAAGGAAGCCGAGGCGCTCGCAAAACAGCTGCTTCAGGAGAAAACGATCCTGCTCCGGGAAACACACCATCGCATCAAGAACAACATGGCCGTCATCGAGGGGCTGCTGCGCCTGCACGCCGAAGGCTCCGATCCGGCGGCCGCAGACGTGCTCAACGACGCGGCCTCCCGCCTGCACGGCATGAGTATGCTCTACGACCTTCTGTACCGGAACGAGCAGTCCGGGAAACTCAGTTTGCGGGACTTCCTGACGCCGCTGGCCAGAGAAACCACGAAGCTTGTCGCGGCGAGCGTCCCCGTGAGTCTCGATATCGATCTTGACGATATCGAGCTCGACGCCGCCATCCTCTCACCCATCGGTATCATCGTGAACGAGCTCATTGCCAATTCGGCGAAGTACGCGTTCGACGGCAGGGACCGTGGTCGTATCAGTCTGCGGACCGGCCGCAAGGACGGACTCATTATGCTGCAGTATGATGATGATGGCGTGGGTTTTTCCGACGAAGCGGTGTCTGCGGCCTCAAGCGGCTTCGGTCTTGAGCTCGTGAAGATGCTCGCCGAGCAGATCGGCGCGGAGCTGTGCATAGACGGAGAATCCGGCATGAAAGCGACCATCGCGCTGCCGTTTTCACTCAGTTGAGTTCAAGAGCGTGACGCACCGCCGATCTCGCGTGTATCTCTGTCGTGTCGAGTAGCGGCGTATCGGTATCGGCACTGCCGATCAGCATGCCGATCTCCGTGCAGCCGAGTATGACCGCCTCCGCACCGCGGTCAACGAGGTCCCGGACGGCTGACAGGTACACGGCACGCGATTTCGCGCGTATCGTTCCGAGGCAGAGTTCCGAGAAAATGATGCGGTCTATCTGCTCCCGGGCAGTCGCGTCGGGTGTCAGGATCGAAAGATCGGTACCGGCGATGAGTCTGTCGGTGTAGAAGGATTCCTCCATGGTAAAGCGTGTTCCGAGCAGCCCGAGCCTGCGGTATCCGGCGTGTACGGCGGCATCCCTCGTCGCTTCGGCGATGTGCAGCAGGGGTACGGATACCGAGTCAATAATCGCCTGCGCGACCTTATGCATGGTGTTGGTGGCGAGGACGAGCAGCTCTGCACCTGCGGCTTCGAGCTTCCGGGCTTCTCCGGCGAGTATTGCGCCTGCGGCCTGCCAGTCGCCGCGACGCTGCAGTGCTTCGATCTCGTGAAAGTCGACACTTGAGATCAGCAGGGGAGCCGAGTGCAGCCCGCCACGGAGACGCGCGGTTTCTTCGTTTATGAGCCGGTAGTAGTGGGCCGTCGACTGCCAGCTCATCCCCCCGAGAATTCCTGTAGTCTTCATGTGATATACACCATACCCGATGTGAGCATTTTTCGCAGTTTTTCTGTATAATTGATGATGTGAATACACGAGGTCTGCTTCGAAACGCAAAAACCATGCGCGAGGAAAAACGGGTCGCTTCCGGCGAGATCGTTCATGACCTCGCCGACGACGAACGAGCCGCTGTCCTTCAGGAAATCGAGCAGATTGTCGCAAAGAACCGCATTCACACCGATCCCGAAACCTTCAGGCTGCAGGCCCTGCGCAGGGGACTCGGACTCCCGCTTCTGGTCAACTTCATGGCGATCGCCGTTGTTGGTCTGGGCCTGTGGCTGACCACTCAGTACTTCGCCGAACGCGGCGAGGCAGCCCGCAGCGGTGCCGACATTACCGTGACCGCCGAGAGTCGAATAATTGAGGAAGTCAGGCGACGCAGCGAAGCCGAACTCGCCGAGCGCGACGCGGAGATCGTGGCGGTTCAGGAGCAGCTCGCCGCCATACAGGCCGAACAGCAGGCGCTCGCGGAGGCCATTGAGGTCCAGGTCGCCGAGCGCGAGGAAGAGCTTCGCACCCAGGTCGCGCGCGATGTCTCAGTCGAGCGAGCTCGCCTGCAGGAGCAGGGTCTTGCGTCTTCCGAAATCGACCGAATGATCTCCGAGTTCGAAAGCGCGCGTATTGCCGAGCTTGAAGCCGAGCTCGACGACTACCGCGAGCAGCTCGTGCGTGCTCAGGAAACCCGGACAGCCGAGCTCGCCCGCCTTGAAGCAGCCTCCGAGTCGGCGCTCGAAGAGGCGCGTCGAGAGCGCATCGGGATACTCGAAGAGGCACGACGGACCGAGGCGAGCCTGCGCGCCGAGTTCGAGGAACAGCTCGGACGCCGGCGCGATGAAGCCGAAGCCGCCCAGACAAGACTTGCCGCCCTCGCCGAGCAGCAGGAACAGCGGGCGTTTATCGAGAATCAGATCGCTGGATTCTACGACCGTATACGGACCGAGGTATCACGCGCTCGCTATACCGAAGCCGCAAACCTTGTTGAACAGCTCAGGAGCTATCTCGACCGCCCCAACGTCCGGGACCTGCCCTTCATGCGTGATCGTCGTGAAAGCGACCTCTACATTCTTGAATCGCTGAACCGCCTCATTGAACCCCTGGCGGCAGACCGCAGCGCTGTGGAGGACCTGTCCGACCGGATCGGGTCGCTGCAGGATGAGCGCGATCGCCTGCGCGCCGAGCTCCGTGAGGCCGAAGAGGCGCTCGCGCTCGCAGCAGACGAGCAGGCGACCCTCGCTGCGGCTCTCGAGAGCGAACTCGAGGCGGCAGAACTGCGCGCACAGGCCGCCGAGCTCGAAGCGGAGGAAGCCCGCATCGTCGCAACAGAAGCCCAGGCGGAAGCCGTAGCCGCACGCGAACAGACCTCCGCGTCCGAAGCAGACGCCGCGGAGGCAGAAGAACGAGCGCGCCTCGCCGATGAACGCGCACGGCTCGCGGAAGACCGCGCTGCAGCGGCCGAGGCCCAGGCTGTCGCAAGCCGCGCCGAAGCCGATCAGGCCGCCTCCCGGGCCTCGGCTGCCGAGACAAGACTCCGCGAGGCCGAAGAAGCCCTCGCAGCGGTGCAAAGCGACGTCGGAGATATCGATGAAACGCTCGCTGCGGCAGTTGAGCGCGCGGAAACCGCGGAAGCGCAGCGTATACAGGCCATAGAACGGGCTGAAGAGGCGGAGCAGGAGCTCGACCTGATAGCAGGGCGGCTTGCCGACGCAGAGAAGGCCGCGAGCGATGCGCAGGACCGCGCCGCCGCAGCCGAGGCGCGTGCCCGCGAGCTCGCCGAGGCGGCTGAGGCAGGTGACGACCTTACCGTTCTGGACGCCGAAACCATCGCCGAACTCGAGCGTTTGCGTTCGGTCGAAGCGACCGTGCGGCAGGCACGTAACGCCTACGAGCGCTTCGCCGACGCACAGACCGGGCTTGCAGACGGGAATGATTTTCTTCAGGTATTAGACGGGAAGGTGCGGCTCGATCAGTTCCTGCGGTCGCAGGCGGTCGAAGCGGTGTTCCCCGGTCTCGCGACCGAAGTAGCGCGCTTCGACGAAGCCTTTGAAGTGTCGGGCAGGAGGGCTGCACTCGGCGATATGCTCGAGATAGTCTACAGCCTCTCCGCCCTGCAGGCCCGCCAGGACCGTATGAACTTCCTGCTCGAGGAGCAGTCGCGCACCGACGACCCGGTCGTGTTCGAGTTCCTCGAAGAACTCATGGACCTGGTCGTCAACTGATCAGAACAGGTTTATACCGCGGACGGCGAGCGAAAAGTTTGTCAGCAGTCGCTGTTCGGCCTCAGTTCCGTCCTCGGGACCGAACCCGCGGAACTGCTGCATAAGGCGCAGACCGACGCCACCGATAATGCCGTCTTCCTGTGTTTCAAGATCCAGACCGGCCACCCAGCTCATGCCCCATCTGCGCCACTCACCGGGAGCCGGATTGTAATCGCTGCTTTCGTTGCTGTTGCCGAAACGGCTCTCTGCAAAAAACGGCTCCCTTGACGGTGCGCTTCCGAGAAGCAAATCGTAAGAGATTCCGAAGTGCGGTGCAGGAGCTACGTTTCCAAACAGCGGGAATGGTGTGCGGACATAGGCAAGAACCGGAAACTGAAACAGGAAGTAGGTTTCACGCACGATATACCAGAGTTCAATTTGTTCGCCATCAAGGGTAAACGACACATCTTCTGACGTACCTCCACCAGTCAGCGTAAACATCGCCTCGGCCTGCAGGCCAAAGATCGGCAGAATCTGCAGCCGGCCGACTGCACCGATCGTGACACCTATCATCCCGTACGGATAGACATCATCATTGTCTTCAATAGCCGTGCTGATCTCTTCAGAACTCAAACCACCAATATTCAGCCCTATGCCCATACCAAGGCCCAGATCAATCGCCATGAGCGGCGCCGAGAAGAGAAGTCCCACCAGCACCACGGCTGCAGCGAGTCGTTTCATATGTCCCCCAGAAAGAATAATAATTTGCTGACGAACGCTATCATTACCGGAATGTCTCGTCAACGAAAAATAACGAAGGAAAACGGACGGAAACAAAGATTCCCGTCGTGAGCTGCGAAAATAGCGTTCAGGGCTGCGGCGTTCTGATCCGGTTAACCCGGGTAAACCGGTACTGGTTGCCATCTTCCCGTCCCCAGTACCCGCTGCTGAAGTAGAGGTACATGCGTCCTTCGTGCTCACGCTCGCCGGTGAACAGAAGGGAGGAGCTTCGAACGCTCCAGACTTCATTACCTGCGGCCGTGACGATACGATACCCGTTCGCTTTTCTGGTCATAAGCAGGCCGGTCGAGAGAACCTCGATTACCGGATCGGTCAGGCCAGGTACGCGTGCGTAGTTCATTACCGTGCCGTCGTATGTTCCCAGGAAAACCGCGTGTGTCCCTTCAGGCTCCAGGAGAGAGACCGCAATACGCGTCGATTCGGTCGGCGATGCGATATCGCGAACGGCGAGGCGCCCGACGGAAAAGTCGGCGGTGTAATTCGGGGCGGGGCCGTCGAGATCATCACGCAGTTCCGGAGAATCATCGAAATCCACGCCGGTGGAGTCCAGAGCGTTGATGTCGAGTTCCGTTTGCACGAGCCGGATTGTCTGCTCATCAATGAACAGGCTTAGGGCGAAAGAGAGATTTTCTGTCTCGTTGTAGTACACGCCGACCGCAACAGGTACGACGTCGCCGAGGTTCGGTGAAGCCCAACCGTCGGCGACTTCAATCGCATTCCGCTGACGCCAGAAAATCCCATCGGTTTCAAGGACAGAACCTGTTGTCGAGGTGCCGCCAGTGGGATCTGCGTAAATCGACACCACGTCGTATTCGTCTCCCCAGGGAATAAAGGTAATAAACACATCTCCATGCAACGTGTCAGGGCCGTCCTCGAACGGATAGCGCGTCTGATAGAAGTAGACCCGAGAGCCACGTGGGAGCCAGAACTGGTCGCTTTCACCGGCAAGTGTTTCGACGGCACCCGACTCGTCCCGGACAAGGTCAAAGAACTGCCCGTCGGTAGAGTCCAAAGCTGAGCCGATCAGGAAAAGCCCGAGCTGAACATCGCTGCCCTGCGGATCGAGCCGGAGGCTCGGGTAGAAGC
>RECN01000022.1 GCA_007694005.1 Spirochaetaceae bacterium
ATCGCGAGGCGGCTCGCATTGGTGTCACTCGCCAGTCAATTATCAAGGTCTGGACGGTTGAACGCCTCAAGGCGGAAACTGGCGGATCGGTGAATGAATCGTAAAAGGGGCTATCGCGGTAACTCACCAGGAGTCGCGCTTGTACCGAAGTCGCCGGTCAATGTAGGCGCCCCGCTGCATTTTTGCTCGGAAACTCATGCAGGGAGTATAGTATGTGTCGGGGGATCGTCTCGGTTACTCCATTAAGCGGATTTATCCAGATAGAATGCCATCCTCAAGCCGATCTTCCAGGACGAAAGCGATGGCTTCACGAAGACTATCCTTCGCTTCTTCCTTGGTCTCTCCTTGCCCATTCGCCCCGGGAACTTCCGGACAGACCGCCCAATAACCGCCTTCAGGAGCCTGGTCAATAATTACAGAAAACTCAGCCTTCATTTCTTCGCTCTCCATCGGTATAGGGAAACGCACACAAAAACGTCGAAGGAAAATAGACCACCCATCATTCAACCTCAATCCAGATCGTCTCACCATCCCCCGGGCGCCGCACAAAGGCGATCTGCTCAGTCGGTAAACCTGGATCTTCTCTCTCAATCCTCCTCGTTCAGTGTCGCCCGCCGAGGCCGAATTTTCCACTATTGACTGGTACGGTTTTTCGGGAGGAAATCAACACGTGAGACCCAGAGGTTCCGGAGATGACCGTTCGGATAACGTCCTACGGAAAGGAACCGTACCGGACTTGTATGACCGGAACGTCTGGATCAGGGATCCGGAAAAAGGTCGGGTAATAGTTCTGCGAATATACGACGCCGAATGAAAGAGCCTCGCGGGCGCGAAGCGGTCCCAGACGCACGTCAAACAAGGCCATGGAGCCAGCGTAACTGCGATCCGTGAGATCTCCGGTGTACGACAATCCACCGCCGATTCGCAGGTGCCATGTTTCGCGATGTAGAGGGACGAAGACAACCCGACCGTACGCAGTGCCACGTCGCATATCAATCCCTGCCTCGTCTGACACCTGTAATCGAAAATGACCATCCAGAAAAACATTCGAATACGGCTCAATTTCGCTGAAACGAACGTTTATCCGCTGTCGTTGTGGTGGAACGCGTTCGAAGTATACCTGCACACGGGGGTGCAGATCGGGTCTCCGGAACAGGCTCATGACAGGCAGGTCAACGCGGAACTCATCCGACGCGGCTCTCCCTCCACCAAGTATGACGTTACCGCTAAGACCGTACGCTGAATACATGACCGAAACCCAGCTTCCCGGACCGACGATAGCTCCGAACTCCGATGTACCAAACTTCTCGACTCCGTAGGCGAGCTCGAACCGTCCGCGTTGATTACCGAGCGACAAACGCAGGAGACTGCGTTCGCCGTACGCGTTCAAAAGCAGAAAATACCCGGCGGCGAACGATTCCCGTCCATTGACAGACCACAAGTCGACTGAACTACTGACCGTTCCTCCGAACGTCCGACCGGCTCCGCCGTCGTACCCGTGTATGATCGCAAATGTGTCTGTGACAAGGATATCGGAGGGATCCACGCCTTGCGTACGGAGTTCGCGCGCTTCAGAACGCATCTCTGTGTCTCGAAGATACCGCGACAAAGCCTCCACACGGTCCTCGATCGTCATTGACGACCGACCCGCGAATGCCCGGAAATCGTACAGTTCATACAAGTCATCAACTGTGTGCACCGAAGGATTCTGCTCCAGAATGTGCCGCCGCTGGCGGTCCATAACTATATCCACCTGCCTGCGATGCTCGTCGAGCCATCCGAGTGCGCTCAGTCCAACCGCAGCGTGAAGCTCTGCACCTTCCTGCGTTTGCCCGTCAAGCGGCGGCAGGAACCGGTCCATGCCGAACGCGAGGTACGGCACAGATGCGAGTAGTACGATGAATACACAGGACAGAGACATTCGCCCGGTCATTATCATCTCCCCCCCATCTTATCGAAACCATTCAGCAAGGCTGAGCGCCACTCCAAAGCTTGCCGAGAGCACACCAATGCTTTCGTTGTTCGGTAGAAAATCGTGCACAGGCCACTGGTTTCGGTCCGAATCATCCAGCGACGCCGCAAGAACGCCGATCTCTGATGTAAGACGAATACCATCGCGAAACATGTAGTCAAGAAACACAATGATTCCCAATCCAAGAATGTGCCGGGTTTCCGAGAATGCGGAAATCTCTCCGGCCTCGACTGCTTCGGAAAACCGACGCCGAAAACTCAACTCCCTGTTCGTACCGATACCAGCAGCGGCGAAACCTACTCCAAGGTACGGGCCAGTCTGTGCAGGGGTATTGAATACCTGTACACCAAGACGTGCACCGAATGCTCCAGACTGCAGACCATCAATTACGCCTTGCCCGTAGTACCAGTCCATAAGGAAATGCCGATTGCTCGACAGCGGAACGTTCCACGTAAGACCCACGCCTCCACCGAGGCCCGAGAACATATGCCCGTACCCGGTGAACAGGCTTGGGGAGAAAAATCCCATTTCGGCAGGGTCCGGGTTCGGATTGAACCCCGGGTACAGATACATCATTCGCTCGGCGAGGTACCATTCGTAATACTCGACTGCGTGCGGACTAATCTGCTCCAGCGTGTGGAGTAGCTCAGCGAAATCTCTCACCGCACGAATGGACTGAACCGGATAGTAGATCACTTGAGACCGTGCCCGTTCTGCAGCCGCAGATGCGTTCGAGCGATCTACCTGTGCGACAGCTGAAGCAACTGCTACGTCGATCTGCCGTTGTTTCTCCAGCGTGTCAGCCATGATGGCCTTGTCGACATGTTCGATCCCGTCGTTCAGGAGCTCCCACTCACGTGCTCCCAGTATCGGCATGCGAACGTACACCATCTGTAACGTACCTGCTTCCAGATATACGGCACGTTGAAACAGCGTGACTCGCTCGTCGAACCGGTGCTGCAGGATCTCCAGGTAGCGGACCCCTGAGGATAGCAATGACACAATACCGGTATCTGCGTCTACATGGACGTGTTGACCATCAATGTAGACATCAACGTCGGTCAGCATAAAAGGGGTATCGCTGACAAGACGAATCGCGGCTGTCGGAGGAGGTTCGTCGGAATGCACCAGCGGTACGCCAATGAACGCCGAAGACAGTGCCAGTAACACTACCCATATCAGCTTTGATATCCCCATACACGAGCGCCCCATACTCGCTCCTGATTCACAGTTCAGAAAAGATGAAGCGGAGACCTCCACTCAACGTTACAACATAAGCACCTGAGTCAATACCGTTATCATTCGCATCGCTCACAGCGTAGCCACCGCCCACGCGTAGAAAGCCGTTTACACGGAAACCGGACGCGTACGTGTAGCTCAAACCCAGCTGAGGCCCTCTGAATCGCTCATCGATGGACGCGTCGTCGTGCTCCGGCCAGTATAACGGCCGGTTACCATGGCCCATGTTTCCGAACGAAACATGATACCCGAGATAGTGACCCCGGGGATCGGATTGCTGTTCAGATACCCGCCAGGAGTAGCCGAACCCGGTTCGCATTCCACCTATCCCTGTATTCCGACCAGCGCTCAGCCAGACATCTACCATGCGTGCGGAACGTGCGTCGCGATCCCGTGTCATACGTTCGGGTATCAGAAAATGAATAACCTCAAAAGACGCACCAAGCCCCACAAAATCGGTTCCGTACCCGAACCCGATGGCGAAGCCACCCCACCCCAACGCGAGGCGCGACACAGCAGTCGCCACGTTCTGTATGTCATCATGATACAAACCTCTAAGTGTCGGGTGCTGCTCGTACAAGGAGTCGATCAGGGCTACTACGTCGCGAAATTGCTGTTGCACGACGGGGGCGCTCTCACGATCTTCGACCGAACGCTCGATAGCGATGAGTTGATGTTCAATCGCAGTAATCGTATTGCGTACCGACAACACCCACTCAATCCGGGGTACAGCAGCGAGGTCGTGTGGCAGGAGGATACTCTGAATCTGTCGTAAGACAGACGCATGCTGTTGAACCAGATCTGCCTTGGTTAGAAATGCGTTACGATCACCCAGACGCAGCGCTCGGTTCGCCTGGCCAACAGCTGAGTATAATTCGTCTATGTACACATGACGGACGCCTGCGAGAGAAAACAGCACCGCGTTCAGCGCTTGACTGCGATCACTGCCTGAGCTGCCCGGGTCAGTTCCGAAATGCTGCACAGCACGGGCCACGTCGGCCAGGACTACTGAAACCTCGTCATGACCAATGGGCGAGTAGAGGCGATCAAAGGTCTCCGATAGTACGTATTGCAGAGATGGCGACTCGTAATGATCACCGCTCCATGCCAGGGGGGAACCACCAACAAGAACGACGCACACCAACACGATGTACCGGAACATGACCTCTCTCTACAGCAGATGGTAAACTGTGGGGATTGCCACGGCAAGCACCAGAACAGTACTGCGCTGGCAGGAATGGCCACCGCACGAGGAAAACCTACATTCGTTCGTATATGACGACATCCACCATAGGTTCGTCCATGTACCTGCCAAGCGAGGGAGAATACAGAATGAGTTGGTCTTCGTGGAAAATGAGTTTGAATCTGAACTCGTAATCGTACTCAGGAAGAATCATTTCGAGCCAGAGTTCGAGGTTTTCCTCGACAACCTCCCAGGTAAACTCGAGATGCTGTTCGGGCACAGTGGCATCGGTGCCTGAACGGTCACTCCGGAAATCGGCCCACGCAACTTCGTCCGGGCCTGGGTTTCGTACGAAATCCGGAAACTCCGTGTCATAGGCTGCAACGAGTTTCCACCGTCCCGCCAACGCGTCTGCTGCGTTTTCAGGCAAGATGTACCGAGCGTTCTCAAGCGGAAAATCGAAACCCGATGCGACACTGCAGGCAAGCAGAAACAGGATGCCGAATCCCGCACGTGTCGTCCCTTTCAGTGTACTCGTTACAAGCATACTGAATTATACGGTTGCCCTCTCATACCGAGCAACTGAGAAATCGGCTGCGCAATGTATGATTTAGGGAATCTCTATCGGTTCGGCTCACCTCACAGGTCGCGGGTTGTCGGCACGCCCTCTTACTGATCAAGATATCTTTCGCTCATCGGTAATTCGTAGGACACTCTATGGAAGTGGTCAGAGTATCAGTCAGATAGCACAGGAAACAGGTGTCAGTGACCAGACCATACGCGACCGGTTAGAGAAACATCGAACTGGTACACTGGATCTGGATGAGGTATTAAGCGTCCCGTACCACTACATGAGCCCCACCCACGAGCTCGCGTTGACTGCGACCGTTGACGGAACCCGGGCAACGTATTCGTTCGTAGACGGTGGCGTGCAGCTGTTTCTGTTGGCGACCGAGCTATCGAGTGTAGAATAGGCCAAGATTGTTGCCCATTATTCGCGTCACCAGCGACCAGGGCTACCCATGGTTTCGTGTGGAGTTCCATGATCCCGCTTGAGCAGTCGCCGATGGAAATTTTCGGCCTTGTTTCGTGAGTAAAAAAAGGGTAATTTCTACTCATGAACGTGTTCGAGTTTGATGACGCGAAAAGCGTCTCGAACGTAGCAAAACATGGAATTGATTTTTGGGCTGCCCAAGAGCTCTGGAATGATCCTGATCTCTTGGAAATCGAAGCAAAATCGGAGGAAGAACTATATGAACGCTGAAGATTTCGACAAAAAATTCGACGCAGGACAAGAGGACATCATCGATGATCTTGATCTCTCGAC
>RECN01000055.1 GCA_007694005.1 Spirochaetaceae bacterium
ATTTCTGAATGAGGCATATCAACCCTTCGGTAAGATTTTTACGTGAGGCAATACGGTGTTTTTGTTACAGATATCTCTTTCTGTCATCATCCGCAATCCGGGCATACAGTTCTATGTATGGCCGCGCCGGGCTGACACCGAGCTTCGGTGAAAGCACTTCCTCGATCTGGAACAGGCCCACCGAAGCGGTCATCAGGATCTCGATGGCGATGGGTTTCTCTTCTCCGGGACCGATCAGCACGCGTTCGACCGCAGCCGAACTGTACTTGTGGATGTCACCGAGGCGTGCCTCGGTGTTAATCAGCATGGGAATGCGGGCCCTGCCCTTCTCCATGTCGCAGCCGTCGGCGACAAGAATAAGACCGGCTTCGAGCGAGTGTATGCGTACCATGGCCATGTGTCCGACGATACATTCGCAGATCAGCGACCGCAACGTCACCTGTTTAGCCATGTCGCCCGGGTAATGCAGCTCAAGGAAGCGCTCAATGATCGGTTTGCCCAGTAGAACCGAGTGCCGTTCGTGGTCCTGCCTCGCTACGCTCATGCCGACATCGTGCAGGAGTGCTGCGGTGAACACCGCGAAAACGCTGTCCTCGAAGGACCCGATTCCTTCCGCCTCGAGACTCATGGGAATGCCTGCATCGCGCAGGAGGTTCGCGAATTTCAGGGCATTCTTCGCGACCATGCGCATGTGCACGGGGCCGTGATCATTGTAGCCAAGGCGTTTGATGCTGACGACGTTCGCGTAATCCTGCAGCGCCTTCAGCTCATCATCCTGCAGAATCTTCTGTGCAATCTCTGACAGTGAGTCGGGCAGAAGCTCGAGTAATCGTCTGTCGAGCGCCGCCTCTTTTGGCGACTTGGTGGTAGACATAAAGGGAAGTTTAGCGGTGGGAGGGTCGCTATGAGAAGCAGTCACGGTATGCGTATTCTTCGTTGATATCTGCGGAAAAACGGCCTATGGTTTTTTCGGGAGATACGCGCATGAAACGCAGCCAGATCAACAGATACATACAGGAAACCGAGGAGTTTTTTGCCTCCTTTGGATTCAAACTACCGCCCTGGGCGCACTGGTCGATCACAGACTGGAAGCGGCAGAGCGGCGACATAACGGAAATTATCGACCGGGGACTCGGCTGGGATATAACCGACTTCGGACTCGGTACTTTTGCCGCTAAGGGGCTCGTGCTGTTCACGATCCGTAACGGGAAGCTTGAAAAAGGGAGTAAGCCCTATGCGGAGAAGCTTATGTTGGTAGGCGAGGAACAGGAAACTCCGTTTCACTATCACTGGACGAAGATTGAAGACATTATCAACCGCGGCGGCGGTACGCTCGTGCTCGAGCTCGCCTGGGAAGATGCCGACCGCGTTCTCTCGGATCGCGACATCGAGGTCTCAATAGACGGGATCCGCCGCCCCTACGCGGCCCGCGAGACGGTGGAGCTTTCCCCCGGCGAAAGCATTACGCTGCCGACTGGGCTCTACCACCGCTTCTGGGGCAAGCGCGGCGGAGGGCCTGTCATGACCGGCGAGGTGAGTATGGTCAACGATGACGCAGGCGATAACAAGTTTCTCGATCCCATTGGCCGCTTTCCGGACATAGAAGAGGATGATGAACCCTACCGCCTGCTCGCTTCAGACTATGCACAGTGGATCACCGCATGACCGGGATAGGCGTCGCCGGATGTGCACTCATCGATTACCTCTACAGCGGGGTCGATTTTTCTTCTCCAGAGTTTCAGACCTACCAGACACGAAAGCCGGGTGACGGGGGCTTACGGCCGGGGGCGCTCGTGTTTGCCTCGGACCTCGAGACCTTTGCCAGCACCCCACTGAGTGAGATTCTCAGAGATGTGGTGGGTTATCGGCCGGCCGACGCGGCCAACGTGGGAGGGCCCGGGATTGTCGCTGCGATTCACGCTGCCCAGCTCGGCGCTTCACACGATATAGAGGTGAGTTTCTACGGAGCGCGAGGAAACGACGCAGATGGCTCGCTCCCCGTTGAGAGGCTTTCCGGCGTACCGGTCTCACTCGCCGGCTACCGCGCGTTCCCCGGACCGACGCCCTCGACCATCGTTCTGTCCGATCCGGCTTACGCGAATGGCGCGGGTGAGCGTTGCTTTATCAACACGATTGGGGCTGCGGCGCACTACTCCCCGGACGAAATCGAGACTGCCTTCTACGAAAACGAGGTGGTCCTCTTCGGCGGCACAGCGCTCGTGCCGACACTCCACGACCGGCTCGATGAGTGCGTGGTAAAGGCACACGAGGCGGGCGCGGTAACGGTGATCGGAACGGTGTATGACTTCAGAAACGAACAGCGCTCTTCGAACACGCCATGGCCGCTGCTCCGGAACGAGCGTAGCTGGCGTGCGCTTGATCTGCTCATAACCGACTACGAGGAGGCCCTGCGTATCAGCGGTACAGACAGCGCGCACGCGGCGGTCGACCGATTTCTTTCCTGGGGCGTCGGGGCGGCGGCGGTGACCTGCGGGACCGATCCGCTGGTGGCTGAGTCCGCGGGTCGACAATTCCAGAAAAGCGGCCGGATCGAACTTCCGATCAGCGAGCGAATCCACAACGAACACAAAAGCGGGATAAACCCGACGGCATCTGCAGGCCGGGACACAACCGGCTGTGGAGATAACTTCGTCGGCGGTGTGCTCTACGCCACGGCCCATGCGTTTGGCGAAGGAGAGCTTTCGGGGACCGACTTTCGCGCCATCCTCGCGCACGGAGTGGTCGCCGGTGGTCTCGCGAGTTTTCACCTCGGCGGGACCTATACTGAGACACGCCCCGGAGAGAAGGCGGCGCTCGTTCAGGAATATCTGGCCGACTATCTGTCGCAGACAGGACTCGGCGGATACGGGATAGTCTGATCATGAAACTGCTGCATTTCGGCGCGGGCAATATCGGAAGATCCTTTGTCGGCCCCTTGTTTCTCGCGGCCGGCTACGACGTCGTGTTCGCCGACGTCGACACGGATCTGGTGCAGGAACTCTCGCGACACGGCGCCTACGACCTGGTTGTCTGCCACCCGACTGAAGGGCTTAAGCCCGAACGCATTTCAGGCGTCCGTGCTGTTAATGCCAGCGACGCAGACCCACTGCGGCGGGAAGCATCTGACGCTGAGATAGTCTCGACCTCAGTCGGTGCGGGAGCTCTTCGTGCAGTTCTCACGTCGATCTTACGCGCGCTCGCAGGGCGGCGCAGCCCGGTTAACCTGCTCTTTGCCGAAAACGCTCCGGGTGTCTCCGACCTCGTCCGCTCTCTCATGCGTGACTACCCGGGAGGAGCGCTCCCGCCGATCGGCCTGATAGAGACCAGTATAGGCAAGATGGTGCCCATTGTGCCCGACGACATACGCGCGCGCGATCCGCTTCAGGTGCGCGCGGAGCCCTACAACACGCTGATCTGCGATCGGCACGGCTGGATAGGCGGGATGCCGGATGTTGCAGGCCTCTGCGGCGTTGGAAACATCGCCGCATACGTCCACCGGAAGCTCTTCGTGCACAATCTCGGGCACTGCGCGGTTGCCTATTTCGGTTTTCGCGCCGACCCGGACTGTACCACTATTGCCGAGGCGGTCCGGATACCCGAGGTGCGGGCGGGCGCACTCGAAGCCATGAACTGCTCAGTGGAAGCACTCTGTGCCGCGTACCCGCAGGAGTTCACCAGGGAAGCACTGCAGGAACATGTCGATGATCTCCTGTCGCGCTTCGCGAATCCCTGGCTCGGAGACACCGTCTACCGGGTCGGGCGCGACATACCCCGAAAACTCGGTCGCGAGGAGCGCATTATCGGGGCGGTGCGCTTCTGCATCGAACACGGGGTAGACCCGGCCGCGATCGCGCGGGTTGGAACAGCCGCTCTTGGGTTCCGGGCAAGCGATGAGACCGGAGCGCATTTCCCGGCCGACCTCGCGCTCCTTGAGCGCACAGCATCAGAGGGCGTCCTTCCCGTACTGCAGGATGTCGCGGGACTACACGATGCCAACTCTACCGATCGAGGGGTAATCGCACTCTTTGCTGCCCCACCCGGCTCCGATAACGTGTAAGAACTTACGCAGGCGGGTTGCACGGAAACCTGACTTCCGCGACCGCCCCGTCATCGTTGTACAACCGGAGATCAGCACCGAGGTGCTCGCAGAGCATGCGAACGAGTGATAGTCCGAAACCTTCGGTAGCGTCCGGTAAGTGCTGATCCTGAAAACCCTGCCCGTTGTCGCGTATGCATAGCACATTCCCGCCGTCCTCGCGTTTCAGGGACACTGAGACCATTTTTTCGGTCTGTTCGAGGAAGGCGTATTTCATGATGTTGGTCAGAAGCTCGTTGACAATAATGCCGATCGAGAAGGCATCCTTGACCTCTACGGTGCAGGAATCAAGCTCCGCGCGAATATCGGTTGATTTCGTACCGTCAAAGAGTTCGGCTACGAGCTCGACAATGGTGGAGACATACTCGTCGAGCATGACCGAGCCGTCGGTGTCGCGCAGAAGCATGGTGTCGTACAGTTTCTGCATACTTCGTACCCGAGTGATAGCCTCGTACAGAGCCTGCCGTGCGGCGGGTTCATCCATATCGCTTGCCTGCAGCAGGAGAAGCGATGCAACCGAGGCGATATTATTCTTGATACGATGGTGCGTCTCGCGCAGGAGCGTGTTCTTTTCCTGTATCTGCTTCTGAAGCTCCTGCTCGCTCGCTCGTAGCGCGTCCATAGCCAGCTTTTGTTCGGTGCGATCCATGACCGTGGAGACCATGAGCTTCTGTCCAGGTATCGGGATGTTCTGAGCCCGGATAATGCGTTCCTCACCTTCGCGGGTTGTGATACGGACATTATCCCAGATCATTTTACCGGGATCACCCGCTGCAATATCGGCCATGACCTTCGACTGTATCTGTTCCCGGTATTCCGGGTCGGGATACACCGCCTCAAAGAAACGATCAACACTCGAAATCACCTCAAACGGCCAGCCATAAATCCGCTCAAACTCCCGGTTCAAATATTCTGAAGTATTGGACTCGAGATCGGTTGTTGCGAGGCCGACGGGTATAACGTCGAGTACCGTCTCGATAAACTCTTTCCTCCGCGCGAGCGCCGCATTCGCCTCGAACAGTCTCAAAGCCATGCGTATAGACTCAAGGAGTACAAACTCCCCCGAGCTTTTCACGACGTAGCCGTAGTTGCTGATCGACTGCACCCGCTCAACGACGTCCTGCCCGGTGTGACACGTGAGAAATACTATCGGAAGGTTTCGGACCGCGAGGATAGCCTTGGCCGTTTCAGCTCCGTCCATGCCGCTTCCAAGATCTATGTCCATGAGAACGAGATCAATGTCGTCGTGTGCGCGCGCCGCCTCAATCGCTGCGTTTCCGTTCTGTGCCGTCGCCACGGCGTAACCGTTTGCCTCAAGAGTGGTTTTCTCAGCGAGTGCGATCAGAGGTTCATCTTCGACGAGGAGAATCATATGCATGCGCGTACCTACAATTTTTACCCGTGTAGGTTATCACGTATTAGCGTGCAGGTGTATAAATATTCATCCCCGCCTGAACGATCCACGCGATCCCGACGGCGATAAGCAGGTCACCGATG
>RECN01000074.1 GCA_007694005.1 Spirochaetaceae bacterium
AAGATGATAACACTATGGCTATAACACACACACGTATTGGCGCCCACGGCGCTCTGGTCAGCAATCTCTGTCTCGGGACTATGAACTTCGGTCCAAGAACGGATGAAAAAACCTCGTTCGCGATCATGGATCGCGCTCTCGAGCTCGGTGTGAACTTTTTTGACACTGCAGATGTGTACGGTGGCGAGGCAGGGCGTGGAGCCACCGAGACGATACTCGGAAAGTGGTTCGCGCTTGGCGGCGGACGTCGTGAGGCGGTTGTTCTTGCGACCAAGGTATATAACCCTGCCGACACCGAAGCGGATCGACCGGAACCGAACCACAACAGCAGAAATCTCTCGGCGCTCAAGATACGTCGACATTGTGATGACAGTCTCAGACGTCTCCAGACCGACGTGATCGATCTATACCAGATGCACCACGTGGACCGACTGTGTCCGTGGTCCGAGATACTTGACGCATTTGAGGCTCTGAAGACGCAGGGTAAGATTATCTACACAGGTTCGAGCAACTTCGCAGGCTGGGACATTGCGACCGCCTGTATGGAAGCACGATCGCGCGGAATGACCGGCCTGGTCAGCGAGCAGAGCATCTACAATCTGACGAATCGCATGATTGAACTCGAGGTAATACCTGCATCGCGGCATTACGGCCTTGGAATCCTGCCCTGGAGCCCACTCGGTGGCGGTCTGCTCGGTGGCGTGCTCAAGGATACTGATGGCGTGCGACGCGCGGGTGAGGGGGTGCAGAAGCGCGTGCAGGAGCTTAAGCCGCAACTTGAACAGTACGAATCCCTCTGCAGCGAACTCGGCGAAGAGCCCGCAACAGTCGCACTAGCGTGGTTGCTGCATAACCCGGCTGTGACGGCACCGATCATCGGTCCGCGGACTATTGATCAACTGAACCGGGCTGTGCGGGCCACCGAGCTCACGCTATCAGACGAGGTTCTTTCCCGTCTCGATGAGATATGGCCCGGTCCGGGTGGGGAAGCTCCCGTTGCGTATGCCTGGTAAGCTCAGAATCCTTGCGATCGCTCTGGGATCGATTCTTGCGCTGATAGTCATCGTAGTACTAGGTTTCGTCATCTGGGCATCGCGTCCGCTCGGCCCTGACGGGAGGGCTCTGGAAGCCCTGCAGGACGGGCCGGACCTTGCCGTACAGCGTACCGATGATTCGTGGCTGCTGTTCGGGCACGTTGCAGACGTATACGCAGGAAGGGTCGGTTGGAACGGAGGCAGTGCCTCCGCGCGGGAACGTACAGGTATCGTGTTCTACCCCGGTGGGCTGGTTGATCATCGCTCCTACGCAGCGTTTGCGCGCTTGCTCGCAACTGAGGGATACAGCGTCGTGATCGTTCCCGCTCCGCTGAACCTCATGGTGTTCGCCCCGGATCGCGCTCTTGAGGTCATAACCCGTTTTTCGTCCATCGATCGCTGGGTGATTGCGGGGCATTCGCTTGGTGCGGCTATGGCTACGAACTTCGTGCGGCGCAATCCACAGCTCAGCCGAAGCGGGCAGCTGCGAGCTATGGTTCTGCTTGCCGGATACCCGGCTGAGGGCTGGGACCTGTCCTCAGATCCCGTATCGGTTCTCTCAATCAGTGCAGAGTATGACGAGGTCTTCAACCGGGAGTCCTTCGAGAACACGGTCGGGCTGTTACCACCGGACACCGTATTCTCGACGATTGACAGGGGCAACCACGCCGGTTTCGGAGACTACGGCCTGCAGCGGGGTGACGGGACCGCTCGCATATCCACGGCAGAACAGCAGCGTGTCACCGTGGAGCGGATCGTCGATTTTCTCGATCGTGTCTTAGAGTTCTGATGCGAGCGGGCTGTTAGACAGGAATGCTTTGCGGGCGGCTTCTTCTATTCCCGGTCTCGTCCAGCTTTGTATGGTGGATCCTTCGGGCCCGGGTTTCGTCCGTTCCACCGTCCCCGGCATGCTCTGTATCGCATTCACGTCGGGAAGCGCCTGTTCGACTATGGAGGCATGAGCCCTACACTGATCTACTTCACTGGGCAGCGGTTCTTCGGCGGTGAGTCCCTGTACGATGGAATCAAATGCGTGGGCCACCGGATCGTAATGGCTTCCGTCGAAGATCATGCGAATCTCAGGGTCTGCGCTGGATACCGCCGCGTCGAGCGACGCTCGGTCTGCGTAACGCGGTGTTGTTTCAGGAGGGGCCGTGACGACAAGACCTTCGTGAAGCCAGTACACGTGTTTATCCTCGAACTGGTACACGGTGAAGGTGTTGCTTTGTGCCTCGCAGGCGTGGCTGACGATCATTCGGAGCGTCGGACCGTGAGGTTCCGCCGCTTCGACGTCCTGGGTATCTGCGGTTTCGATCGGAGCACTCCGGAAGTTATCCGCCCGAAGGACGGGCAGGTCCGAAGAGATTTCCGAGTCGCTCGAAGACACGTACAACATGTTCTGAAAAAAATGAGCGCAGGCGTTGTTCAGTGGGCAGTCCCGGACGGCCACTCCGCGCGTCTCAAATCGACCGGCCCAGCCGTTTCGAGTAAAATAGGTCGATTTTCGTGGCCACAGCACCAGGGTGTCTGCCCGCAGCAGACGACCGTACGCACCGGACTGGGCAAGACCGCGGACAAACTCAATCGATGGGTGATACATGAACTGGTACGCGATAATGAGTCGTTTCCCGCTTCGTTTCCGGGCATCGATCATGGAATCAGCATCGGCAACCGAGCCCGCAAGCGGTTTCTCGCAGACCACGTTGTAGCCTGCTTCAAGGCAGCGGACCGAAAGGTCACGATGCAAGGGAATGCCGACCGGAAGAAACATCGTATCGATGTCCGGTTTCTGCTCGAGGAATTCGTCAATCGAGTCGAAGATAGCGAGCTTCCGGTCCGCGAGTGACTGCATGTCCTCGTCTGACGCATCATACATACCACCGAACTTCGGCACGACGACGGCATGGAGTCTGACCAGTCCGGCCGCCTCGAGTCGTGAGATCTGTGTGTGGTGTATACCAGCATAGCCTCTGACTCCGGTAATCCCTGTGTTGAGCATCGTATCCTCCAGAGGACAGTAGTACCGGCCGGAACTGGAGATTGTCAACGAAAGGTTTCGGAATGTGTTTCGCCGATGGTACTGTGCGTCTCGACTGAGTGTAGTCGGACAAGTACACTGTGGTCACGAATTCTTAGAATCATGTGAGGAGTCATAGTTTTTATGCATAAAGATCTATTGAAAAGCATCGTTGCTATAGGCGGGCTTGCAGTCGTCGTTGCCGTTCTCATTTTCTTCAATCTACCGGGTCCTGTCGTAGAACCGGACGCTACCTACACCGGGCAGGCTGAAAGCTATGGTGGTACCATGAACGTCACGGTCGGTCTTGCACGAAACGAGATCGTTGCTATCGACGTATCGCATACCGACACCCCAGGGATCGCCAACCCGGCTATAGAGACTGTCCGATCGAACATACTGTCGGCTCAGAATGTGGATGTAGACGGGAAATCGGGCGCAACAGTGACCGTTAACGCCGTAAAGGAAGCGGTTGCGCGAGCCCTGCACGAGGCCGGCTGGAGCGAGAGTCGGATCGGCATGGCGCTCCCGGAAGAGCCCACGATTGAACCTGACGTTACCTACAGTGGCACGGCTGAGTCCTATGGCGGTCCCCTGACCGTAACCGTCGGACTCAAAGACGGGGAGATCGTGACGATCGAAGTCGAGCACGAAGATACTCCTGGTATTGCACGGCCCGTGATCAACGAGATTCGCAACGCGGTCATCTCTGCACAGAGCGCGGATGTTGATCTGATCAGCGGTGCAACCGTTACGTCCCGGGCGCTTGTTGAAGCGATCTCCGAAGCGCTCACCGAAGCGGGTTTCTGACAGGTTTCTTTACAGCGGTCGGTTCCCGGCCCTGTGTCAGCTGATCTTGCGGGCGGCAAGCTGCCCGCAGGCAGCATCGATGTCTTTTCCCCGGCTGTGTCTTACCGTCACAGTTACGTCCGCGTCGCGGAGTCCCTGCGCAAAGGTGTCGATCGCGCCCTCGGGGGTTCCAGTAAATGGTATGCCCACAACCGAATTATACTCGATCAGGTTCACCTTACACGGCAGGGCGCGTGCGTAGCGAAGCAGCGCGGCGTGTTCTTCGGGTGTATCGTTCACTCCTGACAGAAGAAGATACTCGAAGGTGACGATTTCGCCGGTTTCCTGGCGCCAGGAGCGGACCGCGTCCGCGATCTCGTCAAGATCGTAGGTTCTCGCGCTCGACATCATCGATCGCCGGGTACTCTCGATAGCAGAATGCAGCGAGACAGCAAGATGAATGCCGAGTTTCTCCCCGGCAAGTCGTCTGATCTCCGGTACGAGTCCCGCAGTCGAGAGTGTTATGCGTTTCGGAGAGAAGGCGAGTCCGTTCTCAGCGGTAATCAGGCGAATAGAGCGCACAACCTCGTCGTAATTGGCGAGAGGCTCTCCCATTCCCATGTAGACGATGTTACTGAGCCTGCGGCCATGATCAGCCTCGCTTCGTGCATTGAGGTCTGCGACCTGATCGACGATTTCGCCTGCGGTGACGTTGCGACCAAACGGGATGCGCGCGGTCGCACAAAACGCGCACCTCAAGGAACATCCGACCTGGGATGAAACACACGCGGTCACCCGCTGATCATCCGACTTTGACGGGATCAGGACGCCCTCGAGTACCGCTCTACCGTGCAGTGCATAAATGACTTTCTCACTCCCGTCGGCGCTGCGGCTCGTCTGTATCTCCCGGATGTGATTCAGCGAAAAACCCTCGCCAAGCCGCGCGCGGAGATCCTTCGGTATATTCGACATCTCTTCGAGGTCGCGAACCTGCTTCTTCCAAAGCCACTCGTAAATCTGACGGCCGCGGTACGCAGGCTGGTCCTGCTGCACGCACCAGTCTGTCAGTTCGTGTTCTTCAAGGGATCGGATATCCAAGGTCAGGTACTCTGCTTCTGTGTCTCTATATCCTCAAGCGCGACGCCTCGCAGGACGAGCTCCCTTCGAAGCCGGTCTGCGTCTGCATGGACGATAGCGTCCAGTCCCCGGCTTACAAGCGGGTAGAGAACCTGTGGATTCCAGGCGATAAACAGTGGGTTTCCTGCTTCGTTACCTTCAATCAGTTCTTCTACCGCATCCGAGAGCGATGGCTGTCCCGGAGCGAACTTACGGCGTATACACCGCGCAAAGAGGTCATTGTGATCGGTCACAAGCGGGTTAAGGACGAAGTCGGGAAGATCGTTCCAGAGAAACAGCGGGAAAAGCTCACCAAGTCGGGTCAGAAGTTGAACGGTTTCCTGATACCTGTTCCTGCTCTTTCCGCTTTCCAGACGTCGGCGCTCGTAACTCGGGGACAGTGCCTGTTCGAGTGCCGCACTCAGTTCGTCGGTGCCCCGGCCGAACTGTTCGGAGAGCGCGTGAAGGAAGTATTCCCTGGACATGCTCAGGAACGAAGAACTGAGTATGAGGCGATAGACATCGTTGTGCAGGTCCGTGGCCGGTTCCTTCTCGGAGGCAGACAGTCCAATAAGGTCGAGAAAGTCTTCGAGTATCTCTTCCCGTGGTGGTGTTATGACGCCTTCGGGAAAAACGACGATCAAGTCTGGTCGGCTGGAGCCGGTGCGCTCGTGTTCGGGTATCAGCTCATCAATCATGTCTCAAAATCTCCCATAAGGTGAACGGAAGCAGTGCATACCCGCGGCTGATCTTCGAAATCGATAAACACCAGATCCTGATACGCACCCAGGCACAGTTGCCCGTCGCGTACTGAAACGACCTGCTGTGTGCCGGACATTGCGCTGATTACGTGCGCTCCACCGTTCCGGTCAACGCCGCGACGGTGATGACTGAATCCGGTAGCGGCAACCCGTTCGAGGCGCTGTTTGAGGTCGGACAGGCTGCCCATCTCGTACTCAAGCAGGAATAGACCACATGTGGTGTGGCATACGTTCACGTGCACCAGTCCCGCTACGAGTCCGTGCGCGGATACAATATCCTGAACGATTTCTGTGAGATTCTGGGAAAAAAAACTACCCCGGGAATATATGTGCATATCCGTGCTGTGCGACGTTACGGTCATTTTTGTATCGTATGCTGCACGAACCTCGCTGTCAATTATGGTGCTGCAATTGACAAGTGTTCCCGGGTGGTTTTGAATGTTGGCACAGGAGTCAAAATCATGAGTTTTCCCATTGATGTAGGAGCGTATAAGCCTCTTTCATTCGATCTGTCGCAAGAGCGACTGACAACCGAACAGCTCAAGCAGCTTGAAACGAACGTCGCTCTGTATCGCGACACAATCATTTTCCTTACGGCAGTTGCCGGCGCGAAAGGTTACAGTGGACATTCCGGCGGACCGTACAGCATTGTTCCCGAAACCCTGGTCGCCGAAGCGTTCATGCGTGGTACCGATGTCGTGTATCCCGTGTGTTTCGACGAAGCCGGACATCGTGTTGCCCTGCAGTACGCACTCGCTGCGTTCAACGGCGACATGCCGTTTGAGAAGCTTCTCCACTATCGTGAGGCGAATCACGGTCTGTACGGACATCCTGAGCGGGACGACGCTCTGGGTATCAAGTTCAGTTCCGGTCGACTCGGTCATATGTGGCCTTTTGCGAACGGCGTGGCAATGGCACACCCGGAAATGCAGGTGGTCGTGCTCGGAAGCGATGGCAGTCAGCAGGAAGGTGACGACGCGGAAGCGGCACGGCTCGCCGTTGCCTGTGGCTTGAACGTAAATATTCTGGTTGATGATAACAACGTCACGATAGCCGGGCATCCGAGTGAGTACCTCACCGGGTACAGCGTCGAAAAAACGCTCGCCGGCCATGGGCTGAACGTCGATTCGGGAAACCCGGAAGATCTTGCGTCACTGTATGGCCGCGTTCGAAGCGCCTTGAGTGCCAAAGGACCAAACGCCCTGATCAACCGCCGCCCGATGGCGCCTGGTGTTCCTGGAATCGAAGGAAGCCACAAAGGCCATGACGTCGTTCCGACCGACTCGGCGATCGAGTACCTGACTGCAAAGGGACACCATGAAGCAGTCGAGTACATCAAGTCACTGAACAAGGTAAGCGGACCGAAAGGTTCACGTGGTGTTTCCGAAGAGTTCGGCAGTAACCGGAAAGAGTTTGGCGTTATCGTCTCCGAGCTTATCGAAGCAATTCCTGCAGATGAACGCAAATCCCGGATCTGCGTTATCGACAGTGATCTTGAAGGATCAACCGGTCTGAATACGATCGGACAGCGGGTTCCGGAAGTGTACGTGAAAGGCGGCATAATGGAGCGGGGGAACTTCTCCGCTGCAGCGGGTTTCGGATTCGAGAAAGGACGGCAGGGAGTATTCTCGACCTTCAGCGCCTTTCTCGAAATGGTGGTGAGCGAAATTACGATGGCCCGCCTGAACGAGTCCAACGTACTCTGTCACTTCTCTCACGCCGGAATCGACGACATGGCAGACAATACCTGCCACTACGGCACGAACATATTCTTCGCGGATAATGCTCCGGATGAGCTATCGAATCACAACAGGCTGTACTTCCCGGCAGACCGCTACCAGCTGCGAGCCATCGTTCGCGCAGTATTTGACGACCCGGGTCTTCGCTTCGTGTTTTCTACCCGTTCGAATGTCCCGTATCTGCTCGATGATGCCGGTGATCTTCGATACGACGAGGCTAAGGGTTACACCTTTGAACCGGGCAAGGACGACATCATTCGCGAGGGGTCGGCCGGTTATATCGTTACATACGGAGAAATGATATACCGCGCGCTCGACGCGGTGGAGCGAATGCGGGAGGCCGGTATCGATGTAGGACTCGTCAACAAACCGACGTTGAACGTCGTAGACGAGACGACGCTGGCGACAGTCGGTGCATCACCCGCTGTCATGGTCGTGGAGACTCAGAATACCCGGACCGGCCTCGGGTCACGGTACGGAACCTGGCTCATTGAGCGCGGTTTCTCGCCGAAATACGCTCGTCAGGGTGTCACAAAACAGGGAGCAGGTGGTCTTTCCGAGCACGTGATTCATCAGGGTCTTGGAAGCGAGGGAATCGAAGCAAGCTTCAGAGCGCTGATCGGCTCATAGAGACCGTCTCGAGCAACGTCCAGGCGGCCGAAAGGCCGCCTTTTTTTTAGAATCGTGTCTCACCACTGAGGGAAAACGGGATGCGGGTTACCGAAAGAAAGGGAAGATCGAGGCCGAACGCGAGTTCACCTTCGAAGGTGTAAGGTATCCTGCCGCTGCCCTGTATGATCCGTCGGACTGCGTCCCCGGTTTCAAGGAACCGCAGATCAACGAGAATCGTCCGCCGTGCGCTGCTCTCCGCGGCGACGGAAGCCTGTTCGTCCAGTCGACCGTCGGTGATCTCACGTCCGTCTATACTGAAGCTGAAACGCATTGTATCCGGATTAAGGCTCACAGCATTCGGGTTGCTGATCTCGAATCCGATCGCAATCTGCGCCCCGAGAAAGGACACGGACTCGAGCGACAGACCGTCAAAGCGAACCGAGGGCATTCTCAACACGGGAATTGTGCCTTCCCAGCTGAGAGGAATGTCGACAGGGCCGAGAACCGGTACGTCAAATCCCGGAACCATCTCAAGCCGGTATGCAGTCTCGGATCTGTTTGCGAGACTCGACGCCGAGGCGAAAAGGTCCTCATAGCGGAGTTGTACGGTCAGCTCGGTCTGAGCGTCCCCTTCGGCGGCCAGAGCGACGGTGCGGTTTGAACGCCCGGAAACCGGCCTCGAGTCGTCGATATCCACCGCGTACGCGAGGCGTGCGAGTTCGAGCGCGAAACTGTTCGGGTTCGACAGGGTAATGTCTGCAGTCAGTTCTACGTACTCGAAGGTAAGATCGGTCATCCTCACCGCGTCGACGCGTGCCGTCGGAGCCCTCGGGGGAACTAGAAACTGCTCGAGAAGCGCGCATCCACTTATTGCGACAAGCACAGCAGCGATTGCTGCAGCTCGGAGAAGAATCATGCCTTTAGCTGACTGCATGTGCCTCAACCTCCCCGGTGTCGACGTCGTCTTCGACGTTCACACGAGTTTTCTGCGTTTCCCTGTGGTGCTTGTGGTCGAGCTTTTTCAGTTCTACACGAAGAAACAGGATCGTAACCGTTGTCGCAAGCGTATCGGCAACCGGAAATGCGATCCAGACACCCATGGTTCCCCAGAACCACGCAAACAGTATGACAAAGGGAATAAGAAAGAGAATCTGCCGTGCAATCGAAAGGATGAAGGCGGGCAGCGCCTTGCCGACCGCCATATAGTACGCGGCTCCAACAAGCTGTATTCCGATGATCGGGAGCGCGAACACGACTATGCGCATCGCAGTCACACCGAGCGCGATCATCTCGGGGTCCGAACTGAAAGCTCGCATAAGCGTTGCCGGGAACAGCTGCATCGCGACGAAGAAAACTGACGTGAACAGGGTCGTCGCAACCGCAGCCGTTCGGACGACCTCTTTTACCCGGTCATACTGCCTTGCTCCATAGTTGTATCCGGCAATAGGCTGGAAACCCTGAACGATCCCGAACATGGGCATGACGGCGAACATGAGCAGTCGGTTGATAACGCCAAAAACGGCTATGGACAGGTCTCCGCCGTAGACACTCAAGGTGTTGTTAATGACAACCGCGAGTACCGATCCCCCGAGCTGTTTGGAGAAATTCGGGAAGCCGATCTGTAGAATCTCTCGCGAGAGTGGTGCCTGAAAACGAAAATCTGCCAGTGAGGGACGCAGGCTGCTATCGGCGAACAGAAAGTACCCTGCGATGTACAGCGCCGACATGGAAAACCCGGCGACGGTCGCAAGAGCGGCTCCCTGTACACCGAGACCAAATCCGAAGATCAAGACCGGGTCAAGGATGAGATTCGTCCCCGCGCCGATCAGCATCGAAATCATCGCCGAGCGTGCCCGGCCTTCGCTGCGAATCAGATTCGTGCCGGTGACCGCGATAATGAGGACGGGCGCGCCGAACACGATGGTTTGCAGATATGTACGAGCCGAGTCGTACAGACCCTCGGTCGCACCGAACAGGCCAAGGATGGCTTCGAGATACACGACACCGATGACGAGGATGAGCAGGCCGAGCGCTGTCGCTAAGATGAACGCCTGCGCCGTTGCCTGTCTCGCTCGCCTGCCGTCTTTACTCCCGAGGGCGCGAGAGGCTACGGATGCTGAGCCTATCCCGACCATTGTTGCGAGGGCGAAAAGGAATATCTGAAAGGGAAATGCTATGGCGAGTCCGCCTATCCCGGATGGACCAACCGCCTGACCGACAAAGATCGTATCGACAAGATTGTATAATGCGTTTACAAACATACCGACCATGGCCGGTATCGACATGCGCATGAGAAGAGGTCTGATCGGTTGCTGGCCGAGCATCTGTTCACGTCGGACCTGCCGATCGTCGGAAGTTGATGTCACCGTTTTCATAAGCCCCAAATATACCGTAGAGGCTCGACAAAGGACAGTCAGCGCTGTTCTGAGCTGGCAACCCGCATGAACTCGTCGCGAAGCAGTCGCCGGAACTCTTCCTCGTCTGCCGCGGTGTCGCGTATCTGCCACTGCTTTATGGCCACGTGTTTTTTCACGATATCAAGAGCCTCGGTGATCGTCAAAACAACCGTATCGGCGAGCTTCTCGTCTGACTCGGACCTCGCGATTGCCTCGAAAATGATGTGAACCACTTCGTTGACGAAGATTCTGTTATGAACCGACGCTAGATCCTGTAAGGTGTCGGAGACAACCCGGTTCACAATGTCGGTGACGGTTTTCTCCACGGTCACGCGAACCTGCTTACCCACCACGGGTATCGATTCTATCCTTGCAACATCCCGGTTCGTTTTTATCGCGGTGTGCAGACGATGGTTCACGTAGCGTTTCAGTTGGGCCTCGTAGGTGTCAAAGTTTCGCCCGAGACTCTGCTCGACGCGTTTCGACAGCCATTCGACGAGGTCATCCTGTCGCGGGACGACAACTTCATCGATGATATGTTCAAGTACCGGTGTACCGTTGCGGGCCTCGCCCTGGAGACGCGACAGGATGTTGATTGTCACCCGATCGGTGAGTTCCTGTATCAGTATGCCGTAGTACTTGATAAGCGATCGCAGCAGCAGCCACGAGGTGATATCGATAGCGCCGACTCGCTGGAGGCGGAACGTGATCGAGACGACTCTGAGCAGTCGCAGTATGCGAAAACCCGCCAGTGGCACAAGGCCAATCAGATCGTACCAGTGCACGAAGGGGAAAAAGAACCAGCGGTGATGCGTTTTTGCCCAGACCGCGATACCCCAGCGTATCAGGAACTCAAGCAGGAAAACCGAAATGAACAGCAGATCAATGAAAAGGAACCGTGGCTGTACGGTCGACACGTACCACCGGGTAACCTCAGGGACGACGGCTATCAGGGCGTTATAGAACCATCCGAAAGATAGCAGCGAGTCAAAGAGTATCAAGCCCAGATTGACGACGAGCAGCAGCACCATTGTGAGATCGACGAGAAATACGCCGAGCTGTCCCTGCCGTCGTATCGCCTTGATGTTCATGAGAGGACGAGCACCTCTCGGAACCCTTCGCTTCGGTCCGGGAGTTCCATGGCTGCCGCAAGGTTGGCAATAAGCGATTCGGGCACGGGCTGATCGGAACTGGCGTTTCGCTCCAGACAGATTCTGGGCGACACATCCAGGAAAACCATACCAATGGACTTGCGAAGCGACTTCGCGAGTTTTACGTGCGAGGCCCGGGCATCGCGATTGATACTGGTGTTGTCGATGACGATCTTCTTGTGGCTTTCGAGCAGGTGCTCAATGATACGCCTCTCCACGTGCGTCACGAGGTATTCATCGGAATGGTCGAATACATCATCACTCCAGGGCTCACCGAAATGGGTCATCTCATAGAGCATGCGCCGTATTTCCTTCCGGTTCACACGAAGACGCCCCTGTTTCAGGTGAGTGGTTGCAAATCTGGACTTTCCACAGGCGGGGAGTCCACCGAGCATTACAATGTCGAGTTCATCGAATGCAGCGAGGCTGACCCGTTTTTCTGTTGCCATGCGACATTCCTCCAGTCCCTATATCACAACCGGGTATCACCCGGTTGTCAATGGAATCAGCGCTGATTCGATTTCGGCCCGCCTGCTTTCGAGAAACGGAGGAAGGGCGAGCTCCTGACCGAGTGACTTCTTGTCCTCGTCGACGGCGAAACCGGGGCCGTCGGTAGCTATTTCGAAGAGTACTCCTCCGGGTTCGCGGAAGTAGATAGAGCGGAAGTAGAACCGGTCGACCAAACCGCTCGTCGATACTCCGCGTTCGCCGAGCTCGGCGAGAACGGCATCCTGAGACTCCCGGTCAGGTACGCGGAACGCGACATGGTGTACGCCGCCGACACCGACAGCGCCCCGACGACCAGCGGCGGTGTCGACGATCAGCTGTACGTCACCGTAGGCGGCTCCACCACGAACACCGCTACCGCTACGGAAACGGTACACCGTTTCGCCGTCGGTGGTCGTGCGGTCGGAAAGACGTTCGAAGTCGAGATACGCGGGCAGAAAGTCGGTCGTCGGCCAGTTTGCCGCAACTCGTATCTCAACCGACGCGAAGCCTCGAAGCTGGTGTTCGGAGGGAACCTCACCATCCTGGACGGGTGAAACGTCATCCGGAACGGGTTCGATCGCCAGAAGCCCGAGACGCTGGCCTTCGGGATCGCTGAAACGAACAACTGTCGCGCCGTCATACGCATCCTCGGCAGTAGCGACTGCTCCATGGTCGCGGAGGCGCTCACTCCAGTAATCCACCGAATCTTTCGGTATCAGGAAGAGGGTGCGGTCTATGGTCCCCGGGCCGACCCGGGACTGGTTCACGTGAGGCCAGTGAAAAAAGGTCATATCAGTACCGGGGTTACCGTCATCGTCGGCGTAGAAAAGGTGATAGGCCGATACGTCGTCCTGATTGACCGTCTTCTTTACAAGGCGGAGGCCCAGCGTCTTCGTGTAGAAGCCGTAATTTCCGGCGGGATCAGCGGTTACGGCTGTGACGTGATGTATTCCAGATAAATTCATGCACTATAAAGTACGTAAAAAAAAAGGCTCCGTCATCTTTCGACAACGGAGCCCGACAGTCTTTTTAAAGTCTGTTCTAGTACCGGCGCGGTCCCCGGCGCTCATCGGTGCGGGGCTTTGCCTCGTTCACCTTAAGCTGACGGCCATCAAGGTCGTGACCATTGAGTGCATTTTCAGCGTTGCGCGCAGCGTCTGCGTCCGACATTTCCACGAAGCCGAAGCCGCGTGAACGACCGGTGTCCCGATCGGAGATAATGTTGCAGGAAACAACTTCACCGTGTGTAGAGAAAAGATCCCGAAGATCCTGTTCCTGAGTCTGAAAACTAAGATTGCCGACGTAAAGTTTTGTCGCCATCAAACTGCTCCTTCTGCGTTTCCGCAGAGATTAAGAAAATAGTTCGTCCCCACAGGACGTAACGTACGAACGGAACGTGAACGCGGTTGTCTGTTCGGTCGTACATCACGAAGAAGGACGGAAAAGCAGCACGGCAACTCACGGAATCCGAAGTAACATTATCAGTATACCCGCTTAATATAAGTACGTAAACCCATGAAGTGACGATCTGTGTATTACTCGTGCGGAATGTCGCAGACACCCTGGAGTATGTAGTTCGGTCTGTAGGCATAGCTCGACAGTTCCGATTCGGCGGTGACACCGCTTAAGACCAGGACCGTCTCGATTTCGCTTTCAATGCCCGCGATAATGTCGGTGTCGACGCGGTCGCCGATAATGACGGTATCTTCGCGCCGACAGGCGAGCTGCTTGAGCGCCTGTCGCATCATGAGTGGATTTGGTTTTCCGACAAAGTAGGCCTTCGCACCGGTACAGAGTTCTATCGGCGCGATCAGGCTTCCGGTGCCTGGTGTAATGCCGTCTTCGACCGGACCTGTCAGGTCAGGATTCGTACCGACGAGGCGGGCTCCGTTTCGAACCAGATTGACTGCCTTCTCGACGGTGTCGAGGTTATATGTGTGACTTTCGGCGACAACGACATAGTCGGGATTCGCGTCGGTCAGAGAGAATCCCGCGTTATACAAGGCGTTGGTAACCCCGGGTTCGCCGATCACGTACGCAGTTCCGTGCGGCATCTGTGAGGCGAGGAAACTGGCTGTCGCAAGAGCACTCGTGTAGAAGTGTTCCGGATCGACGTCGATTCCAAGACGTCCGAGCTTCTGTGCCAGTTCCAGAGGCGAGCGGGCACTTGAGTTTGTCAGAAAGAGAAAGCGCTTATCAAGCTTTTTGAGCCAGTCAACAAACTCCTTCGCACCCGGAAGGAGGCGGTTTCCGTGGTACAGAACACCATCCATATCGCAGATGAAAGCTTTCTTGCCGGCCAGGCGCCGCTGTATTACGTGCACATTGCGTTCGGGCATCAGTTCTTGTCGTTCTCCCTTTACTCTGAGACGGACTTAAGAGTATCCGCTTGATCAGGCTGCGTCAAAGGACTCGTACGCACTGAGAAAAACTCTGCTGCTTCCATAATGTCAGGCGAGGGCGTGTCACCAGAAAAAGGAAACACCGCCAGCGCAAACTTCAAGGACTTCCCGTTCCAGCTCGGGGCGTAGCTGTCAAGCTGATCGGCTGTCTTCAGCGCTACCGCGCGCCCGATGCCGGTTCGAGCTGTAGGATACGCGTACTGTCTTCCGTACCAGGTTCCGAAGGGATTCAGTCGTATCCATTGGCTCTCGCCACGAAAGCCCGTCTGCACAGGGCAGAAGGCAAAGTTATTGTGAAAGCCCGTGTGCTGCGCAATCAGAAGACCCTGAACCCCGTTTGTCACTGCAATCCACGAGTTCGTGATGTGGTTATTGATCGAGGCGAGGTTCCTGTTCCGGGAGAACTGATGATAGTCGATGGCGTAGGAGGACACATCACCGAAAAAATTACGCTTAATGATACGAAACGGGCTGTCGGCGGTCGCGGTAAACCGCGGGCTGATCTCCGCCGGTATGACTTCTTTCCAGCGGGCGTCCCAGCGCCGGTTCAGATTTACCGCTTTTTTTCGGTTCCAGCCCCGGTCCGGAGTGAGTGGATAGCGAATATCCAGAATCATGAATAATCCTTCAGGACCGGGAACCGTGCCTGTGCGGCGCGTCCAGCTGCCGCTGTTCGTCTGTCCCGGGAGATCAAGGCTGCCGGACGCGACGTCGCGGGTATCATCAAAACCCGAAATCACGGCCGGGTACGTGGATGATCCGTAACGTATCTGTGGATCGTAGATCTGAAAGCTCATGGCGGCCGCTTCAGGAAGAGAAGCAACGGGAGCGGGTTCGGCCCGGTCGAGATGTACAAAGGGAAGGGCGGTCTGGTCGGGAACAAGCTGAACACGCACGAGTTCGGCATGCTTCCGGCTTGAACGCAGCATGTATCGGGCTGACTCGGAGGTGCGACGTGGCGGAAGCGCGATATCGGGTTGTTCCGACCCCGAACCCGACCCGAGCCACGCACCGAGGAGAACCTGCAAGGACTGATGTGCATAGGCAACACCGTGCGCGAGCCGCTCGGGATTCATGACCGGAGAGGCCAGGCCGAAGTGTGTCGTCGAAAGCGAGAGCACCCGCAGACGCAGGGATCGTTCAAGGGAGGATTGCAGATTCGAGTCGGATGCACGGTCCGGGTCGGCGTTGACCGCGTGCTGCACCGAGGTCCAGAGATCGCGGCTTCTCTGTATCATGGTCCACAGCTCGGTGTTTTCCCATTTCTCCGCCCAGGATGAGTAACCGTCGAAGCTCCCGTCGGCAGTATCCTGTCCGATCGAGATGGATGCGACCGCTTCATGGTCTTCCAGGTAGGTGCCAGGAGTGCTGAAGGTGAGCCAGGGAAGATCCGCGACCGATTTCGCGAGATGGTACATGCCGGCGAAGGAAGGACACAGCGAACGAAGACCACGGGGAAACAGCCCTGCCCAGAACTCATCATCTGCATCGGCGTCGAGAATGAGCAGGAGGTCCTGAGGGTGCTCAAGACGGATCTGCTGGCGTCGTAGATGCTTCAACCACCGCCTCAGCGACAGATAGTGGTCCGCAAGGTCACCGTGGTTGTAGCAGGGCAGGAGCGTCATGGTCTCGCTGCCCTGCGAGCTCTGCAAAGTCAGGGGATTGTAGCGCTCGACGAGCGAGAGTGGTCGAACGAAGTTACTGAAGCCGTTGAACGGTACCGCGCTGTAGTAAAGGCTGATGGTACTGATTCCGTGCCGGGGATACTCGCGCAGAAAGGACGGGGTGTACATGCATTCCTGGGGCCGGAGAATCGGTGCCCAGGATGAGAACAGATCATCAAGCCCGGACTGCTGCGGATTCGTCTTCATCGATCTCATCTGATACGTGAACTCTTCCGGGTTGGACGCAGCTACGAGACCGTTATTGAAGCTCATCGCCTCCACTTCGTCGATACCGTTTCGAACGCGGCCCTGTATGCGCGAAATGAGATCCGGGGCGTGTTCCCGCATCATGTACTCGAGACTGAAGTAGTTCTCGATGTCCCAGGTTCCCCGCACGGGTATTCCTTCCGCGTTCAGTCGGTCGAGTGCATCCAGCGTTCCACGGATGATGCGGATATCCTTGCCGATCCCGCGTTCGTCGAGAGAGTCTCCGCGGTAGGAGTGATAGAAGTTCACGTGATGACGGAATGCAAGATGGATCCGACTGTGTTGTGGTTGTGTCCGTTCGCTCTTCGACATGACGAATCTCCTCGACCGGAGTGTAGCACGGAAAATATGCACTAAGTTGATTGCGGTGAGCACCGTGCCGGGGTAATATCGCGCTCAATACCTGAATTCCGGAGGATGCCATGAAATCTACCGAGCGGCTCCGTATGAGAACCCAGCTTGGCTACGGTGCCGGCGACCTGTATGGTGGCGGAGCGTTTTTTATCGTCTCCACTCTGTATCTTGTGTTTCTTACCGATGTGATGGGTGTCCGGCCGGCTCTTGCGGGGCTTGTGGTTCTGATCGCGCGTGGATGGGATGCGGTCAGCGACCCTGTTATGGGAATGATTACGGACCGCACTCGCACCAGAATGGGGCGACGCAGACCCTATTTCCTTCTCGGTATGCCGTTCATAGTCCTGAGTTTCGTATTTCTCTGGTATCCTGCCGGATTCGCAGCCGAGTGGGCACGGTTCAGCTATGCGCTCGTGACCTACCTGTTTTTTTCGACGGTCATTACCATGGTCATGATCCCCTATAACGCGCTTGCGAGCGAGCTGACACTCGACTACGGAGAGCGCAGCCGGCTCACTGCGTACAGGCTCGCGTTCTCCGAGCTTTCAACGATTATCTGTGCGCTTGTGCCGCTACTGATCATCGACGCAGCAGCGAGTCGTGCAGTCGGGTATCCCATCATGGGACTCATATTTGGACTCTTCTTCGCCCTTCCTTTCCTGGCTACGTTTCTGACGACATCCGAGCGACCGGACTTCACCGCGCGTTCGACACCTGCGGAATGGAAGGCCTTCGCGGAGCCGTTCAGAAATCGCACCTTCCGGCGCTTTATACTGATTTTTCTGTTCTCGTTTGCAGCCATCGATATCGTGCTCGCGATAATCGTATTTTTTGTAACGCACTACCTCCGTATTCCCCACCTCACCAATCTGCTGCTGGGGACTCTCCTGATCGTACAGCTCGTGCTTCTCCCGCTGTACTACGCGCTGAGTCGACGGTACAGCAAGATCATCGCACTGATTACCGGTGCGGTAATCTGGATTATCGCCATGCTCAGCAGTCTCTTTCTGCGGCCCGGCCTGCCGATACCGGTGTACTTTGTTTTCGCCGCGCTGGTTGGATCGGGTACCGGAGGCGTGATCGTCATGGCCTACGCGATCTTTCCCGACATTCCCGACGTCGATGAGCTGGTAAGCGGCCGTCGCCGTGAAGGGATCTTTGCGGGCGTCCAGACCTTCCTTCGAAAACTGACCGGAGCGTTCGCCGTCTTTCTCGTAGGACAGGCAATCGATATTGCCGGCTATGTTTCGCCGACCGAGTCCATGGTAAACGGAGCAGCACAGGTCGTAATAGCCGAACAGAGCCAGGCCTTTATCACCGTGCTTCGTGTCGTATTTGCCGCAGTACCTATCGTGTTCATCTTCCTGACCATTCTGATATCCCTGCGGTTCCCCTTAAGCCGGGAGGTGCACGGGAAACTGAAAGCCTATCTCGCAGAACGCCGCGCGAACGATGGTAAGGTCGTCGACGAGGCCTATGAGAAGGAACTTCGCGCGCTGCTGTTCGACTGAGTAGGTTCGTAGGTAAAGCTGCGATCGGGACCGTGGTGCGCGGCATCTTTCAGCCCGTTTACAATCTGCTCACGTGATGCGGTAATGCGTGGTCCTACGACCCGATCATCTATGTGATGACACGCAACGCTGTGCCCCGTGCCGACGTCTCTGGGTTTCGGTTCACTGTTGCGGCATAGGTCAGTTGCGAACGGACATCGGGAAGAAAAGACACAACCGGTCGGTGGCTGCACTGGACTCGGAAGGTCGCCCTCAAGGATAATGCGTGCTCGTGACTTCTCTATCGCAGGGTCCGTTATAGGAACCGCGGACATGAGAGATTGTGTGTAGGGGTGCAGAGGCTGTTCGAACAGCTCGTCGTACGACGCGATTTCCATGATCTTTCCGAGATACATGACGGCGATCCTGTGCGAGATGTGGCGAACCATGCTCAGATCGTGCGCAATGAACAGATACGTCAGCCCCAGTTCATCCTGCAGGCGGGAAAGCAGATTCACCACCTGAGCCTGTATCGCGACGTCCAGGGCGGATATAGGTTCGTCGCAGACGATGAGCTCGGGGTTCAGCACGAGGGCCCGGGCAATGCCAATTCTCTGTCGTTGTCCCCCTGAGAACTCGTGTGGAAAGCGTTTCATGTGGTCGGGATTCATACCGACAAGCTGAAGCATCTCCTGCACACGGTTCTGAAGGTTTGCTCCCGGTCGTTCTCCACGAATCAGCAGGGGCTCTGCGACGATGTACTCAACGGTGTGCCTCGGGTTCAGCGAAGAATACGAGTCCTGAAAAATCATCTGCATGCGCGATCGGAAGCTTCGAAGGTCCCGATAGTTGAGCCTCGTGACGTCGGTCTCGCCGATACGGACGCTTCCTTCGGTTGGTTCATGCAGACGGAGCATGCTGCGTGCGGTCGTGGATTTACCACATCCGCTTTCTCCGACGAGTCCAAGGGTTTCTCCCCTCGGGATGCCGAACGATACCCCATCGACGGCCTTGACGTACCCGACGGTCCGGTTTACGAGCAGACCCTTCTGTACGGGGAAGTACTGTTTGAGGCCGTGAACCTGAACGAAGTCACCGGCGCTCATACCGCACCCTCTGTTCTGCGCGTATTGTGTTCCAGATCGTACCAGCAGGCCGAGGTATGTCTTGAGTCGCTGACTGCATTTCCGTCGAGAGCAAAGAGCGGCGGGCGTTGTTGAGTGCAGAGGTCAAACGACCACGGACAGCGTGGCGCAAACGGACATTGACGCAACGCGCTGTAGACACTCGGCGGGGTCCCTTTGATGTTCACGAGGCGTTTGTTGTCCTGATGCAGTTTCGGGATCGCGCCTAAGAGTCCGACCGTGTACGGGTGGCGTGGATGCCGGTACACGGTTTCTGCCGTGCCAGTCTCGACTGCAGTTCCCCCATACATGACCATCACCCGGTCAGCAATCCCCGCCACTACGCCGAGATCGTGCGAGATCCAGATCACCGAGATCCCCATCTCCCGTTTCAGTTTCATGAGCAGATCGATGATCTGCGCCTGTATGGTTACATCGAGCGCGGTTGTCGGTTCATCGGCAATGACCAGTTCCGGGTTGCAGGCAATAGCGATCGCGATCATGACGCGCTGTCGCATTCCGCCGGAGAACTCGTGCGGATAGGAGTGATAGCGATTGTCGGCGTCCGAAATGCCAACCTGTTTGAGCAGATCGACGCTTCGGCGCTTCGCCGCCGATCCGCGAGCGATATTGTGTCGCTCGATGATTTCCCGTATCTGTTTACCGACAGAAATCAACGGATTGAGTGAACTCAGAGGATCCTGAAACACGAATCCGACCCGACGGCCTCTGACTCTGTTCATCTGTTTCCAGGACAGCGAGATCAGGTCTACAGACTCATCGCCGCTTCTGAGAATAGCGGATCCTGAGGTGATTTCTCCGGGAGGCTCCGGGATAAGTCTCAGCAGAGACAGCATCGAGACGCTTTTACCGCTCCCGCTTTCTCCGACGACACCGAGTGTTTCGCCCCGGTACAGGTCAAACGAGATGGAGTTCACGGCGTGTACGACGCCGTCGACAGTATTGAATCGTACCGACAGATCTTTCACCGACAGAATCGGCTCCGAGCGCGGCGGGTGTGGCGTGTGACCCTGTGTCTTCCTTCGCCGCATCATGAACTTCTCCGCTGCCGGGGATCGAGGACATCGCGTAACCAGTCACCGAGCAGGTTCATGCTCAGCGAAGTGACCACAATGGCAAGGCCCGGAAAGGTCGCGATCCACGGTGAGAACTGTATGTACTGGCGTCCTGCGGCGAGCATATTACCCCAGCTCGGTATTGACGGTGGTACGCTCAGACCCAGAAAACCCAGTCCCGCCTCGTAGAAAATCATGCCTGACATCTCGAAAGTGGCTACCGTCAGAATCGGACCGATGAGATTCGGCAGAATATGTCTGGTGATGATGTGGTGTCGCGAAGCGCCTATGCTGATTGCTGACTCGACGTAGCCCGACGTTCGGATACGGAGAACTTCGCCCCGGGTCACTCGAACGAAGAGGGGGGCATTCGTGAAACCGAATATGAGGATGACGTTGAGCAGGCTTCGTCCGAGGACCGACGCGACGACGACGACCAGAAGCAGATACGGAACCGAGAGTACGAGATTTGTGACCGCCATTATCGCGCTGTCCGTCCGTCCCCCCATGTAACCGGCGGTCATGCCGAACACGAGACCTATTGAGGACGCGATAAGAACACCAAAAAACCCCACCGTCAGCGATACTCTCGTGCCGACGAGTATGCGACTGAGCATGTCCCGTCCCAGATTGTCCGTACCCAGAGGATGCTCCATGCTTCCGGCTTCATGCCAGGCGGGTGGCTGCCGGCTGCTGCGTAGATTCTGCTGCAGAGGATCGTGTGGCGAAAGAGCTGGTGCAGCAAGAGCGAGAAACACGATCAGCACGAACAGGATCAGGCCGAAAAGGCCTGCCTTGTCGCGCAGAACAATTCGGGCAAGACGCTGCGGTGCGCGGCGGAGATCCTGCCTGTCAAGCGCGTCAATCCTCATAGCGTATCCTCGGATCAATGAGCACGTAGGCGAGGTCGGTGAGCAGGTTCAGCAGAACGATGAACGCCGCGCTCACGAAGGCGAGCGCCTGCACGAGCGGGAAGTCGCGCGCCTGAACCGCTTCGTTGATCATACGGCCGACACCGGGCCAGGCAAATATCGTTTCGATGTATATCGATCCGCCAAGCAGATATCCGAACTGTACACCGACGATACTTACCAGAGTTACCGATACATTCAGAAAAATATGGTGCGTGTACACCCGGTGATCGAGAAGTCCTTTGCTGTAGGCGGTTCGCACGTAGTCTTCGTTCCGAACCTCGAGCACTGCCGACCGGACCAGACGTGTGAATTTTCCGAGCGGGAACAGGCCGAGCGCCACCGCGGGGAGGACTATGGAGCCGAACCCGCCTCTGCCGAAGGTCGGAAACCACCCAAGCGTAACCGAGAACAGCGAAATCATCATGAGCGCGAGCCAGAAGTTCGGTACCGTCTGACCGACCAGACCGACTGCCCTGCAGACGGTGTCCCAGGTAGTGCCTGGACGCGAGCCACCGATGACACCAAGAGGAATCGCAACGATCAGCGCAAATACCAGGGCTGCGAGCGAAAGTTCAATCGTCGCCGGCATGCGTTCCAGTACGATGCGCATGGCCGGCGCACGGTAGTGCAGGGAGCGTCCGAAATCACCCTGCAGGGCGCCGGTCATGAAGTGAAAGAACTGGGCTGGCAGCGGTTCGTTGAAACCCATCGCGTCCCGGAACGCCTCGATATCGGCCGGTGAGGCATCCCGGGGCATCATGATGCGCGCAGGGTCTCCTGTCAGGCGAACCAGAAAGAAGACCAGAATCAGCACGCCGAACATGAGCATAATGGACTGTATCACTCGCGACAGGAGATAACGCTGCATGTCGGTCTGATTTACCCTCGACCTTTAGTCGAGGGACGTAAACATCAGAAAGTAGTCTTCCGCCGCCCGTGGTATGTAGTCCCGCACATTGCTTCGAACCGCTTCAAAGGTCTCGGGCACGTACAGATATATAAACGGAGGGTCATCCTGCATGTAGCGGTGCAGCTCCCGATACAGCGCGGCCCGTTCGTCCTGGTCTATCGTTACCGATATGCGGTCGAGCAGGTCATCGATTACCGGATCGCTCCATGCCGAAAAGCTTGCGTCCCAGCCGCCGAGAGCACCGCGCAGGCGGGGCAGGGATTCACCCGATCGCTCAGACCAGCTGTCGCCGAACAGCGGCGGAAGCTGCTTTTCTGCTTCGAGATCCCAGAAGCGTCCCGACTCGATGATGTCGAGATCTGTTACGATGCCCACCTCGGCAAGATAGCCCTGAACGGCCTCGGCGACCTGTTCAAAGTTGGTGTAGGCACCTGCAGGAGCGGCGAAACCTATCTCAAAACCGTCGGGATAGCCCGCTTCGGCAAGGAGCTCCCGTGCCCGGTCGGGGTCGAAAGGAAAGGGCTCAACCGAGGGATCGTAGCCCAGGTTCGACGAGGTCATGAGACCCGTAGAGAGTTGTGCCCGGCCGCCGAACAGGCTGTCGATTATCGCCTGCCGGTCAACCGCGTAGTTCATTGCACGGCGGACTCGGGGGTCCATGGTCGGTTGGTCGATTCCTGTCGTGAGATTATTGAATGCGATGTAGAACACGCGATCGATAGGATAGGTGACGACATCGACGTCGTTCACCCGCTCGAGTGCATCTGCCTGCTCAAAGCTCAGGCGATTAACGATATCGATTTCACCCGTCTGTATCGCCGCCATGCGTGTCGATGACTCGGGAATGGGGCGGAACACGACGCGATCAACGAGCGGAAGCCCTTCGCGCCAGTAGCTGTCGTTCCGCTCAAGGACAACACGGTCCTCCCGGACCCACTCGACAAACTGAAATGGACCGGTACCCACCGGAGCTGCGCCGAAACCGTCGTCGCCGACTTCCTGCGTGTACAGCGGCGGAACCATGTTCCAGTGCTGAGCCATGACGCCAAGCAGCAGGGGGTCGGGTTCTGCGGTGCTAATGCGGACCGTATACTCGTCAACCCGTTCCACGGACTCTGCGCGAGCCCACCGGTCACTCCATTCGATGTGAGGCTGTATGCCGCGTTCCCAGGAAAACACGACAGCATCCGCGTTAAAGGGCTCGCCGTTGTGGAAGTCCACGCCTTCGCGCAGAAAAAAGGTGTACTCGCGGCCGTCTTCAGAAACGTCCCAACGTTCTGCGAGAGCAGGTTCGATCACGTTCTGTTCATTTGCCCACACGAGACTGTCGAACAACTGCCAGGAAACATTCTGTGCATTGCGTTCTGCAGCAACTGATGCATCCAGCGAGTTGGGGAAAGTCGGGACGGCAACCCGAAGAGTGACAATCTCGGGTTCAGTCGTCTCGGCCTGCCCGCAGGCAAAAAACAGCAAGACCAGGGCAGACAACGCGAGAAGCAGTGTCGGCCCCTTCCATTTCGTATGTAATGTATTCATGCCTTACAACTTATCAGGTTGTATTGTGTCTCGACAAGCTTATGTACGACGTAAGATGGGAGTATTCATGCAAAGCTAACAGGCAAAAAAAAACGGTATGCCTGGACGTCATTCGGCATACCGTTAACGAATTATAGTCTCACAGCGCAGCATTCGCTGTCTGATTGACCACTTTTTACCGTTAGTATGTGTATCGACCGGCTTACTCATTTTCTTGAGTTAGAAACTCTTTGTGTCGTTCGATGCTTTCGAGAATGTGAGTGTATATCTGTCTGCTCTTTTCGATGGGATGTAGCGACGCATCGAGCATGACATCCTCGACTGCGTGTTGTACGAGAAAACCCGCGACATCGCGGGCATCGACCCCCATGATCTGTGCGTCAATTCTGTCGAGTGCTTCAAGGTCAGGCTGTGACGTGGATAGTTCTTCGAGCGCGCTGCCGCATAAGGCTGCCAGGGTCTCAAGCTGCCCGCTCAGCCGCGCGAGGCGGTCGCGAATTCTTGTGCGTCGTATGGTCAGTTCCGCATCGTCGCGCCTCAGGCCTTTCGAACGAATCAGCGCGTCTATGTCGGGCCTCCGAACCGGTTTCGCGAGGATCTCTCCGGGCCTGCTGCACGCCATACCGGGTATGCCGACTGCGTGCGGGTTGAGGTTCAGGGTCTTTGTCCCGGGGTGCAGGCTCATCTGGTTCTCGAACCACCAGTGATACACCCGCATGCGTTCGTCGGTGAGCACCTGCGATCCGGTGAAGTCCCTGGTGTAGAAGGGAGTACCACTGTTTAGGTATCTCCACGCCATCGACTCGGTCGGATACAGGCGATCGCAGTAGGAGAGGCTGCGCTCCTCGAAAAAACTGCCCCGAAAGTGCGTGTTTCGACCGGGGAATCCGAGGTCGAGGCCGGCACAAAAGATCTCGCTGACACCAAGATGACGCGCAAAATCCCATGCCGTCGTGCTGACCGACCCGCCGGCTCCCAGACTTCCGAATTCGCCAAGGTTCTCTTCGAGGTAACGCCCGAGCGGAAACAGGGATGAGCACATATAGGTCTGTGAACCAAGCAGACGGAATACGCGAGGATGCGTGGAACTTTCTGAAACCAGTACCGAGTTCGAGTTACGACACAGATCAAGATGCCGCGTGTTCCAGTATTGTGGATCGACGATAATCGTGTAGTCAGGGTCGACTCCGCTTCTCAGCGCTGCCACGAGACTCGTGTCGACCGCAATTATGAGGCATCGCCTCGCCAGTTCCGGCAGTACAGGGAGCACTTCGTCGAGACCGGGGCCTCCGGCGAGAACCACCGCGGGAACACCATGGAAAAGGTCGGCAAGCTCCGCGACCGGACGCGCCCGGGCGAGAACGTCCAGATTCGTAACAAGGTTCACGACCCAGCGTCGCCCGAAGCGCTTCAGGGTCGCGCGATTCACGTCACGGCGGCGGAATGTGTCATCGATGACGCGGTCAAGCTGTTCAAACTCGGCCCTATTTCTCGAGTACAGCGAACGGAGTCTCACTGCGTAAACCTGTGAGCGGTGCATGTTACGCAAAAGCATCGCCACCTGCTCCGGTGGACACGCGGTAAACAGGGACAGCCGATCCGAACCGAGTACGTGTTGCAGATCCCGCCATTTCAGTGTTTCGTGAAACAGGGCGGTATCGGGTTCGTAGACGATGCAGTGTACGTCGTGACAACTGCGAAGCGCTTCTTCGACGTGATACCCGAGTCCGAAGCCGAAAAACACGATAACCTGTATGCCGTCCGAACGTTGCACGTCCTGAATGGTCCTGATCGCCTCGCGATAGGGATCTCGTGCCGAATGCACGTATGTACCGGAAGCCCTGAGCGATACGACACCCGTTTCTGTGTCTATGGCGAAGTCCGCGTCGGTACACGCTCCCGCTCTGCGTACCGCGTCGGCGAGACCGGGGTGTGCACGATCGAGAGCTTCCAGGTTCTGGTCACGCAGGAGGTTGCTATTCGAGTTCAAGACGTACTGTCATTCCGTGTTCGAGTGGCGTGCCGGGTGCCGGAGTTTGTCTGACAACCCATCCACTTCCCTCAATCTCAACGCTGATGTCGTCGCGACTATGAAGCGAGCTCACAACCCTGCGCGGAAGACGGGTCAGGTCCGGCATGACCGAACGCATTTCCGGGAGCGAGGGCAACTCCCGGGCGAAATGCTCCGGAAGCGGCACGGAACGGTCGCCGTCGCGCTGTATCCCGAGGTAGGGAATGAGAAACTCCGCCATTTCGGCTACAACGGGAGCGGCGACCCGGGCGCCCCATATAAACTCGGCCTGTGGATTCTCCACCACCATATATACAATTATTTCCGGGTTTTCCCGCGGAAAGAGCGCGAGCGTTGAGCCAATGAAACGGTCCGACGAGTAAGTCCCGGTCAACGCGTCGAAGTACTCGGCAGTGCCGGTCTTTGCCGCAATCTCCACGCCTTCGATCTGTGCGCGGACACCGGTGCCTCCGGGTTGCGCCGCGCTGTGCAGATAGTCAAGTATGGTTTCCGCCACCGAAGGGCTGATGACCTCGCGTACGGGGCGGCGCTCAAACTCCTGCAGAACCGTTCCGTCAGGAGCAATTATTTCACGAACAATCTGTGGGGCGACAAGTACGCCACCATTCGAGAATGTCGTTGCGGCGGCTGCGATCTGCATGGCCGTTACACCGACTTCCTGACCAATTGCGATGGTGGGGAGGCTTCTTCGGGTCCACCGTTCCGGAGGATTCATCAGGCCCGCTTCCTCGCCGTTGATTCCGACGTTCGTCGGTTCACCGAACCCGAAGGCCACAAGACGCGAATACAGGTCCTGCGCCGTAAGGTTCTCCGTCGCGTACGCGACACCGACGTTACTCGACCGAACCATGACCCGGCGCAGGTCCATCGTCCCGTAGTTCTGTATATCAGTAATCGGTCTGTGCGAACCCCAGCTTTCAGGGTGATAGATTCCGTCGGTAACAAAAACATCACCGTCCCTGGTCGATCCGAGCTCAAGTGCGCTCGCAAGACTGAAGACCTTGAATACGCTGCCGGGTTCGAAAATCATCGATACCGGACGATTACGTCGTGCGTCGGCGGGAAAGCTCCCGTATGTGTTCGGGTTAAAGGTCGGGGCGGATGAGTAGGCGAGTACTTCACCCGATCGGGCGTCGAGTACGACCATCATTGCGGAGTCTGCACGTTCACGTGCAAGGGTCTCGCGGACAAGCCTGTCGGCGGTCTGCTGAATGTTAATATCTATCGTGAGAACGACCTGATTACCGTAGAGCATGTCTGCGCGCGGCCTGCCGTCGGTGGGGAACAGGTCACGATCCCGCATGAACTCGATTCCGTCGAGCCCGCGGTTTTCGGTTCCTACGAACCCGAGCACGTGAGCTGCGAGATCACCATGGGGATAGGTGCGGGAAGCGGTCGGCTCGAGCAGGATTCCGCGTAGACGACCTTCCGCCTGAGCCGACGTAATCTGGTCGCTGATCCTCTGTGGGACACGTCGCTGGAGATACACGAAGTTTCGCGGTCCGGTCAGCAGATCCAGAATCTCGTCGACTGGACGGTCCATTATTCCCGCGAGTTCGACCGCGGTGGTGTCCGGGTCGCGTACGTAGGGGACCCATGCGCTGACGGTGTACAGCTCGGTCTGCAGAGCGAGTACGCGGCCGTTACGGTCAAGAATCGGACCCCGTTCCACACCGATCCCCCGGCTTCCGACGGGACGCTCCGCATCCGGGCGGAAAACCATGATATCCGCGTATCCAGCGACCAGGCTGACGGAGAAAACGAGGGTCATACCAGCGGCAATGATGATTCGTCGACGGTTTTTTGAGCTCTGTTCCATGATGCCTTCGCTATGAGTGTCGGTCAAAATGTGACAACTCTTCCCCGAATGTCATCAATTTTCACGAACCCGTAGTGTCGGGAGTCAACCGATACCCTCGGGTTATCGCCAAGAACGAAGTAGGCTCCCTCCGGTATCGCCGAATGCCCCTGTATACGATCAAAACCATCGATATCCATTACGATGTCCCTGCTACCGATCCGCACCGTGCCGTTCACGGTCGTAATTCGGTCGCCTGACACCGCAAAAACTCTCTTTACTACGATGGCGCCGTCTATCGGATTTCTGAGTACAACGATATCACCTGCCGCGGGTTCACGCCATCTCGTGAGATATCTCGTTCCAAACGGAGCGTTGAGACCGTATGAAAGCCGGTTCACGAGCAGCGTCGAGCCTGCCGCGATGGATGGCTCCATGCTCGAACCTTCTACGCGCACAATTTCGAAGGCGAACCCCCGTAACAGCAGGAGAAAGAGTATTGCCGGCAGAAATATGTAGATCGGCGAGAAATCGTCATCACTCTCGACAGGACTTTGTTTGACCACGGATGAAACGCACTATAATATGCGCTCGGGTTCATGTCGATATGAGTATGGTATGGAATCAGTCATCAACAGGCAGTCGCTTACCAGGCGCTCTTCCTCCGGTCTCTATGGACGCGGTCGCATGAGCTCCCTCGAAGGCTCCGGTGCCTTTCTTACGCGGGTACGTGAGGCGGGTGCGCGAAGGATTCCTTTGAACCCCCCGGTTTCGTTTCGATCAGGCCGGTCAACACCGCCCGTCCCGCCCAAGGCCGGTTTACTGAGCCGCCTCGAGCAGTCCAGGACGACACGAAGCCGGAAATCGATGCTCAGGCGGGTGCACCGGCAGCAGTTGCAATCCGATGCAGCGCAGGATTTTCCGTTCCGGGCGAGCAGTCGTACGGCCGGAGTCTCTGTCCTGAACTTCGTCGTGACACCGCTCTCCAGTACCGTTAATGCCGTATATCGCGTGGTGTATGGACTGACTGCCGATATCCTGCGACTTCCAGAGCGTATTCTTGTCACTGATGATGGAGAACTCGCACCGATTGATCAGGGTTTTATCGCTGCCGGCATGCTGTTTGTGGTCGCCAGCCTCGCAATCCTGTCCTCGCCTGTCGTGCAGGATGTCATGAGATACGATCCGTTTCCGGTGAGTATTTCCCTGGACCATACGCGGCTTGCCGATCCCCTGGAACAGTCTGAAAGTCAGCGCAGCGGTTTCCATCTTGACGGCCCGGAAGTCGAACTCGATGTTTCCCGTTTTCAGCGTCTGACCTTTCAGGAGCACACCGTGGCCCCGGGTGAAACAATCTCGGGAATCGCTGCGCGCTATGGCATCACGATGGATACACTCGTCAGTTTCAACCAGATCAACGACAGTCGCCGGGTGCAGGTTGGATCCCGATTCCAGATTCCAAGCAGGAGTGGTCTTCGACATATTGTCCGTACCGGCGAGAGTCTCGGAAGCATCGCTACATCGTACGGAGCGGAGGTCTCGGCGATTCTCGACGCGAATGACCTTGTCACCGACACGGTCACCGTCGGTCAGGAACTGTTTATTCCCGAAGCACGAATGCGAAACACCGAGCTGCGGCTCATTCTTGGTGAACTCTTTGTCATGCCTACGACCGGACGAGTGACCTCAGGCTTCGGGTATCGCCCCGATCCGTTTACCGGCCGGCGCAGCTTTCACAACGGGATAGACTGGGCCGGGCCACGGGGTACTCCCATCGTCGCTTCCATGGCGGGGCGCGTTGTGGAATCAGGCGTACACAGCATATACGGCAACTACGTCGTCATACAGCATCCCGAAGGGTTTCAGTCGCTGTATGCGCATATGGATCGGGTCACGGTGAACCGTGGCCAGACAGTCAACCAGCGGCAGCAGATAGGAACTATGGGTTCAACGGGTCGAAGCACCGGAAGCCACCTGCATTTCAGTCTCTTCCGCAACGGTCAGGCAGTGGATCCTATGCGGCATATTCATCGATAGTCGCCGTTTCGGGTCAGCGTCCGTGACAGTGCTTGTATTTCTTACCGCTCCCACAGGGGCAGGGCTCATTCCTGCCGACTTTCGGAATGGAACGCTGCACGGTTGCCGTAGGTGAGCCTGCAGTATTCGGTCTCATTTTAGCCGACGGGCTCGTTCCGCCACCGGCACCGGCGAAGCCTTCAATGGATCCGTGCTGTTCGCGCATCGCCGACGCGCCTACGGTCTGGCGTTCACGCGGTCTGAAACCTTCCGGTTTGACCAGGAAAAACTTCCGTGCGATCGCAACTCTGATATCGAAGAGCATTTCATCAAATATCTGAAAGCCTTCCAGCTTGTACTCGAGCAGCGGGTTTTTCTGACCATACTGTCTCAGATAGACCGCCTCCCGCAGCGATTCAAGGTTCTCCAGATGGTCCTGCCAGCGTGCGTCGATGTTTCTGAGATACTCGTACCGGACCGCGAAATTGAACAGCTCGGTTCCCGCCGCTTCCATCCGGGCATCGAGTTCCTGATGAACGAGCTGCATGATCCGGTCCCTGATCGAGTCTCCGCCTTCGTCGGTACTGTCTCGGGCAATCCAGTTCTCCGGCATGAAATAGAGCCGTTCTTTCAGATGAGCAACAAGGTCACTTTCCAGGGTTCGTTCATCCGCACCGTGAGTCTGGGCCGACTGGAGAAAATCGTCGATCACGTCTTCGGCGGTAGATACGAGGCGTCCCTTGAGATCTGAATCCGTCAGTATCGTGTCACGCTGGCCGTAGATGTACTTGCGCTGCTCGTTTACTACGTCGTCGTACTCGAGCAGATGCTTGCGGATGTCGAAGTTCCGCTCCTCGACCTTGCTCTGTGCCCGCTCTATGCTCTTGTTTATGAGTGGACTGTTGATGGGCTCGCCCGGCTTCATGCCGACACGAGACATCATTTTCTTGAGCGTTCCCTGACCACCACCGAACAGTCTCATCAGGTCATCGTCCATGCTCAGGAAGAAACGACTGCGGCCGGGATCACCCTGACGGCCGCTGCGTCCTCGCAGCTGGTTATCGATGCGCCGACTCTCGTGACGCTCGGTACCGAGCACGTACAGTCCACCAAGGTCCTTGATTTCCTGGTACTGAGCCTCCCACCTGGCGCGTTCGACGCGATACGCTTCCTGAAACTCCTCTTCGGAAGCCTCGGTACCCGACCGTCGGCGTGCCCGAAACTCGGGATTACCGCCGAGTTTGATGTCCGTTCCGCGGCCTGCCATGTTTGTCGCGATTGTAATCGATCCCTTCGCGCCTGCCTCTGCAATAATCATGGCCTCACGTGCGTGGTTCTTTGCATTGAGAACCTCGTGTGGAACGCCTTTGCGATGCAGCAGCTGCGAGAGCTGCTCGCTTCGCTCTATGCTCGCGGTACCGCAGAGGATGGGCTGGCCGATCGCGTGGACTTCAGCTATTTCGTCGCCGATGGCCTCATACTTGTCGGATTCGTTGAGAAAGATAACGTCATCTTCGTCTTTGCGGGCAACGGGGAGATTGGTCGGAACGACGATGACCTCAAGTCCGTAAATCTTTCCGAACTCCTTCTCCTCGGTTGCAGCGGTACCGGTCATACCGCTGAGCTTGGTGTACATGCGGAAGAAATTCTGGAACGTGATCGTGGCGAGCGTTCTGTTACGCTGTTTGACCCGTATTCCTTCCTTCGCCTCGATAGCCTGATGGAGCCCGTCCGAGTACCGGCGTCCGTACAGGATACGCCCGGTAAACTCATCGACAATCTCGACTTTTCCGTCCTGGACGACATAGTCTGTGTCCTTCCGGAAGAGCTTGTGCGCGCGCAGTGCCTGTGTGGCGTAGTGAATGTATTCGAAGTTTTCGTCGTCAAAGAGCGAAGAGCTTATGATCTTGTTCGTCTTCAGGAGCTCTTCGAGATGGTTCAGACCCTCGTCGGTAAAAGAGACCCTCTTGTTTTTCTCCTCGGCTTTGTAATCCCCCTGGGCATCGTCGGGGTATTCGCCGGTGGATGGATCAACCGCACACTCCGAGAGTTCCCCTATGACGCGGTTAACATTCATGAACTGTCGGGTGTCGTCTTCGGCGGTACCGCTGATGATCAGTGGCGTCCGCGCCTCGTCGATGAGGATGGAGTCGATTTCGTCGACGATACAGAAGTTATGACCCCGTTGCACTTTGTGATCGAGCGTCATCTGCATGTTGTCACGGAGATAGTCGAATCCAAACTCGTTGTTCGTACCGTAGGTTATGTCTTTCTGGTATGCCTGCTTGCGCTTTTCGTGGTCTATGCCCGCGGCGATGTATCCGACACTGACACCGAGATACTCGTAGACCGGGCCCATCCATCCTGCATCGCGCTCAGCGAGATAGTCGTTCACGGTGATCAGGTGCACGCCCTTGCCGGTGAGACTGTTCAGATACGCGGCGGTAACGGACGATACCGTTTTTCCTTCACCGGTTTTCATTTCCATGATCTTGCCCTGATGCAGGACAATACCGCCGAGCAGCTGTACGTCAAAAAGCCGTTCTCCGAGAACCCTCCGGGCGGCTTCGCGTACCATCGCAAACGCCTGCGGGAGAATGTCGTCGAGACTGTGCGTGCCGCTGTGTACCTCTGAACGCATGCGCTCGGTTTCAGCCAGAAAATCGGCCTGTGTGAGCGACATGGCCCAGGGTTCGCGTTTATTGATTTCGAGGAGGAGTGGTGTAAGACGCTTCAGGTCTGACTCGTGTTTGGAGCCAAAGACCGCGTCGATGAGACGAGAGATCATTCGCCCACTGTATAGCTCTCGCGATGTGGGGTCAAGATTGACACTTGATCAAGAAGCTCGCTACGCTCGGCAGCAATGAAGCATTATTTGCCTGTCGTATTGATCCTGCTTCTTCTGTCCGCCTGCGAACCCGATCTTCCGCGAACGCTTGAACGGGAGGTACTGTTCTCGCTTGAAATCGGGAAGGGATCGGAACAGATCGATCTTCTTCAGACCCAGGCAGGGCACCATTTCCGCAATCGCATCGAAAGTCGTGAGGGACGTATTTTTCTGTCGAATGGACAGGCGTCGAAGCTTATGGAGTTTACCGGTTTCGGTGATCTGCTGTGGATGGCATACGATCCCGCTCTGAATCCGGAAAGTCTTCTGCCTGAGCGGGGCAGCATGCAGGGTGCGACACGAACGTCGCTGGCTCGCGATTTCGAGAATCTCGGTGAGATTGCTGTCGGTACAGACCGTACGATTCTCGTCGAAGAGCAGATGGAATCTGAAGGAATCTGGGACGATGACTTTGGCGTGAGACTCCGGTCCAGGGTGCTGCGGTTCTCCGGCGGGGTTTTCCGGGATACCCTGGGTCAGGAAGGCCCTGGAGGTACTCGCTTCCCGCGAATAGAGAACATGCATATCCGTCCGGACGGAGATATTGTAGTCATTACGCGTATACGGGACGGACGGGTCGTCTTCTGGTACAACTCCGACGGCGCGCTCGTCTATGAGGCCAGGATACAGAACGACAGGCTTCCGGTACCGGATCGCGATAATCTGCTGCCGGTGCTTGAGACGCTGGTCCCGGATCCGGTGCGAGACGTTCTGCATCTGAAACTCGACTATTACGAGCATACCGGATCTGACCTCGGCGGACGCGATGTCACCGATACCTTCAGCATGATGTATCAGCTCGATCTCCAGCGGTCCGTGTACACCGACCCGATCGAGATTCCCCGGCTGACAACGGTGGTGCGGAGTTTTCCGGCATTCGAAGATGAAGAGGTACAGCACCTGTACCGTCTGGTTGGAACAGGCCCGGCAGGGCACCTGTTTCTGATTGCAAGAACGGACTCGGCCGATCATGTGCTCCTGATTCTTGATCCCGATGGATCGGTTGTCGCGCGCAGGAGCCTTCAGATTGAGGATGAGACGGTTACCGAGAAGCATCTATCGGTGTCATCCGAAGGAATTCTGGTGGGACTCATAGGAAGATCTGACCGCGCCGATGTCGTCTGGTGGCGGACGGATCGTCTGATCGGACGTGGTGCGTTGTGAGTTAGTATGGAATATCTCGTTGGTTCGGCTGAAATGACGCGTCTCGACAAACTTGCACAAGATCGCTACGGGATTCCCGGCATCGTACTCATGGAGCACGCGGCGCTGCATGCCTGGCGCTCGATTGCGGCACTCAAGCCCGCACGCGTTACGGTCGTAGCCGGGCCCGGCAACAACGGCGGGGACGGACTCGCGCTCGCCCGCATTGCACACGTTTCGGGTCGGTGCGAGGTGTGTGTGATCGAAGCTGGCTGTGAACGTGCAGATTCCGCGTCGCCGGCCGGGGTACACTATAAAAGCTGCCGCGAACTCGGTATCCGTCTGATCTCGTTTCGCGACGCTGAACACGATGCCCGTGGCTGTATGTGTGAGTCCGACATCATCGTGGACGCGGTCCTCGGTACAGGGCTCGCCGGAGCCGTACGGGAGCCGGTTCGGCAGCTCATCGAGGCAATATCCAGCGCACGCACCGCCGGAGCAGTGGTTGTAAGCCTCGACATCCCGAGCGGACTCAGAGACGGAGCGTCCGCGCTGGAAGACAGCGTCGCTGCGGATCGCACCCTGACCTTCGGATGGGCCAAACACATCCTGTATACTCCGTGGGGCAGATCGCGATCGGGAGACATCATCAGCCTCGATATCGGGTTTCCGCAGCAGCTCGAGGCTGCCCTGTCCGAACCGCGCGTCGTCCTCGCGGCTCACGAGGACCTCAGGCGTTTCCTGAAGCCCGTGTCTCAGTCCGCTCATAAAGGTGTCCGCGGGCACGTTGCGGTCTGTGCGGGTTCAGTTGGTATGACCGGGGCTGCCCGCCTGAGCTGTGAGGCGGCCATACGGTCGCGCGCGGCGCTCGTCACCCTCGTGTCCGAAACCATACCGGAGGGTCTGTCGGCATCGATCATGACCCGTTTTGCACCTGATACGCTTGAGGGGATGAACGGGCTGACCCGGAGCATCGATGCTCTGTTGATCGGACCGGGGTGGGGACGAGGCGCGGCCCGCGCGGACACGCTGCCCGAACTGCTCGCCTGTGCCCGTCGGGGCGTCATTGACGCTGACGGGCTTGCGGCGCTCAAAGACATCGGCCGCATACAACTCGGAGACTGGATTCTGACGCCGCACCCGGCCGAGGCGGCCCGTCTCGCAGACTGCTCGACGGACGAGGTGCTCGTTGATCCGCTGCGGATCGGCGGCTTTCTCGCTTCGGCATACGGGTGTACTGTTGTCATAAAGGCAGAGACGACACACGTCATCTCCGCAGATGGCCGTATCGTCGTCATCGACGGTCATAACCCCGCGCTCGCCTGTGGCGGAAGCGGGGATGTCCTTGCCGGTGTCATTGCGGGCATACTCGCCACAGGCGGATTGTCCTTCGACGCGGCTGTAGCAGGCGTGCTTGCGCATGCCGAGGCGGGTCGAAGGCTCTTCCTCAGTCGCGGCTGGTTCGCCGCCGACGAGCTTCCACGCGAAATTTCGCGGGTGCTCGCCGGTGTGCCGGAAGTGGAGCAGGGGAATCATGGACAGACAGCCACGGAATGAAGGCGAACTGCATTTCCATTACAATCGCGACGAGCGCCTCGCACAGGCCGAACGTCGTCCCCGCTTTATCACGAAGGGTAGCATTTTTCGACGAAATCGCAGTCTGCTCATCATCCTGCTTGACATCATTCTTCTGCTGATCGTCTTCGGCGTCTGGTGGGGTTTTCTCAGAACTCCGGAGGACAGTCTGGTCCGCGACGGATATCGCTTCGAACTTGTAGCCTTGAGTACCGGTGAGGAGATTCTTGCCACGCTCACGATCACGAACAGAGGCGACGCGGTCGACGCTTCGATCTTTGACGCAGAGTTTCGCACGACGCGTGATGAGGATGACCACGAAGGCGCTATCTCGCGTGACCGTGATGTGCTGCCGGTACCCGGTGACGTACGAACCATGCGCGTCCGCTTTCCTGAGTCGGGCGACCGGGTCGTCGTGACGGTCCGTTACGGTGAAACGCAGTTAAGCCTGCGAACCCGTGTGCGCTGAGCCGGTTTGATACCGGCCACGTTTGACGCATGACCCTCAGGTCGGTATCGTGAAACGACATACGAGGTAATCATGTATCAGTTTTATGCTTTAAACATCCTGTTTAACATCGTTGGCGGTGTAACGCTGGCCTACGGATTTTTCGAGGAGAAAATGGGATTCGGTGACTTTCTCAACGCGGAAGGAATGCGGAACGAAGTATTTCGAACCGCGATCGGCGCGTTGACGCTGCTCTTTGGATTCGCGAAACTCATCAGCGTCACTGAAGGGAACTGGTATGTTCTGGGCGATTTCTTTCCTGCGATCACGGGCATGGCCACAGGTTTTACGCTCCTTCTTGAACGCTGGTATAGGGAAGAGGCTCGCACGGAGGTACTTGACGCGCGATCACTGCGCTACCGGCTGGAGCGTGTGTTCATACTGCCGAAGAATGTGTACGGCGGGATATCGGTCATTGCCGGTATCATGCATCTGCTGTTTCACCACATACCACTGCTGTAAAACCGAATCCGGAGGTATACATGGACGGACACGACGAGATGATGGACTTCGAGCGTGCGATCTATGACGGAGGCGAGCAGAGCATTCCGACGGCAACAGCCGATGAGCCGGTACAGGAGACGATGTCGGTTTCCGGCGTCGTCTTCCGTGACGGACGCTATCTTATGGGAAAGCGCAAACCGGGTGGGACCCTCGGTGGATGCTGGGAGTTCATCGGTGGAAAGGTAAACAGAAGTGAAGCACCTGGTGTTGCCCTGAAACGGGAGTTTCAGGAGGAGCTGGGGGTCGAAATCGATCTCGGTCCCCTGTTCTACCGGGGGAGCTTTCAGCACAACGGAACGCATTTCACACTCCAGGCCTACAAGGCAGTTCTTTTAAGTGATGATTTTGCCGTCATTGAGCACGAGAAGGTCGACTGGGTCAGCGTCCCGGAAATGGCGGATCTTTCTATGGCGAGCTCTGACTACGGGATCTACGAGTATCTGAAATACCACCCGGAAGAGTGGTCTTGACTCCTCTCAAATGACGGTCCCCGGAGGCACAATTCCGTTTTTCGGTATGATGATGATCCCGTCTCGCACGTAGTGATGCGGGTAGTCTCCGTCGGTATACGTCTCATACTGAAAGCCTATGCTGCAGCTCTCGCCAATGCGCGCGTTCTTGTCGATGATGGCGCCGCGTATATGTGCGTTCGCACCTATCCCTATATCCGGTAGGCCGCTCTCGCGGTTTTCGGCGCGACGGTTCACTGACTCGTAGTAGTCGGCACCCATGCACACGACACCGTCAAGATACGCTCCGTTTTCAACGTAGGTGCGGATTCCGACGATGGAGTTTTCTACCGTGGCGTTGGTCAGGACGCTTCCGTCACCGGTGAGACTCTGCGAGATGCGGCAGGAGTTGAACTTCGTTGCCGGAAGATCGCGTCGGTGTGTGTAGATCGGCATCTGTTCGTCGTAGAAATTGAAGTCCGGGTTGATCTGTGCGAGGTTCAGATTGGTGTCGTAGAAACTTTTTATCGTACCGATGTCTTCCCAGAAGCCGTCAAACAGATAGACGCTGACATTGCCTTCCTCGATTGCCGCGGGCAGGATGTGGCTGCCGAAGTCGGTCAGACTGTTATCGAGCCACTTTTCGAGGGCTGCGGCGCTGAACACGTATATTCCCATACTGCCGAGAAACTCCTTACCCTGCATTTCGTGTTCAGGGTTCGGATGAAGCTCGCTGGGAATGCGCATGTGCGAAATGTCGGTGCTCAACGGTGGTTTCTCTACAAACTCGGTTATCTGTCTGTTCTTCTTCGCCGAGAGAACTCCGAAGGCGACCGCCTGTTCTCGGGTCACGGGAGTCGCTGCAACCGTAATATCGGATCCACTCTCAACGTGCAGTTTTACCATTTCCGCGAGGTCCATGCGGTAGAGCTGGTCCCCCGACAGTATGAGATAGTAGTCGGGTTCCTGCGGGCGAAAATGGACAAGATTCTTTCTGACGGCGTCAGCTGTTCCCTCGTACCAGCCCGAGTCGCCGAAGGTCTGTTCCGCAGCGAGAATTTCGACGAAGCCCCTCGTAAAACTATCAAAGAGGTAGGTGCTCGCGAGGTGTATGTGCAGGCTCGCTGAGTTGAACTGCGTGAGCACATACATCTGCTTGAACCCGCTGTTTATGCTGTTTGAGATCGGAATGTCGACAATGCGGTATTTCGCTCCAAAAGGAACAGCCGGCTTGGCGCGTTCTTTGGTCAGGGGATACAGGCGGGTACCTTTGCCGCCGCCGAGAATGATCGAAAGAACTTTTGCCACAATATACCCCCGGACGTGCGAGTGATTCCGCTTACAGCCTGCACAAATGGTATATGCAGTGTATGAACCGTTTGGTTCTGCGGTCAAGCTCTGTTTTGACCTGTGGATTGATGATATGCTTCCGATCGGAGGCCATACGGATGTCGGATGTCGGAAGCGTGCTCGAGGACCTCTCGAGAGACCCGTCGTTTACTGATTGCGTGACCCGATGGGAGCACATGGCTTCAGTTACCGGACGATACCGGGACGTGCCGGAAGACCTCTCGCCACGTCTCAAGGACCTTCTTGAGGCACGAGGCATCGACAGGCTGTATACGCATCAGGCGGAGGCCTACGAAGCGGTGCGCGCCGGGCGGCACACCATAATTGTCACACCTACCGCGAGTGGAAAGACCTGGTGTTATAACCTCCCGGTCATGCAGACCATCCTCGAACACCCCGAGGCGCGTGCCCTGTACCTTTTTCCTACGAAAGCCTTGAGTCAGGATCAGCAGTCGGAGCTCAACGAGTCGGTCATCGCCGGGAATCTTCCGGTAAAGGTTGTGACCTACGATGGCGACACGCCGACGAGCATACGGGCTGCCGCACGGACGACGGGTCAGATCGTCATATCGAACCCGGACATGATCCACTCGGGCGTGCTCCCGAATCATCCCCGATGGATCACGTTTCTGAAGAATCTTCGCTTTGTCGTGATCGACGAAGTTCACACCTACCGCGGCGTGTTCGGAAGCCACATGACAAACGTGATTCGCAGACTCAAGCGTATAGCCGCTTTCTACGGGGCAAACCCGCTGTTTATCTGTTCCTCGGCAACCATCGGAAACCCGCGCGAACTCGCCGAACGTATTATCGCTGAACCTCTGCACCTGATCGATCAAAGCGGTGCACCTCGGGGTGAGAAGCACGTGATTCTCTATAATCCGCCCTTCGTCGATCGCGTGCAGGGTATACGGCGTGGCGTTGTCCTTGAGGCACGCCGACTGGCGCTCGAGTTTCTTCGCAGAAGGGTCAAGACCATAGTCTTCAGTCGCAGCAGAACGCGAACCGAGCTCATTGCGGCGTACATCAACAAGACCCTCGCAAACACCTATACGGATAACGGGGGTATCCGCGTGGAGAGCTATCGCGGGGGCTATCTTCCCTCCGAACGGCGTGAGATTGAGCGTGGGCTTCGGGACGGCAGCATACACGGCGTTGTTTCGACGAACGCTCTCGAACTGGGCATAGATATCGGTGGACTCGACGTTTCGATCTCCGCCGGGCTGCCTGGTGCGATATCGAGTGCATGGCAGCAGGCCGGGCGGGCAGGGCGCAGGAACTCCCTGAGCGCGTCGATACTGGTGGCGTCGTCGAATCCTCTGGATCAGTACATGGTCGGTAACCCCGACTATTTTTTCGGGCGGAGTCCCGAAGACGGATTCGTGGATCCTGATAACCTGTTTATCCTCGGTGACCATTTGAAGTGTGCCGTCTTCGAGCTGCCATTCTCCGAGGAACAACCGTTCCCCGAGGGGTCCCGACAACTTCTGCACGCAATCGAAGAGACGGGAGTTGTCCGGCATACCGCAGGCCGGTTTCACTGGGCCGACCGCAGTTATCCGGCTGAGTCGATCTCCCTTCGAACCGCCACGAACGATAATGTGGTCATCGTTGACACAACCCGTGGTGCGAACTCCGTCATTGGTGAGATCGACCGTGCCTCGGCAAAGGAAGAACTTTTTGACAACGCCGTGTACATACACCGGGGTGAACAGTTCATTGTGACGAATCTGGATATCGCAAACCGTCGGTGTTACGTAGAGCAGTCACAGGTCAACTACTACACCGACGCCATCGTCAAGCGCGACATCAAGGTGCTTCACGAAGACGAGTCGGTCGTTTCCGGAGCGTGCCGGATCGTAACCGGAGACATCCTCGTCAGAAGTCAGATATCAAAGTTCAAGAAGATACGCTACCGCACGCACGAAAACGTTGGCTATGGCGAGATCAGTCTGCCCGAAGAACAGATGCATACGCGGGCGTGCATGATCATACTGGAACCGACGAGTCCGGCAGGTAAGAGTCTTGAAGACCTCGTTCCGGAAGCGCAGCCCATAGTCCTCGGTCGTCTGGGGTCGGTGATCCGTAACCTTGCCCCGGTGCATCTCCTGTGTGATCGTGGAGACATCGGAACCGCAGAACGGCTTAGAGACCCACACTTCGACCATCCGACGGTATATGTGTATGATCGCTATCCGGGCGGTGTAGGCCTGGCGGAGACCTTCACGCATAAGCTGCTCGACATACTCGATGCCTGCCGTACGCTCGTCGATTCCTGCGCCTGTGTGGACGGTTGTCCGTCCTGTGTCGGCCCACGAAACAGGGAAGAGGAGATCGACGCGAATCCGAAAGACGCCGTCTCCCGTCTGCTTTCAGCCTGGTTGTCGGCCCGACCGGATCGCCTGTCTGAGGAGTGATCGTGAGGGAGAACCTCAGTAAACGTCTGCAACGTCTGCAGACCGACGGAAAAAACATCATCACTCCGGTACATGAACACACCGGCAGCTCTCCTGCGGTTGGGGATGCCGAACTCGCCAATCTCGGATTCGATCGCCTCTTTGATCATGTATGGTGCCGGACGAGCACGCACGAACTCGGCGCTGATCTCTCGCAGCGTATCGGGCAGTATCAGCGCAGCGGTCTGATTCTGCCGGATCATCCCGGCCCCTACGTCTTTTTTGACGCGGAGACGACGGGACTGGGCGTCGGGGCCGGGACAGTCGCCTTTCTGTCGGGTTGTGGGTTTCTCGAGTCAGACGGGGTGTTTCGTCTTCATCAGTACATTATGTCGGACTATCCGGGCGAGCCGGCCTATCTCGAACTGCTCGCCGGCCATCTCTCACCCGATGTCCGGATCGTCAGTTACAACGGGAAAAGTTTCGACACCAGCGTGCTGACCACCCGCTTTCTCATGAACGGGATACCCTGGACCCGACCGTCGCAGCTCGATCTCCTGTACACCGTGCGCCGGCTGTACCGCACACGCATCGGGCGCTGTAATCTCGGTACCGTCGAGGAAGAGCTTCTTGATATCCACAGACACATGGATATACCCGGAGCGGAGGTGCCACAGCGCTACTTCATGTTTCTCGAAACAGGCGCTGCCGAGCTGCTGAAACCGGTCATTGCGCATCACGAGCAGGATATCGTGAGCCTGGTCAAACTACTGGTCTTTGTCGAAGACGATCTGCACAGGGACCATTCAGAGCGGAAAGCCGATCCTGTCGGCATGGCCCGCCACGTCGTGCCTGTGGATGTCGAGCGTGCCATTCGTCTCCTGTCCCCGTACGTCAGACCCGACTACCCCTTTGGCGATTCGCGACGAGCCATGGTTCTTCAGGCGGGCCTGCTCAAGCGGGTGGGGCGTACGCACGAGGCCGTCCCGCTGTGGCGGAGTCTGTATCGGCCCGGGGGCAGTGTGACCGCGGGTATAGAACTCGCAAAGTACTTCGAACATCGAGCCGGCAAACCCGATTCAGCCCTCGCAATCTGTCAGGAAATGTGCGAAACATCGCTTGAAAGCCGGGTGCGCGAAGCGCTCGATCATCGTATCGAGCGTCTGCTCAGGCGTGTCCGCGACCGGACGAGCGATGAGTAGGTCTCGGACCATCTGTCAGCCGACCACGAGACGTGCTCCCCGGCGGATAGCTCCAGGTCGACAAACGAGCGGCCGGCTTCAAGAAGGGAGATTCCGCCGTCCGAGTACAGACCGGTGCGCACAGCGTCTTCGTGGCGTATTCCAAGGCGGGACAGGAGCATAGGGTCGCCTGTCGGGCACCGTTCACCGTCAGCGCTCCCGTCAATCGACAGAACCGTCGCGGTTCCGGAAAACCCGCGGCGCAGTTCCCGGGTCCGCGCGAGAACCGCTGCGTACGCGGTCTGCCAGGTAAACAGATGCAGCAGGTGTGGAGTCCAGAACAGGGCCCGACATACCGGGAACACCGACGCGGACAGAAACGCGGCGCGTTCGATAGCGGCGGGAGCGCCGTCTGCCCCCCGTGCAAAATAGTCCTGGTGATCGACGAAGTACAGCGCTGTGGCCGAGTCTTCCGGATGTGAAGCGGTCAGTACTGCAACGAAGTGCTCGTGAACACCCAACTCCACAGAAACCGGATCCGGATGACGGTACAGCGGCGTCCGGTCAACACCCGATAGACAGGGCATGAGCACTCGTGCGTCGATTCCCGTGTCCCGTAACGATCGCGCAAGATCCGAGACGGCGCGACCAGTCGCCGTTTCTCCGGTGATTGGAGCCGTCTCCGGCGAAACAAGCAGGACGCGTAAGGGTAGGGATTCGGCTTCGAATGTCGGTTGGACCATACCTGATGAGCTCTCCTATACGTTTCGATAGTAGGTTATGCGGAATTCGTCGGTGGTAGTGTACTGTAGTGTCCGATACATGCGAAGAGCCGGAGCATTATGCGTTTTCACAAAGAGGCTCGTGCGTCGTTCCTCCGTGTCGGTTTCGCTCAGAAGCGCACGCATCACGAGTTTGCCTATGCCGCGGGAACGGAAACTCTCCCGGGTAAAAACGCCTCCGATCTGGTCCCATCCGAAACCGCGGGCGTTAGTCTGAGCCTTCGCGACGATGCCTGCGTGGGTAGTCGCAACGTAGACGGCCTGTTTTTTCAGCGATACGCGAAGCTGCTTCATGCAGACATCCGGGTCGAACTGTGCCGGATCGATAAGAACTTCCTCAAGCTCATACAACCTCTGAATGGGGTATATGCTCTCGGCATCCGACAGTTCTGCACGGCGTATCCTGACGGTACCGTCGCCGACACTTTGTGAAGCGGCGACCGGGAGCTGCCGCTCCATCAGGTAATAGGACACGTGGGTAAGCGCAGGGCGCGAAAACACCGCTTCCATGTTCAGAACGTCGCGCTGTGTACCCATGACGCAGAAGAGACGGGGTCCGAGAGCGTTCAGCGCGGTCTTGAGTCCGACCCGGTCCGGCAATGCGCCTTCCGAAAGGACCGGATACACGAAACCACCAGCGGTGTAGTAAACGCAGCCTTCGATGCCTGATGGTCCGTCGTAAATCAGATACCGGCCCGATACCGGATTGCGGCCGCTTTCGTGTTTAATGCGTTCGGTGACCGTTACGCAGCGTGATTCACGCTGCATGAGGTAGTGTTGGAGTTCCTTCTTATGGCTGCGCTTGGCCGGACGCCACCGGGACTTGCCGGAAAAGCTGATCATTCCAGGGCCTCTAAGAGCGGCCGGCGAAGCGCAGACAGCGGAATCCGGCCCTGCGGTGTAAAGTCACCGAAGATCGCGGACAGCCCCGCTGCGTGACTGACATCGGTGAGCCCGAATACCGCAACAGCATCCTGAACCCATTCCATTTCGGCGAGATAGAGCGGGGACAGACTCGACAGCACGATGACCCGGTCGGCAAAGGGTTCAAGCTCGGCCAGTATTTCCGCACTGTTACGATTCGACAGGCCGAACACGATCGTGTCGAAACGAGCTGCGTTGTTGCGTATCCATGCCCGGTCAGAAGCGCGCGAGACGTGGGTCGGCGTGTAGGGAAACACAAAACGCTCGGCTGCGGGGATGCGCCTGGTGGCAGCCGAGAGAAATGAAGCGACGTTTCCTGCGACGAGAACCCTGCCGAGCGCGTCTTCGCGAAGCGGTAGACGGCTGTTGCGGAGTACGGTGACCCCGAGTGCGGCCTGCTCGGCGAAAAAATGCTGGTGTTCGTCGATAGGGAGGCTGTCGCGTATAAGGGATAGGTCCGGCACGAGCGGCACACGGTTCTCGTGGCCGAGGAAGCGTATCTTGGTTTCGAGAACGCGAAGCACCGACTCGTCGGTGGTTCTGCGAAAGTCGGCATCGTCGCGGTAGCGGCGGAGCAGTGTCTGCCAGATGGGCCCCTGCGCGTCGGGGGTTCGTGAGAGCATGACCATGTCGTTTCCGGCAGCGATCGCCTCGACGACCATCTCTTCGAAGCTCCAGCCCTGACCCTGCGCGTAGTCAATAGCGCCTCGCATATACAGGTCGTCCGTGATCGCAAGGCCGGTAAAACCGAGTTCGTCGCGGAGGATGTCTCTCATAAAGAAGCGGGACAGCGAGGCGGGGGTGTACGCGTCGGTGATGTTCGGGAACGCGAGGTGCGCACTGAGTACCGCCGGAACGCCTTCGTGAATCATCATTCGGAAGGGGAGCAGATCGAGCTCGTGCAGTTGAGCAAGCGTTTCCTCGAGACGGGGCAGCAGGAGATGGCTGTCGCCAACGGCGTTTCCGTGACCGGGGTAGTGCTTCGCCGTTGGTATGACCCACTCGGCCTGGGAACCCGCCGCAAATGCCATGCCCAGAACTGCGGTCTGCACGGGATCGTCGCTGAACGCACGCGAGCCGATTACCGATGCCTCTGTGTTGCGATAGACATCGACGGTCGGTGCGAAGTTCATGTTCATGCCCAGAAGTCGGAGTTCTCTCGAGATACGCACCGCCGACTCGTAGCTGTCGTGTGGAGATCCCCCGGCACCGAGCGCCATATTCCCCGGTGTATGGCTCGTCCGGTCGCGCACGTGGCGGACCCAGCCTCCCTCCTGATCGGTCGCTGTAAACAGGGGTATGCCCGCCCGCTGTGCCAGCGCTCTCGTCTGCATGGTACCGAGCGAACGGGCAAGTTCAATGGCGTTGTTCGTGTTCCAGCCGAACACCTTCACACCACCGATCCCCCGGGTGTTTATCCACTCGAGAACCGCCTGACTCGGGGAGACGCCGTCCCAACCGACCAGAAACAGCTGCGCGAGACGTTCTTCCGTGGACATCGAATCAAAGAGATTCCGTGCCTGCTCAGCGACGGTCGTGTCTTGTTCATGAAAGAGAAAAGAATCCGGCGGTGCGGCCGATGCGAAATACGTCGCGAGAAGCAGAATGAAGGCTGTCAGAAAGCAGGTTGGTCTAGGTGTCTTCATACATTCTGTCGTACAGGTCTTTCACCGCCACGACTCCGTCAGCGGCGGCGACGACAAACTGCGGAATCGGGTTCGACCGCGCTGAGCCGACTGCGTATATCATGGTTCCCGAAGTTCTCATGTGTCGGTCGGTATGAAGACGACCGTCCGCATCCGCATCGAGTTCCGGCGCAATCGAGGCGGCCAGCCCTCGTCGTCCGACGAATACGAACGCGGCTGCTACGGCAAGACTCGTTTCAGTTCCCCCCCAGCGGAATCGTACCGACTGAAGAACACGAAACCCCATGTCCGTAATCGTGCCTTCGAGGCCACGTACCTGGGCACCGAAATATTGCCGGATGTTGTCACGACCCGACAGTTCAGTCCTCAAGGCAGGAAGCGCGGTCAGCTCTTCGGACCTGCAGAGCAGATGCACCGTCGAGCAGATTTCGGAGAGAAATAAGGCCTCGTCGCAGGCGCTGTCGCCACCCCCGATCACACACACATCCCTGCCGCGAAACAGCGGGCCATCGCAGGTAGCGCAGTAACTCAGACCGCGACCGGCGAACTCTTCCTCACCGGGTATCCCTGCCGGCTTACGCTCGTCTCCAACCGCAATAATGCATGCATCTGCGAATGTCTCATCGCTTTCAGTGCGTATGGTGACGGGTCCATCGGCGGATGCAGGTTCCCGTGAAGAGACCTGCAGGACCCGCTCGTTGCGGAGTACGGCACCCGAATCGAGAACCTGTGATTCCAGTCGTTCCGCAAGGGTAACAGCTTTTTCGTCCGCGGGAAGACCGGGGAAGTACTTCGCGTGTACCGTCTCAAGACAGCGACCACCGGGTGCAAGTTCCTCATAGATCGTGGTTTCAAATCCGTAGAGGCGCGCATACAGCGCTGCGGAAAGCCCCGCAATACCGGCGCCGACAATTACTAGATGCATATGCGGATTCTGCAGACCTCGACCGGTCTGCGTCAACATCCATCCTTCAGTCAAGAAACAGCTTTGGCGACCGATAATCGTAACGAGATAGGGAGAGAACCGTCGAATGAGTGTGAAAACTGTGGCAATTGAAGTATGTGATGTCATTCGGGCTCAGATCATGACTCTTGAGACCATAGCTGCCGAGCACAGCAGGCTTCAGGAAGCAGTGCTGAACCGGGACTGGGAAAGCCTCGAAGAGCAGATTCGAGCTCTGCAGGGAAGGGCGAAGGACGCTGGTACCCTCGAGGAGCAACGGAAGGCCACGTACGGCCGGCTCCGGCAGATGCTCGGACTTGGTCCCGAGGAAAGTTTCTTCGAACTGCTGTGTCTTCTCGACGAAGAGGAGCGCGCTGAACTCGCTTCTCTGTACCGGGGGCTCAAGATCGCTGTCATGAGAGTCGCGAGCGCGAACGGAGGACTCGAAGCCTACGTGCAGTCCTCCACGGAAACCATACAGGCGGTACTGAAAGAGCTGTACCCGGAACGCAAGGGTACCATTTACAGCAGAACGGGGCGTATTCAAGGACACGACGACCGCGCATTCGTCGTGAACCAGAGCCTGTAGGCCGGAGGAAGTATGCAGTCCACCTTTTCGGGCATTGAGATTGGAAAACGCGGTCTGCTCGCGCACAATCGGGCCCTCACCACAACCGGACATAACCTCACAAATGCAAACACCGAGGGCTATAGCCGCCAGCGTGTCGTCATGGAGACCTTCCATCCCCTGACGCGTCCGGGACTGACCCGGGCCGAACGTCCCGGGCAGCTCGGGCAGGGAGTGGAGGTCGCCCGTATCGAGCGTGTCAGAGATCTGATCCTCGAGGGACGTATCGTATCTCAGGCTGGCGGGGAGACCTACTGGGCCGCTCGTGACAACTACATGCTGCAGATCGAACAGGTCTATAACGAGCCGACCGACTCTTCCATGAGGACGCTGCTCGACCGCTTCTGGGACGGCTGGCAGGAGCTGTCGATGCACCCCGATCAGATTGCACCGCGTGAGGCAGTTCTCGAGCGCGGTAATGCGCTTCTCGACGGCGTGCAGCAGCGTTATCAGCAGCTTGACCGCATCGGAAGCATGCTCGAAGACGAAGTTCAGTCCGCAGTTACGCGAATAAACAACCTCACCGGCGATATCGCGGGACTCAATCGGGAAATCGCCCGGGCGGAGTCCGCCGGAGACAACCCGAACGACCTGTACGACCGTCGCGACCTTCTTGTAGAACGCCTCGGTCAGATCATCGACATCTCCGTCGACCGGCGCGATCCGACCGAATTCAGGGTCAATACGGCAGGATACCACCTCGTTCAGGGTGATATAGCCATACGAATGACAACAGAGCCGGACCGCAACAATCAGGGCTACTCACGCGTCGTCTGGGAGCATTCGGGTGAAGAGCTGCGTTTCCGCAGCGGTAGTCTCCGGGCACACCTCGAACTTCGGGACATAGACGTACGGAACGAGATACAGAACCTCGACACCTTCGCAATGAACTTCGCAGACGCAGTCAACGAAATCCATCGCAACTCGTTTGGTCTGAACGGCCGGACCGGACAGGACTTCTTCGTCGAACGTCCGATCATAGACAACACAATTGGCAATTTCGACCGCAACGAAGACGGTGCAGCTGATTCGACCTACCTGTTTCGCCTGCACGGAGCGAATCGTCTCAATCCGGACGACCAGGTTGGTCTTGCGGGTACCATTACGCTTTCCGGACCCGTTGGACCCGTCGAAATCTCGTACGGACCTGCGGACACGGTGCAGGATGTCATACGGAGAATCAACAACAGCGGGGCGGAAGTCGTTGCCCGGCTCGATCGTGAGCAGAGGCTCTCACTCAAGGCGACAACAGCAGCCGACCCGGACAATCCTGACTTCGTCATTCGACAGGTCGAGGACTCGGGGCAGTTCCTCGCAGGATATGCGGGACTGCTGCAGGCTCCAGGCGCAGACGGTGCCTTTTCCTGGAACGAACCGAACTCCGTGGTACAGCTGCGCGAGGATGGTGGCTTTGCGGTTGCGCCGCGGGCGAATCCGTCAGGGTGGCTTGCCATTAACCCCGCTCTCGGACGTGAACCGGCGAGTATCGCTTCGAGTGTTTCGAGGGGTGGGCGTGACGGTGAGGTAGGCGACGGTGCAGCCGCCGAACAGGTCGCGCTGTTGCGCCATGAAGCTCTTATGCTTGGTGGTATATCGACCTTCGAGGACTATTTTGCCGACAGTGTCGCGAGCGTCGGACTTCGAGGGGAGCAGGCACGCAACGCACTTCGAACACATGAACTGATCATGAAGGATCTGCGCGATCAGCGCGAATCCATTTCAGGGGTCAACATGGACGAGGAGCTGAGCCAGATGATCATGTTTCAGCACGGGTACAGCGCCGCGGCACGCTTCATTAACGAAGTGAATACCATGCTCGATACCATAATTAACCGCATGGGTGTATGAGGATAGATAGATGAACAGAATCAGCACGAGCATGCCGAATGACAACACGCAGTTCTACATGCGGCGGCAGGAGACTGACCGGCGAACGCTCATGAACCAGATCTCGAGCCAGCAGCGTATCCTTGACCCGCGGGACGCCCCCATGTCTGCAGCCCATGCGACGCGCTACGACAGCGTAGCGACACGCCTGAACCGCTACAGCCGTAATATCGAGTACGCCCAGGACAACGCCCGTGTCACCGAAGGGCACATGCGCTCCGCTGTGGATATCATGCAGCGGATCAGGGAACTCGCGATTCAGGGTGCACACGGTACCTTCAGCCGTGACGATACCCGGCAGATGGCGGTGGAGGTCGACGAGCTCCTTGAAGAACTCGTGGAGATCGCGAACGCGAAGAACGGAACAGGGGCGGCGATTTTCGGTGGTGCGCGGACCAGATCAACGGCGTTTCAGGTGCTTCGCGGTAATGTAGAGGGCGCCGACGGCATGCGGATCACTGAGGTTCTCTATAACGGCGATATTACGACGAACAGGGCCGAAATAGGTGATAACGCTTTTATCGACCTGAATATTCCGGGGAACGACGTGTTCTGGGCGGAGAACCAGACTATCTCGAGTAACGTCGATGTAACTGATTTTGTGGCAACACAGGATTCGGTCATGCATATAGACGGCGTGGAGATCCGAATCAACGAGGGCGACTCGGTATTCGCCGTCATGGACCGCATAAACGGAAGCGGCGCGGCGGTACGGGCACGGCTGGATCCCGTGAACGACGGCCTCGTTCTTGAAACAACCACACCTCATCAGTTATGGCTGCAGGATTCCGAGGGAAGCGTGCTTGAAGATCTTGGCATTATCGCTCCCGGCGGTGAACGACCACCGGGAAACATCGCAACGGGTGCGTCCGCATTCGGAGGCAGTCTGTTCGACATGGTCATTAACCTGCGGGACGACCTTCTTGAAGGGCGTCAGATAGACGTCGGAGGACGATCGCTCGCGGGGATCGATGGCGGCCTCAACAACATGCTCGGTCGACTCGCGCGGCTCGGCGCGCAGGACAGTCGGCTTTCGGTCACGCACGACCGGATTACCGGCTTTTATGACAACATCAGAAACCAGTTGTCGCGGGAAGTCGACATCGACATGGCCCAGGCTATAACTGATCTGCGGATGATGGAGTACTCACACCAGGCGGCCCTCGGTGCGGCCGGACGGCTTCTCCCGCAGACGCTGCTCGATTTCCTGAGGTAAGGCATAAGGTAAGGCAACAGATGAAAATACTGACCAAGGCGTACGGAGAGTACGAAATAGACGAGCGACAGCTCATCGATGTTCCCGTCGGTCTCTTCGGCTTCGAGAATCTGCACAGATACGCGTTGATTGATGCTCATCAGAAGCCGTTTTTCTGGCTGCAGAGTCTCGAGAAGACTGAGGTCGCATTCGTGCTCATCAATCCGCTTCTGTTTCGACCGGACTATACGGTCGATGCTACCGAAGATGATCTGGCAGCGCTTGAGATCGATGATCCGGACGACATGCTGTGCTTCGCGATCGTGACCATACCGGATGACGGCCGGGGTATGACGGCAAACCTGCAGGGGCCACTTCTGGTCAACAGAAAGACGCACCGTGCCAGGCAGATCATCTCGGTAAACCCCCAGTGGCAGATACGACACAGCATCACCGATGAGCTTGAGCGCCAGAGGTCAAACGCATGCTGATTCTCGCAAGAAAGCTCAACGAACGAATAATCATCGGTGACGAGATCGAAGTATCGGTCGTGGAAATCAAAGGTGATCAGGTAAAACTGGGAATCTCCGCACCGCGTGAGGTCAAGGTCTACCGACACGAGGTGTACCAGGCGATACAGGACGAAAACAGAGCGGCGTCGGCGAGCACGAATCTTCCGGCGCTCGAAGGGTATTTCGAGCCGGAAGCCTAGGTCGACCTTGGCTCTTCGGCCTGGCTGACCCGGTAGTATGCCGGACCCTCATTCTCCTCCAGTACCGTCACAAGCGCGTCGCGTTCGAGATACAAGTCGGACAGCGCTTCAGCGACACCACCTGCAAGCGACTGTGCCTGAGGATACGGCGCCCACCGCTCCGGTGGAATACCGTCACCGGTGACAATCAGCGACTCCGGTTCGATTCCCAGTTCGTGAAGTCTCTGTTTCAGTAGCTCCGGGCCCTCATCCACGGGTCCGAAAAGCCGGTGATGTACCCCTTGCGAATCGATGCGTTCACAGGCTGCATACAACCGGTCCTTTCTACCGTCGATGACCGATAAAACCGTGCACGGGGTGTTCACCGCCCGGTATCGGGCGCGTATCATCGCTCTGAGGGTGTCGACTGCGTACACGGGAACATCGTGGGCCGCCTGCAGGCCTTTCGCGAATGAAATAGCGATTCTGAGGCCCGTAAAGCTGCCGGGCCCGCGCGGCACGATCACTGCGGACAGCGCCGATACCGGAATGTCCGCGCGCAGGAGCAGGTCCCGGACGGCAGGACCGACAGCCTCGCCGTGGCCGCGACCGACGTCGACCGCGTGTGCATACATGGTATCATCGTTGCGAAGGACAATGTCGAGGAAGGGTCCGCTGGTATCAAAGGCAAGTATGTAGCTGCTCATATGGTGTCTTCACGAAAGGTAATCCGTATCCGCCTGTGTTCGTTGAGATCCAGACCCAGAAGCTCAAGGTGGACGGACACGCTGCATGAATCGACTACGCTGCTGAACCGGTCAGCCCACTCTATGAGTACCATGCCCTCGGCGGCCTGTTCCGAAAGCGCGAGGTCGTCGAGCTCTTCGTGGTCGGCTATGCGGTAGAGATCAGCATGATATACGGGTGGATCGGTGAGGTACTCGTTCAGGATCGTAAACGTCGGACTTGGAACCCGTCCGGTCCAGCCCGCCGCCCGGAGAAAGCCCCGGGCAAAGCTTGTTTTTCCCGACCCGAGATCGCCCACAAGTGCTATGCGCACCGGAGCATGAACCGACCCGTAGAGCCATGTAGCCAGATCGTGGCTTTCGTTTTCGCTGTGCACGATGTGTTCGTAGGTCAGGGCAGGGAACCCTCCCGCTCAAGAGCAGTAATCGTTTCTTTCAGACGCTTAATCAGCGGGACAAGAGGATACGAAGGTCGGTTCGGGAATCTGACCTGTACTTCGACGGTCCCGAGCGGTGTGTGCTCAATATCAAATTCTATGCCGAAGATTGACTCACCGGTATTTCGACCGGAAACGACGGCGCTCGCGGTGTACGTCCTGCGATACGCTAAGGGTATGTCTTTTCGCACGACATTCTGCAGTGTAAGAGCTTCCATTTTTTTCCTGTCCAACCGTATTTGACTTGGTGGTTCGGGTCAAGTGACTCAGCCGTAGGCGCGTTCCTGACGCTCTCCGGTGTAGCCGTAGACGTAAGCCATTATTTCGTTCATGTGAACACGGCTGACCTTCGTGAACTTCACGTGCAGAAGGCTTCCCCGATACCCCGGCTCGATTGACAGGAGCTTGCCGAAAACAGTTACATTTGTACCTTGTCGTACCTCGAAGGTGATTTTGATGAGCGTGCCCGGTTTCATGGATGTGCGCGCCCTGAGTCCGCAACCTCCGGCCGAGATGTCCTGTATGGTTCCCAGCTGCCGTTTCGCCGAATCGACTACAGCGCGTTTTTTTCTGTTTCTGCCACGACCCTCGGTCACAACGAGGACGGGAAAGAAGTAGGCCGGATTGCCGAAGTCCTTGCGGGGCGATTTCCGTTTTTGAGCACTGGAAATCGTGTCGCTGTGATCGACATAGAGAGCAGGTGTGCCCCGTCGTGTCCGATACCCTGCGACTTTCGTCTTGAAGCCGTACAGCCCGTCGCCGCCGACGTCAAAGAGTATCACCAGGGGCATACCCTTGCTCCACCCATAGTGCTCGTTCGGACCCGGGCCCGGCGCCTCGATGCCAAGCAGCTGTTCGGTGGATGCGACGACCCTGGAGTCGTATTGTGTCTTGTCACTTGTTCGTATGATGACTTCGGTGCCCTGTCGGAGTTTCCGGCTGCTCTTTATAGGACTGCCGTTTCCATCCATACGTCCGAGCCTGGAACGTATCTGCAGCAGATCGTGTTTCATCTGCTCGCGGGTGTAGTCGGACGTGCTTTCAGTCTCTGCTGTTGCGAGTGAGCGGGTCAGGAGCCTGTCGAGTGCACGAGTACTTGTCAGCAGGCGATTCCGATCCGCCACGTTGTGCTTCTGGGCCATGCGGTCGATAAGTCGTGCCTGCTGGCGGGAAAGCCCCGCCCGACGTGCCTTACGTTTGAACGACAGTCGAAGCAGGAACGATGCATTTCCTCCCGAACCGCCTGAGGTGCCCGGTCCGGACAGTTTGCTTCCAATGACCGCGACGAGAATAAGACCGATAAATATCCCGCCGAAAATAATACCCTGTCGGGGATCAGGGGGAACAAAAAAATCGACGTTGGTCTGAAGGAGTATCATCCGGTTTTACGAACCTGCGTCGTCGGAATCCAGAAGTGCCTCTATTCGAGGCAGAATCTCGTACTCAACAAGATCACCAATCAGGACCGTGTCTTCGGCCTCAAAGGCCTGAATGAGTTCGCCAAAAAAGGTATTGAGTTCGCTGCCCTCACCATGCGACCACGCACCCAGACGGATGAGCTTTTCTACCAGTTCGGTGAACTTCAGCAGTTGCTTCATGGCATCCGCGTCACGCCCCTGCTGCAGCATAACGGCAATGTCGGACAGTTCTGCGATCTGCGCGCGCAGAGCTTCTCTGGTGATGTTCAACTGCTGCTCGGGGTTCTGGAACTCCGACAGCCGGCCAGCGAGCTCAAGAACGACGGCGCTCGCTGCGGTTACGGTCCGGCGTGCGGCATCATTGTCTGAAGTGAAAACATCGGGATCGTTTTTTACCTTCGCCGCGAGATCATCGAGAATGGAAAGAGCCGGGACTCCGGTGTCAGCCGATGCATTGAGTGCGCGGGCGAGAGTGGGCCGGGCGTACTCGTACTCGCGCATCGCTTCGACAAGGTTGTCCCGGTTACCCTGTTCTATGTTCCGCTCAATGAGGCCGAGAAGCTCGAGCAGGATCATGAGCGTTTCGGGGTCGCGCGACGGATGCATCATTGCATCAAGGGCAATCGTCTCAACGGAATCCACCGCGCGGTCGTGCCAGCCGACAGTCTCATCCAGGGCGACCTTCTTGTCGTCGAGGCTGATTGCGTGGAGCTCCATCCCCTGGTCTCGAAGCCAACCGGCGAGCTCGCGCACGACATCGCCGACGGTATGTTCGTTCTCGAGCGTTACATCTACTTTTTCGTTGTTTACAAGGACAGTCATTGTTTGTTCCTATCTGTTCTGATTCGTGTTCAGTCCTTCAAGCCGCCGGCGCATGTCTTCCATGCTGTCCACGGCCGATTCCATCTGCGCAAACTCACGCCGAAGTTGTGCTTCACGACGTTCAAGCCGTTCCGAATCGCGGCCAATTTGAGTGTTCGCATCGCTGATTCTTCGGTCTATGCTCTGCGTCCGAGTGGTAATGATGCCCCCGGTCTGGGTAAATCCGCGGACGTAGTTATGCACCTCAAACGCCGCTCCGGCGTCGATGATTCCGTCACGATCGGAGTCAAAGCCAAACAGGTCCCGGATTGCCCGGTGGTTCTGCGCGATAGCCGCATCGAGAACATCTTCGTTCATTTCGAGGTACCCGCGCAGCTGTCGCGTGTCAACGCCTGCGCCAGGTCCACTCGCATTACTTGAAACACCGATCTGCTGAAGAATGCGCAGTTCGCTTCCGAGACGCGTCTCGTATGGGTTCATCATGATTGTCTGTAATCTGCTTCGAAGCTGGTTGAGGGTCGAGTCGCCCTGCATCAGGCCGAGCCGTTCCTCAGCCTCAGCTGCTTCGTCGTCGGTGAACCATGATATCTGGCTTATGATTTCCCTGCTTGTTCGCGTAAGAATATTCGTCTCAACCATGATCTGGTTGTACAGAGCGAGAAACTCGATAATCGCATTCTTGATTGCTTCCGCGTCGGGCTCGACACGAAGCCGCGCGCTTCCGGTGTCCTGAAGCGAAAGCGTGACACCTTCGATGAGATCGTCGATTTCGTTTGTGTCCCTGCTTACTTCAATTCCGTCGATTCGCAGACGAGCATCACGTGCCGTTTCGAGAGCGAGTACCGGCTCGAAATCGCCGACTGCATCAGGGTCGTAGATTCGGACATTCTGCAGCCGAACGCGTCGGAAGGTACTCCGGTTCGTCACCTCAATGCCGGTAATACCCGAAAGCGCTTCGCCGACGGGAAAACTGACGGTTATGAAGCCATCGGTATCTTCAAGCGGGGGGAGGGCAAAATCCTGTGTTCCGTCGAGAAGCGTAACAATGTTCAGATCGTCGATTACGGCGGGAGGTTCGGGGCGAACCCACTCGGGAAGGTCGAATATCGATGAGGCGAATGGTACGCGAACACCATCGAGCTCGGTTTCACCGAGTTCCGGAACCGTCGGACCGCGGGGTTCGACGGGTTCCTGAACTTCCTCGCGTCCGAGATTCTCGACCGAGATTTCGAAACTCAACACGAGGCCTTCTTCGAGTGCGACGCGCGGTTCTGCGTCAACGAACGCACGTGACGTCGGTTCGAGCACTACGGTACCGTCAGACAGACCGGCGGAACCCGTTTCCCCGTCTTCAAGCGTCACGGTTTCGCGTGCAAGCCGTATGTCCCGGTCCGCTTCGGTGGCCCGGGGCCTGATTGTGTTCGTTTCAAGTGCCAGAGTTTCAGCGTCATCGGAGAAATTGAGTCGGTTGGTCGCTCCGGTAATCTGTCCTTCGAAAATAAGAACACGGGAGCTTCGCGTGTCACGAACGGACCGGACCTCAACGATCTGCGATGCCCGTCGATTCACGCTCGAGACAAACTCGGCGATACTTCCTCCCTCGAAGGGGACTGAAATCTCGCTGTCACCTATACCAAAGGTGTAGCGTCCACCAGGTACACGGAAATCTTCCGGGAGCGACGCAGATCGAAAGACGTCAGCAGAGGCGGTCTGCAGTACTTCCAGACTCGATACGGACTCCGGCGCTTCGCGATTTGCCGAGGCCGTCAGGACGGATGAATCGGTAGAACTCGCAATGCGCTGCAGAAACGGGTTTCGAAAACTGTACAGGGTATTTGCGGCGTCCTGCAGGGCACTCATATCGCGGGACAGTCGATTCCACGCGTCGCGTTCTTTTTCGAGGCCCTCGATTCGCTGCTCGTTCCGCCGTATCGGGGCGCTTTCAGCGTCGATGATATCTTCAATCATCTGGTTGGTCTCGAATCGACTCGAGACGCCGGGAATTGAGATCTGTGAATAAGCTGATGGGAGCGTCATTATCGCGATGACGATACTACAGAATACCAACCGGGCTCGGGTAAGCTCGGGGCGTGTTGAGGAGATTAGTGATCCTTGTCGGCGAAGTCCATACATACAGTCCGTCCGTTTGCCTTTCTACAAGAGCATACCACAGGACTCATGGAGCATTCAGCCTTTTCATACTCGTTCATCGAGCAACAGTCCGATTGCCTCGTTCAGGCGCAACTGTATTCGCTGTAATGCTTCGGGCGGCAGCTCCTTAATCACCTTATCGGTGTTCGCGTCTACCACCTTTACAATCACGCCACCCATATCACTGTTCACCGAGAACCGTAGCCTCCGGTTAATTACTGCCGCTGTTGTCTGCAGCTGGGCAACCATCTGGTCTATTTCTTCTCGCGTAGGTCGTTCGAATGAAACATCCGGTACAGCTCGTCCCTGAGTGCTCCCGGCATCCGTCCGTCCATGCGTAACCATGTCGAACGATGGAGTTCCGAACGGACCACTTATTTCCATGGTCATACCATCTTACCTCCGTGTAAGACGATGGAGTGGGGAGAGCGCGCACTCCCCACCTGCCAAAGTTACTGTCGGGTATCGGGCCCTCAGTGCATCGCTGAAAGCGTTGCCGAGAGATGACGTCCAGAAATCTCTCTTTGAACAGGCACGATTCCCTCCGTGCATACTGCCGTCGCGGCAGTGATCACACTAAAAAGAGCCCGGGAACGAAGTACCCCGTTTCTCTTCTTTATCCGAGCAGCTGCAATACTGACTGAGGCTGTAGGTTAGCCTGTGCAAGCATTGCGGTGTTGCTCTGCATAAGGATCTGATTCCGAACGAACGAAACCATTTCCGCTGCCATATCGGTGTCGCGGATCTGAGACTCTGCCGAAGCAAGGTTCTCAGCGGCAATGGCTACTCCAGACTGAGCCATTTCAAAACGGTTCTGATATGCACCAAGGTCTGCACGTTGCCGAGAGACCGATCGAAGCGCTTCATCGACCATACCGATCGCCCGGTTTGCCGCCTCCGGTGTGGAGATCGAAACCGTGTCATCGCCACCTTGAGCATCTACCAGACCCAGTGCGGATGCCGTCATTGTTCCAATGAACACGCGGGCCGACTGATCCATATTTGCGCCGATCTGAAACTGCATGACACTTTCGGCTTCTTCGTTTCCAGCGAAGCGTCCTGTGAGCATGTTCAGACCATTGAACTGCGCATGCGAAGCTATGCGGTTTATTTCGCTCACCAGCTGTGAGACCTCGACCTGAATAAGCATTCGGTCCTCAGCGGTATAGATACCGTTGGCTGACTGTACAGACAGCTCGCGGATGCGCTGAAGAATGTCCTGCGTATTCTGCAAGAATCCCTCTGTAGTCTGAATGAACGAAACGGCATTCTGAATATTACGCTCGGCCTGGTTCAGTCCTCTGACCTGGCTGCGCAGTTTTTCAGAAACCGCAAGTCCCGACGCGTCGTCTGCTGCACGGTTAACCCGCATCCCCGATGAAAGTCGCTCTACATTGGTCTGCATCGCTTCTCCACGGGAACCAAGAGTCCGATTCGCGTACGCTGCGGCGGTATTATGATTTATGATCATACATCCCTCCTTGAACAAGATCGTCCGAGGCAATCCGTGCCTCGGTCCCATCGAATGCGATACCGGAGTCTAGAACGCGCTGTCTCCGCTTCGTCTTCTCGCAATCAGATGAAAACCAGCTGGCCGTAGAAGAGATATCATCCGGCTCATAAGGTTTTCATCTCCGACAGGCGACCTCAAGCGAGGTGATGTCTGATGTTTTTCAAAGAACAGGACGAGTAGAGGGGCCCGAAGGCCCCTGTACCCGTTATCGAATAGTACTCCCTTAACCGAGGAGCTGCAATACTGACTGTGGTGTCAGGTTTGCCTGTGCGAGCATTGCGGTGCTCGCCTGCATGAGAATCTGGTCGCGCACGAAATCTACCATCTGCGCAGCCATATCGGTGTCGCGGATGCGACTTTCGGCGGCTGCGAGGTTTTCCGCTCCGACATCGAGTCCCTGCATTGCGTACTCAAGACGGTTCTGGTACGCACCGAGGTTGGCTCGCTGCTGGCTGACACTCATCAATGCCTCGTCCACCATTCCGATCGTGCGGTTCGCACTATCGGCTGAGGAAAGAGTCACGATATCACCGGTACCGACTTCTCGCATGCCCAGCGAAGCCGCGGTCATTGTCCCAATAAAGACCCGAATTCTCTGATCCATGTTGGCACCGATGTGGAAGTGCATGCTTGCGGTGACGTCGTTGTCTCCGGTTTCCCGTGCGAAACGTCCGGTGAGCATGTTCAGTCCGTTGAACTGTGCGTGAGAGGCGATGCGGTCGAGTTCGGACACCAGCTGTGATACTTCGACCTGTATCTGCATACGGTCTTCTGAGGTATATATGCCGTTCGACGCCTGTACGGCGAGCTCGCGGATACGCTGCAGAATGTCCTGACTGGTCTGAAGATAGCCTTCTGTCGTCTGAATGAACGAAACGCCGTCCTGAGCATTGGTAGATGCGCGCTGAAGACCGCGAACCTGGCTGCGCAGCTTTTCGCTGACAGCGAGTCCCGAAGCGTCGTCACCTGCGCGGTTGATGCGCATTCCCGAACTCAGGCGTTCCACGCTGCTCTGTATCCCGCTTTCGTTGACACCGAGCTGTCGCTGTGCGAACGCAGCGCTCGTATTGTGATTAATAATCATGTGTATTCCTCCGTGAAAATCATGCTGAAAAGCGTCCCTGCTTTTCAGTATCCCCTGTACAAGTAGGATCTTGATCCCGCACAAGCGGGATAATGGTCATTCTTTGCTACGACACCTCCTTGTCGATGTGTGTTGCAGATTCGACTCAAACCTGTTCTAAACGCGTAACAGGTTTATGCCGAAGCTGTAGATAGGGGCGAGAAGACGCTCTGGTAAAATACCGGCGCGTCACGGTCCTCACCCACTAATCGGTGTATCGGCTTTCTATACTGTATTCTTTAGCGAGCTGAAACGCAAATTTTTAGAAAAGTTTTTGATGTACTCCGGGCAGCCGTTGTCTAAAGCTGTTTCAGGTACTCGTTAGCGACCGGATCTTCCGGATCGTAGGCGAGGACGCTGGAAAAGTACCGTTTTGCTTCGCCTGCGTTACCCATTTTCAGATGTACAACGCCGAGGTTGCACATGACCTTGGTGTTGTCCGGCTCGATCGTCAGCGCTTCGCGGAGGCGTTTCAGACTTGCGTCGTGTTCGCCGAGTTCCATCAGGCAGATTCCCAGCTCGTTCAGGGTGTCAGGCGAGGTGCCTCCGAGGGAAATGGCCTTATCAAACGCATCCCTGCCAGAGGCAAAGTCTCCAAGACGCCGGTGGGCCCATCCAAGGATAAACCATCCGTTCCATACATCGGGGTGGCGTTCAAGGAACTCTTCTATTCGCTGTATACCCTGCTGCTCCTGGCCGAGACGAATAAAATCGAACGCTTCCTTGAACATGGTGTCGTCGAGGCTCTGCTGGCCAATCTGATCGACAACCCGCTGTGCTTCGGCGGTCTTTTCCTCGTCGTCTGATTCGGCAACAAACTGCTCGAGGAGTTGCCGTGCCCGATCGTAGTTGCGCTTACGGAGATGAAAGAAACCGGCGTTCATGGCGACTTCCGGGGGAGCATCTTCGTCCTGAAGTAACTCCCGATACAGATTGAACGCCTGCTCGTCGAGCCGCTCGCTGAACGCCTCATCGTGACTCTGCTCGGACTGCTGCTCGTACATCAGGGCAAGATTAAGTCGCGGTATGGGATCAGCGGGCAACAGGCCGCTGAGGGCAAGAAACAGCTCTTCGGCGAGTGCGTAATCTCCGTTTCGCGCTTTCAACACACCGGTCTCCGTCAGCTCGTTGACAATCTCGGGCCGCACCCCGCGAATGAAGCGACGGTAGTAGTCGGCGTCCGTGTGTTCGGGTTCGTATGCCAGAATCTTGAGCATTGCCGAGAGAATCATCTCCCAGCTCAAGGACTGCAGTGCTCCGACGCTCGGACCGTCGGGAAGCTCGACCGGAAGTTTGCGCTCGGGATCGAGGTGAATCGATTCGGCGTGCGACTGCATGTCGTCCGGGACGGAAATGTAAACGATATCTCGTGTTGGATTGTGGTTCTGATTAATCATGATTCGACGTCCTGTTTCTGAGTAGTTTCAACCTTCTGCTGCCGGATCGGTCCCGGCTTCGGTGTTTCGGCGGGCCTGTTCGTCCCGTTTTGCCCGCACGCCCGCTTCGGTCTTTGCCCGGGTCGCAGATAACTGGCGTTCGCGTTCTTCTGCCTGCGCTTTTGCCCGTGCTTTGGGCGACTGAGCGGCACGGATATACGAGTTGACGCGCATCTTGTACTTCGCGGGGACAAGATCCTGGTTAAACTGTATGGCGAACGCGGCAATGTCGCTGCGTCCTTCGACTGCTTCGAACCGGATGACGGTTCCCGGAATATCGATGTTTTCCGGGGGATCGGGTATGGAAATGCGAAGGACCGCGTCTTTGTTCAGAATAAACTTCGCAACGCCCATGATGATCACCTTGGCGCCGCCAAAGCTGACGTCGCGCAGTATGCACTTTCTCGGCACTCCCTGAATGGAAATCTGAGCGTTTCGGGCTCCAAATCCAAGAATTTTTTCCGACGCTTCGGTGAGGGTTATCCGTTCATCTCTCCGGTTTTTGCTGTTTGCATGCGCTTCGAGAACCTGTCCGAGGATTTCGATGAGTCCGTCTGCGGGACGTTGTGTGTACTGTAGCGTCAGGAACACAAGACTCTGATTCTCGCGCGAATACGGTGTATAGCTGACGATCTTCGCCGACACGAGAAAGGTGATGGGGTCGGCCTTGTCTCGTTGAATGAAGCTGAATCTGAGCGAAACGACGTTGTTTGCCTTCTTGATCATCGCTTTGAGACTGTCTTTCATGTTGACGATGATCTTTGCCGAGTTCATCGAACTGGAATATATGATGCATGGCCACTGATACCCCATGCACTTGAGACACACCTGTTTCGGGTATAACAGCGTCGCTTTGATGATATCTTTCGTGAACGTTATTTCGGAGGCTGCGTATTGATCGTAATACGCTGAGATCTGCTGGCTTGTTATGATAGACATGCGTGTATGCAACATAGTAGTTTGGCGCCCGAGTTTACGTCAATGATGAGGGAGCAGGAATGGGACCAGTATATGGGATAGGAAATCCCTTACTCGACACACTTGTATACGGAACACACGATTTTCTTCGTAGCATTGACGTGAAACCAGGAACAATGAACCTCGTCGACGTCGATATGCAAAAGCAGATCGTCGCAGCCGGGCGTGTTGCCGACGCACAACCCGGAGGGAGCTCTGCGAATGCCATGCGCGTGTACGCGTGGCTTGCCGAAGGCCACCATACATCACCGATCTACACCGGTGCCGTTGGAGGCGATGCCTCGGGGCGTGAGTTCGCGGGGCTGCTCGACGCCGCAGGGGTTCAGTCGCGTCTCGCGACGGTGGACGCCTCGACCGGTGGTTCGATTATCTATATAACCCCCGATAAAGAGCGGACCATGTTCACCGCCCTCGGCGCCTGCCTGCTCCTGAAACCCGAGCATATCGATGAGGATGCCCTTCAGCGGTGTTCGCGGGTGCATCTCACCGGCTACGTATGGGATGCTCCTTCGGGTCAGGAAGCTGCACTGAAGGCGATAGGTGCGGGAAACCGACGTGGTATCCCGGTAAGCTTTGACGTATCTGATGTCCTTGTCGCAGACCGGCATCGCAGCGATTTTTTTGATGTACTCGCCGGGTCTCTTGACGTTCTCTTTGCGAATGAATCAGAGCTCGCTTCGCTCTCGGAGAGAGAAGACATCGATGAGATGATAGAGCGGTGCAGGGGTCTCGCCGGCTGTCTTGTGATCAAGCGGGGCGCTGAGGGCTGCAGAATTGTTGAAGCCACGGCGGTGACCGACGTTCCGGGCGAAGCCGTCGACGTCGTCGATACGTCGGGGGCAGGGGACACCTTTGCTGGAGCCTTTCTCTACGCCAGGGAGGATGGATTCACGACCCTGCAGGCAGCGCAGTTCGCAAACTTTGTTGCATCCCGGGTTGTACGGGTAATCGGGTGCGATACCGGCGCGTTCGACCGTGACGAGATACGTTCCCGGAAAACCTCAATCAGAGTCGCTTGACTCGGTATCCTGAAGGACGCGATCGAGGGATGCCAGGAGGCGGGACGTGATTTCTTCCGCTTCGCTGTCAGACGGTGACCCAGGCTCGAGGTTCTGTCGGTTTCGTTCCTTGAACAGCTCGTCGACTGCGAGCATGCCGCTGAGAATGGCTACCTTCAGGGCGTCCGCGTTTCGCACCCCGCTCTGTATCTCGAATACTTTCTTACGGTAATAGTCGACGACGCGCTCAAGGTATGCAGGGTCTTCGTCTGTCTGTATCGTAAAACTGGTTCCGAGCAGTTCGATTTTCATAGTGACCGCAGTCTAAAAGATATCGAGCTCTGACTCCGATTCGGTTTCAGGGTTTTCGTCAGGCTCTTCATCAGCTGCCGGTGACCCTTCGGGTACGGCGGCAGTTTCGTCGATGTCGGCGGTCTCAGCTTCGGTGACGCTGTCCACTGGCGCCGCTGCTACCTGTTCCGCGGCGCCATCATCGACGGCTATTTCGTCCTCGAGCACGTCAAGACGTTTCAGAGTACTCAGGATTCCTTCTTCGATGGCTTTCTGCCCGTCACGGAACTCGCTTATCAGAACTTCAAGCTCCTCGATCCGGCGCTCGTATTGAGAGAGACCGTCACGAAGCCGCTGATTTTCGTTCTGCAGCGAGGAGATCCGTTCAACTGCCTTGAGTACCCGGCTTTCCAGCAATTTGATCTGCTCTACCGTGAGCATGAATCCCGCCTTTCCACACCTGTGGTCTGTCAGTCGAGCTTGGACTTGGCCTGTTCGACCAGTGTCGAGAATGCGTTCGGATCTTCGATAGCGAGATTGCTCAAGGCCTTGCGATTAATCGCGATTTCGGAACGCTGCAGACCGCTTATGAAGCGTGAGTAGGTGATACCCTCGTTACGGCATGCAGCTGAGATGCGGGCAATCCATAATCTGCGAAAATCACGCTTTCGTACCTTGCGGTCCCGGTAGGCATAGCTCTGTGCTTTTGCTACTGCATCCTTAGCCGTGCGAAAAAGCTTGCTGCGGCGCCCCCAGTAACCCTTTGCCTGACGAAGAATCTTTGTTCGCCGGTCTTTTCGTCTCGATCCGTCTACTGCGCGTGGCATGTGTATACTCCTGAATTAACGTAAAAAGTGTCTGTAGTGAAAAAATCTAGCCGTACGGCAGCATTTTTTTTACGCGAGGGGCTTCCGTTCTGTCAAGAATCCCCGATTTTCGGAGCTTTCGCTTCCGCTTGGTGCTCTTCTTGCTGAGAATATGACGAAGTCCCTGCTTCTTGTACTTAACCTTACCGTTCGGTGTTATCGTGTAGCGTTTCGCTGCTGCACGGCGTGTTTTCATCTTTGGCATGTGTTACTCCTGCGGCGTCTCTTCTGTCGCCGGCTCTTCGGTTTTCTTTGGTGCCTTTTTAGTACCGGGGGATACAATCATTGACATGAAACGCCCTTCCATCTGGGGAGGGCGGTCAATTACCGCTGCGTCTTCCAGCATATCGATGATCTTATCCAGCACGACCCGTCCGAGTTCCGTGTGCGCCATTTCGCGCCCCCGGAACCGTATTGTTACCTTGACCTTTAATCCGTCCTCAAGAAAGCCTCGTATGTGGTTTGTTTTGAACTGAAGATCATGTTCCTCGATCTTCGGCTGCATACGAACCTCTTTCAGCTTGACCTGCTTCTGTTTCTTACGGGACTCCCGGTCTTTTTTGTCCTGCTCGAACTTGAATTTGCCGTAATCGAGCAGCTTGCAGACGGGAGGCTTGGCCTGAGGTGCAATTTCGACCAGGTCAAGGCCCCGCTCTTTTGCGAGTTCCATAGCCTGCGTCGTTGCGATCAAGCCGTGCTGTTCTCCGTCGTCGTCGATAAGACGGACCTCGCGCACCCTGATCTGTTCATTTATCCGTAAGTCCTTAGAAGCCAATCTACCCCCTCGTTCGTACAACTACAGCGTCTTTCTCCCGACGCCGCTCTACGAAACACTGTTCCGAAGATTTACTTTCGGAACCGAACGTGTGTGAAATTGAGCGATCTGCGGTTTTTGTCTGCAGATACGATCAACGACTATATCAAATGCTCTTGAGGCTGTCCACAAGCAGGAAGCAAACCTCGGTCGCAAATAGATTTGCCGCTACCGGCGAAATAGGTTTTCCCTTATGGCTTGCGGCTTCGGTCTTGACGTGTATGTTGAGATCTGCGCACAGATTTCGAAAGTCCCGAAGGGTGCACAGGTGAATGTTCGGTGTCTCGTACCACTGGTAGGGCAGCGTTCCGGTGACCGGCATCCGTCCCCGAAACAGTAACTGCAGACGGTTCAGATAGTAACCGAAGTTCGGAAAACCGATGATCACGTTTCTTCCTACCCTGATCATCTCACGAAGGAGCCGGTCGGGTCGGTGTACCATCTGAAGCGTCTGGTTCAGAATCACGTACTCGTAGGCATGCGTCTCATGATCGGCGAGGCCCTGATCGAGGTCGCCCTGGAATACGCTTATACCCTTGCCGATGCAGGTCCGGATGTGACCCTCATCGATCTCTACGCCACGACCCCGACAGCCACGCTCCTGCCAGAGACGCTGCAGAAGTTCACCGTCACCGCAGCCAAGATCGAGTACCGTTGACTGCGGTTCTACGAGTTTTATGATCTCGTCGTATGCCACGTGAGGTCTGTTTTCGGGAATCATGGAGTACCATCCAGTGCGTGATCCTGTGTAAGCGTGGAGAGAAAGGCCTGAATCATAGGCGCCTGTCGCTCCGTTTCGAGAAGAAACGAGTCATGCCCGTAGGGACTTGAGATTTCGCAGTAGCTTACATCTTTCTGCTTCCGCATAAGGGCACGTACGATTTCGCGTGACTGATAGGGCGGATACAGCCAGTCGCTCGAAAACGAGAGAATGAGAAATTTCGAACTGGTCGTCGCGAAGGCGTTTTCGAGCGATCCGTGCGTCGTTTCCATGTCAAAGTAGTCTATAGCCTTGCTCAGATATATGTAGCTGTTCGCATCGAAACGGTCGACAAAGGTACCCCCTTTATACTCGAGGTAGCTTTCGACTTCGAACTGGTCGGCAAAGCTGAAGTCCATGCTGTCGCGATCCTGCAGGCGTCTGCCGAATTTCATCCGCATCGACTCATCACTCAGGTAGGTTATGTGACCCACCATGCGGGCAATCGCAAGCCCGCGTGTCGGTGATTCTCCCTCGTAATAGCGCCCGTCGCGGAATCTGGGATCGCTCATGATCGCGTTTCGGCCAACCGCGTTGAAGGCGATACCCTGGGCGCTGAGCCGGGAGGTGGAAGCGAGAACGATCGCTCCGTGAACGCGGGAGGAGTATCTGCTCGCCCACTCGAGGGCCTGCATACCGCCCATCGAACCTCCGGCAACCGCAAGAAGCTTCTGTATGCCGAGGTGATCCATCAGTCGAACCTGTGCCTTCACCATGTCGTGTATCGTAATAACCGGAAATCCGAGGCCGTATCGATCTCCTGTTTCGGGATTCACCGAGCCGGGTCCCGTTGAGCCCTGGCACCCTCCAAGGACGTTTGAACAGATGATAAAATACCGGTCCGTGTCGAAGGGTCTGCCCGGTCCGACCATGGAGTGCCACCAGCCGGGATGCCGGTCGTCGCTGCTGTGGTATCCTGCCGCGTGAGCATCGCCGCTGAATGCGTGCAGCAACAGGATCGCGTTGGACGCGTCGGCGTTCAGGGTCCCGTAGCTCTCGTAACAGATCCTCACCGGACCGAGAATCTGCCCGCTATCGAGGGTAAGCCCGTCATTCTGAGATCCAAACTCGAAATAATGCGGAGCGACAACTCCCAGCTCCGACTCCCTGTCCTCTTCGACGCTCATGGTAAGCCAGAATGTAGGTTCTAGGCCCCATGCTGTCAACGCGGCGGCTTGATAGCAGTATTCATGCCATGATACTGTCCGCTGCAGATCATGACGATATTTGCACTTTTATCAGCCTTTCTGACATTCGGACTCGTGCTCTCCTGTATGGGGGGGAGGGCGGTCTCCTCTTCGGTCGTATTCGGGCCATTTGTGCGCGGATTTGTGTCGCTCTTTCCGGCCTACCTTTTTATTGCATGGTTCGAATGGGGTGTCATGAAGCAGTTCATGCCGGCGGGTCTGTACGTGTGGCATCTGACCGGTGCGTTCCTCATCCCGGTCGTTACGCTCACAATACTCGGTGCACTCCTTGTGCGACCGGTACTTACCGAGCAGCCGACTGAGGTCTTTGTCGGACTGATGGCGTTCGTATCGGGATTCGTCGTAGCCTGGGCGCTCGCCGATATCGTGTTCGGATCGCAGTATCCTTCGCCGTACACGCTTTTTCTCGAGCCCGTTCTGCGTATTTCGGTCATGCTCACGATACCCGCCCTGATGACCGCCGCACGGGGGTCGTTCGGAGCGATACGCATTCTGTACATACTCGCAGCATTGGCCTGGCTTTGCCTTCTGCCTCTTGCTCCCATGTTGTACTATCTCGGGTTTTTCACATGGGCGAGCACCGTGACAGTTCTCGTGCTCGTCGCAACAGGCGGTATCGTATATGTTCTTCAGGGCTTCTATTTCAGCTCGTACAGATAGAGCGGTATTCCCGCGGGTTTCGCTCTTTGCAGTTCTCGTTTTCGGCCTGTCTGCGTGTTCCCCCGACGTCATTGTGCTCACCGATACCATGACTGAGCTTCTGTATCCCGATCTGAGGACCCAGCTTCGTCTGGCCGTTCCGGGAACCGTCCGACATAACGTGCTCGATCCCTTTACGAGCTGGTCGGACCAGGTTCGGGGACTGTCCGACACCGTACCGCTGGTAATGACCCTGATCGCGTCGGGACTCGCGCCCGCGGACGTGCAGGCAGGCGAAAGAAGCGGTGATGTCGTCACCCTGGGGGGCTATGCGGCCCAGCCGGTTGACGGGATGATCGTGTTCGATCCGGGTCCTGCGGCGGCCGATGCCGCGGTGTTTGCGCTCGCGGAGGTCGCCCGCCGCGAGGACGTCGGTGCAGTCTGTCTGTTTGCCGTGGAGACAGGTCCGTCTGCACGACGAATGCGCACGGAGTTTGTCAGCGAGTTCTCGCGTCTGTCCGATGGCGGGATTCCGCTGAACGAGGAACGATGGTTCACAGACGTCGGAAATGAAGTCGTGCGACGCGCGATCCGTGACGCCGGCAATAGCGGATGTATTATGGTGTTCTTTCTCGGCGAACGGACGCCTGCCGCTCTTGAGGCCATCGATGGACGGAACATCCCGGTCATCGTTGGTGCCGATCTGACCGGACGCCCGGGAATCGAACAGATCGGGTGGTTTCATCGATCCATCCCGCAGGCGGTAACGGCATGGCTCGAAAACCGGGACACGCGCGTTTTTCCGGCAGAATTTCGCAGTCGATCAACACAGAATCAACACAGAGGTGATTAATGAGAAAGCTTTCTGCCTCCCGAGGTTTGACAACCGTACGGGGCAAACATATACTTCGTAATGCAGTACCACGGAAGGACTGTGTATTACCCAAGGAGGAGACAAGGATGAGAAACGGCCGCCTTCTCAGGGTTGTTGCGAGCCTCACGTTCGTTTTTCTCGCAGCGCCGTTGTTCAGTCAAACTACCAGTAGCCCAACGAACATACAGACAATCGTTCTGGCGAACTTTACCGAGGAAGAGGACATACAGTGGTCGGTAAGCGGTAGCCATTTCATCGCCTCACAGCTCGATTTTCCGAGAGTCGGGTATTTTCCGGTTGGACCGGATGCACTCTACCTTGTGGGTCCCGAGCGAGAGAGAAGTTCTCTCGGCATTAACGCCGCGTTCAACAGGAGAGGGTTCAACTACCTTGAACTGACTCCGGTCGAAACGAATGAGGATGGAGACGAAGTTGAGTCTGCGTTACCGATTCCTGGTCGAGCGTCTCACATAGACGTCTGGGTCTGGGGATCGAACTACGACATGTACGTCGACGTACACGTACGAGATTTTCGTGGCATCGTACACGTACTTCGTATGGGCGACCTCAATTTCGCAGGTTGGCGGAACCTCAGAACGCAGATCCCTTCAAGGATTCCGCAAAGTCAGGTTACCCTGCCGCGTTTTCAGCCTCTTGAGCTGGTGCGCATTGTGGTCTGGACGAGACCGAGTACGGCCGTAAACAACTTCTACGTCTATTTTGACGAAATCAGGGTCATGACCGACCTGTATGAAGCGCCGTTCGACGGATCGGATCTGGCGAATCCCGGCTTTGTCGAGGATCTCTGGACGAATGGTAACAACGAGTAGGGTGGGAACATGAAAATGCGAACATTATTTCTTGGATTGACAGTTCTCGTTCTCGTTGCCACCGGTGCCTCGGCGCAGTTTGGACGCGGGATTGACGCTACACAGCTTGGGCAGGACGTTGCACAGCAGCGCCTGGTCGAAATATCGGTCACGAAGTTCGAAGACGCCGGTTTTTTCCGCGCGGGCATCTCGAGTGACTACGGCCTGACTGAGTGGAGGCGTTTCGAAGGTGGCCCGGCCATGCTCGAGCCGATACCTGAAGAGGAAGAACTCGGTTTTACCGGCGTCAACGAGCACGTACTTGGTGTAAAGACGACATTCTTCCGCCGGGGAACCCCGATTATCTCCATCGAGCCGATACGACCGATTGCGATACCCGGCCAGGTGCGAACAATGAGCGTCTGGGTAGCCGGACGGAACACAAATCATCGGCTGGTCATGGTCGTTGAGGACATACGGGGCGACATCAAATACATCAATATGGGGAACATGAACTTCACCGGTTGGCGACGGCTGACTGTTGCTATTCCACCGAATATCATACAGCGGGATCCGATGCTGACCGATCGCGAAGGGCTCATGTTCAGGGGCTTCATGGTGCAGACCGACCTGATGCAGACCTACGGCACGTACTTCGTCTATTTCGACGACCTTCGTGCGGTTACCGACCTGTTCTCGATGGAAATGAGGGACGAAGACGATATGGTTGACGGCTGGTAATACCGGCTGATCCCATACGCGTTCAATTCTGATACAATACCCCCGGATATCATTTCCGGGGGTTTTTTTGTGCCTGATTCACAACACGAGCTTCTCTCAAAAGTATTTTTCTTTTCTGATCTGAGTGATGATGAGATCTCGTCGCTTGCCGCTCTTTCGGCGATGCAGCAGGTCCGTGCAGGCGACATCGTCTTTCGGGAGGGAGACCCCCCTGAACACTTCTACGTCGTTGCGCGGGGTGCCGTCGCCGTATGGAAGAACTGGGGTGAACCCGATGCTGAGTTGCTCGCGCTCCATGGACCGGGACAGCTCTTTGGCGAAATGGCCCTCGTCGATGAGCTTCCCCGCAGCGCAACGGTCATTGTGGAAACCGGCGGAGAGCTTCTGTATCTCGCCGGAAAGGACTTCCGTCGCTTTATCAGTGAAAACGGTAACATTGCTCTCTCGATCATGAAGCGATTGTCCAGCATGGTCAGGCGAAGCAATGAGAGCTTCGTCGAAGGCCTGCGCCGTCGGAACACCGAACTCGAGCAGGCAAACAACGAGCTGCGCGCCACACAGCGGGAACTCCTCAGATCTGAGCGTCTGTCCACCCTCGGAAAAATGTCCGGCATGATCCTGCACGACCTGCGGAATCCTCTTTCGGTGTTGCGGAGTCACGCGGAGATGATGTTGATGCACCTCACGGACCAGGAGCGGCTGTCTCAGGGGCTGCAACTCATTATCCGTGAAGCCGATCGCATGAATGCACTCGCAAACGAACTTCTCGACTACAGCCGCGGCGAAATACGCCTGGAGACCGGCATTGTCACCGGTGAAGAGCTGCTCGACGGCCTTCGCAGCACAATGACTGCGCGTTTGAGTGGACGCGACATTCTTCTCGATCTTGACAGCAATCTGACTCAACCGATGATACTGGACCGTGACCGCATGCTTCGAGCGCTGGTGAATCTTGTTGAGAACTCGCGAAAAGCGATAGGGAAACACGGACGAATCTCGGTCACGATGGAAGAACAGGCGCTCAGCGTGCACATCGTCGTGCGTGATACCGGCCGGGGCATGTCACCGGAAACACTCGAACACATTTTTGAGCCCTTCTACTCCGCAGAGCACGGAGGAGGGACGGGGCTGGGTATGGTCATCGTGCGGAACGTCATCGAAGCCCACGACGGGACTGTACAGGTTGAGAGTACCCCGGGAGAAGGAACAACCGTCACGATACACCTTCCCGCGCACGGAAAAGTCGGTTAACACGCGGGATGTAGCGCGCGCTCAAATACCGAAGACCCGCTTCGCATTTTCTGTTGCAGATGCGACCAGCACGTCGCGGGCGATTCCTCTCTGCCCTGCAACCAGGTCATAGGTGTAGCCGATCAGGCCGGGGTGGTTCGTCCGTCCGCGGCGCGGATGTGGCGCAAGATAGGGCGCATCCGTCTCGAGCATAAGCCTGTCCAGAGGCACCGCCTGCATTGCCTCTCTCACGGTTGGAGCGTTTTTGAACGTCACGTTACCGCCGAAACTGAAGCTGAATCCAAGATCAAGGAAACGCGGAACAAAGGATACCGGCCCGCTGTAGCAATGCATGACACTTTCGCAGGTCGGTGCACATTCGGCAAATGCCGACAGGAGCTCATCCTCAGCGTCACGGTTATGAATTATGACGGGAAGCGAGTGCCGGTTCGCCAGTTCGACCTGGTGTAAAAGAAGCTCCCGCTGGAGTTCCGGCGTCGCGTAGTCCCGGTAGCGGTCGATGCCGATCTCGCCGAGAGCAACCGTACGAGGCAATGCAAGAGCCTCTTCAAGCACCTGGAGCGCGGAGTCACCGTCCTCCCGATCCGCGTTTGAAGGATACAGACCGTGAGCAAAGTACACCCCCGGGATGCCGCTGAGGAGCTGGTAGCGGTCCTCAATATCCGTTTCCGAGGTACCTACATCGATGCACGCCTGAAGACCAGACGCCATACACTGCCGGAGAAGCCCGGCAACGTCGACCTCGCGGTTCTGAATGTGTAGTGCGTGAAAATGGGTATCGATTTCACCGCCCGCGAGGTGTATCTCGTGTTCTGACATGGTGCGGGAAACCTACCGCGGCCCTGCCGTCCGGGTCAATGTGAGCCCGAATCGTGTATTTTTATTGCGCAGCACGCAGATATCAGGTACCTTTGCCGGGTCTCGCGCAGCCCACGCGCGAACACGCCGGAGTGGTGGAATTGGTAGACACAGGGGACTTAAAATCCCCCGGCTTGAAAAAGCTGTACGGGTTCAAGTCCCGTCTCCGGTAGAAACGTCCAACTGAGTGTTAATCGTATACACGAGGACCCACGAAACGCTGATCTAAATCACGCGGGACTTGAACCGAGTGAGCGCCGACCGGAGGGAGGAACTGTTAGC
>RECN01000176.1 GCA_007694005.1 Spirochaetaceae bacterium
GCCTCGACCTCTTCGCCGCGCTATCAGAGTTTGGCTGGAGCGAGAGTGATCTTCTGGCGTATCTGGATACTCCGGTTCGGGTGAATGTTCGTGTGGATACCAACACCGGCGAAGTCGGCGTCCTTGATCCGACCGCTCCGATCCGCTACTACATGCAGCTCGATCCGCAGATTCTGCGCGGCGACTACATTTCGCTGCGGACAAACAATCTCGCCACAAGCTACGCGAACTTCACGATTCGCCGCTGATTCACAAGACCGCGACACCGCGGTATCCAGCACAGCGCCGGGATTAACCCGGCGCTTTTTTTTACTTTACACGAATGTTAACAGGGGGTTGATTTCCCACCCGACCCGCCGCTGTTCTGTTCTCAGCCGAACCAGAAATCCCCTACCATGCACGCACTATGGTAGAAGTACGCAACATCAGAAAAACCTTCGGTGAGACCGTTGCTGTCGAATCCGTTTCGTTCACAGCCAGTCCCGGGGGCGTGTTTGGACTTATCGGGCCGAATGGGGCCGGCAAGTCAACCGCAATACGTATGATCATGAACATATTTCGACCCGATTCGGGTGAGGTGCTGTTCGACGGCCATCCCATTACCGAACACGACAAGAACAGAATAGGCTATCTGCCCGAAGAACGAGGGCTCTACAAGACGGTGACGGTGAACGAGATGCTCATCTATCTCGCCAGGTTAAAAGGCGCGTCGGCGGCTGTCGCGCAGAAACGCATCGACGAGTGGCTTGAACGATTCAAACTCACTGCATGGCAGCACAAGAAGATCGATGAACTTTCAAAGGGCATGTCGCAGAAAGTCCAGTTCATTGCATCGATCGCCCACGATCCGGAAATCGTGTTCTTCGACGAACCCTTTTCCGGACTCGATCCGGTCAGTTCAGATCTCATGCGCGATACTATACTCGAGCTTGGCCGGACGAACCGTACGGTGCTCATTTCAACTCATATCATGGAACACGCGGAGAAGATCTGCTCCGATATCGTGCTCATAGACCGGGGACGCGAGATTGTCTCCGGGCCGCTAAAGTCGGTCAAGGAAGAGTACGGACATCGCAGCGTGATCGTGGAGTTCGACGGCGATCGCTCGATCTTTGACACCATGGCCGGGGTGAGGGTTATCGCGGGCTACCCCCGTTACGTTGAACTTCGTCTCGACGAAGGGCTCAGTCCGGACTCCGTCTTCACCTCTATCGCGGGCAGGATCTCGGTTCAACGGTTTGAGGTTACAACGCCGACGCTCCATCGCATATTCGTAGAACAGGTCGGAAGGGAGGCTGTATCGCATGAACTATCGTAAGCTTTTCACAATTATCCTGCAGGAATTCCGCATGACTGCGGCGACAAAATCGTTTCTGATCATGACGATACTCGGACCATTCCTGATCGGCGCAATCGCAATTCTACCGGGTGTTCTGGCACAGCGGCAGAGCCAGCCCTCCGGCGACACCAGAGTCGGAATCGCGACCGAATCGACGGACACCTTTTCACAGTTTGACACCTTTCTCGCCGACAGCCCGCTGAATACCGTCCGTTTCGAGACGGAGGAACAGGGACGGAACGCGATCGCAGACGGTGAGATTCAGGGGGTACTCGTTATACCGGAGAACTTCGCGGATGCGCCTATTCTCCGCTACGTGTCGCGAACCGGTACCGACATGCAGGTAAGCGCAATGCTGCAGGCAGCCGCAGGGACCATCGTCACGAATGCTCGAATCGCCGACGCCGGCCTTGACCCGCAGCGGATCGCAGAGCTCACCCGGACTCCTGCGGTACGAAGTGTGCGACTCGAAAGCGGGGATGACAGCAGCGGGGCAGACGGTTTCGCCATTCTCCTGACGGCCCTGACCTTCGTCATGCTTATCTACATGACGGTTCTTTTATACGGTCAGATGATCGGTCGATCCGTTCTGACCGAGAAGATCGTCAACACCAAGGAGATCATGCTTTCAAGTGTCCGTCCGTCCGAACTTCTGTTCGGCAAGATTTTCGGTAAGGGGGCTGCGAGCCTCGTGCAGTATGGAGTCTGGATCGGCATCGCGGCGTTGATCATCACGGTCATTGGACCCCGTTTCGACATTGCCCTGCCGACGGGGCTTACCGCGGTGAATCTCGGCTTTCTGCTGGTTTTCTTTCTGCTTGGCTTCTTTCTGTACTCCACGGCGTTTGCCGCCATAGGTTCAGGGGCACAGGACGAGCAGCAGTTCGGGCAACTCTCCATACCCGTCATCGTCTTTCTTATCATCCCGCTTGTACTGGTATCTCCGATAGTCATGAACCCGGAGGGAGCGCTCGTCCTGGGCCTGTCCCATTTCCCCTTGACCTCGCCCATCGTCATGTTGTTGCGGATACTCGTTGACCGTCCTGTCTGGTGGGAAATACTTCTGAGCATAGCTCTGCTGCTCGGTGCGATCGCACTCGCCGGAGCGGGTGCGGCCCGTATATTCAGCGTGGGCATCCTGAAAGGAGGGAAAGCCGGGAGCTGGAAAGAGATGATCTCCTGGATCAGGCAGTAGCCTGGCAGGAAAAACGATAATTCTTATCGTCGCGCGGGTGTTCCGACCATTGTTGGGAGATCACGCATAATTTAATCTATACGCATGAAAATAACCGAAGTATCCGACGGTATCTTTCGTCTCTCGGCAAACGTCAGAGACATACTTTTTGAAGGAATGTGGCACATACCCAATGGTGTTGCCATGAACTCCTACATTGTCAAAGGAAAGAAATGCGCGATTATCGACGGAGTCTGTGACTGGGACGGGGTTCCGGAAACCCTGTACGCTCAGCTGGAACAGATGAAGATAAAAATCACAGACATAGACTACGTAATCGTAAACCACATGGAACCCGATCATTCCGGCTGGCTGCGCTCGTTCAAGGAGATGCGGGGTGACTTCACAATCATCTGCAGTGAAAAGGCACCGCCTCTGCTCAACGCGTTCTACGGCATTACCGAGAATATCCGGACCGTCAAATCCGGCGATACGCTCGATCTCGGTGACGGCCGGGTCCTTGCCTTCGAGGACATCCCGAACGTGCACTGGCCCGAAACCATGGCAACCTACGATACGAAGTCATGCACCCTGTTCCCCTGTGATGCCTTCGGATCCTTCGGAGCCGTCTCCGACGACGCGCCATACGACGACACCCTGACCGAAGAACACATCGAGTTCTTCGAACGAGAAATGGAGCGCTACTACGCGAATATCGTCGCCGCGTTCTCAAAGCCGACACAGGATGCAATCAAAAAGCTCGGCGGCATCGAAATCAAGTGCATAGCACCGGGACACGGCATCGTCTGGCGCAAGGATCCTGAACGTGTCATACGCTCATACATCCGGCTCGCGTCCTACGCAAAGGGTCCCGCCCGACCCGAGGTCACGGTGATCTGGGGCAGCATGTACGGCATGACGGAATCGGCCGTTAAGCCGCTCGTCCAGGCCATAGAGGCCGAAGGCGTACCGACCAGGGTGCACCGCGTACCTGAAACGGACATGAGCTTCGTACTCGACAGCGTGTTCCAGAGCTCGGGAGTCGTACTCGGCATGCCCACCTACGAATACAAGATGTTTCCCCCCATGGCAGCCGCGGTCGACGAGATCGCCAAGAAACGCATCATCAACCGCAAGGCCTTCCGCTTTGGTTCCTACGGCTGGTCAGGAGGTGCCCAGAGAGACCTCGAAGAGACCGCGTCGCGACTCAAGATGCACTGGGACTTCCTCGAACCCGTAGAATTCATGGGGAAGCCAACCGAAGAGGATATCAAGCTGATCAAGGCACGGGGACGGCAGCTTGCTCGTGCCGTGAAGGAATGGGCTCTGGAGAAGACCTCCGGCGAGTAAGGGCTCGCGGGACGTCTCCGCTCCCGAGTCGACCCCTTGCAGCCTGGGTGGAGCCTGGTGTAGGTTCCGCCCATGGCTGATTTGAAGCGATTCCGCACGCGAGTCCCCATCCGCTTTTCGGATCTGGACGCATACGGGCACGTGAACAACGCGGTGTTTTTTACCTATCTTGAAGTTGCCCGCGTACAGCTCTTCGCAGGGCATTTCACCGGATCATACAGTGGCGAGGCAGTCTTCCTCGTGCGGAGTGCCTCCTGCACCTACCTGAAACCTGTACCGTTTCTCCCCGAAATCGTGATCGATGTCAGCATTTCGCGACTTCGTGGCGGCAGCATAGACCTCGCCTACGAGCTGAACGACGGTGCCGGCCTCGTATACGCTACGGCAGCGACCACGCTGGTGAGCGTGAACCCGAAGACAGGAAGGCCGGTGCGTCTCCCCGCATGGATACACGAGATCACGGAACCGACGGACTGAACTCAGATACCGCCGTTGCGACGGCCTGGATCGATACGCTCGATCTCGCGCTGTATCCGGGAGGCGTCTGCAACGAGGCCAAGCTCATCGTACAGATCCCGGGCACGTGCGAGCTGCTCGACGGCCCGCTCCCGGTTTCCCCTCGCGCCGTACATGGTACCGAGGATGGTACGGGCTCGCGCGAGGCGCCTGAGACTCTGGCTCGCGTCGAGCATGGCTATGGCCCGACGTATCGTCTGTTCGGCTTCCTCGTAGCGTTCAAGCTCCCAGAGCGCAACGGTGAGCTCGGTCGCTGCCATGCCGGTACCACTCGCCGAACCTGCACGCGAGAAGCCCGTGATCGCTTCTTCAAAGGCCGATACCGCCGCCTCGAACTCATCCACCCGCATCAGCATAAGCGCCGTGTTAAAAAACACGTTGGCGGCGTCGAACACATTGCCGGTACGACTGTAGCGCTCACCGGCACGCTCGTAGAACATGATCGCTTCCTGTGGATCGTCAAGAGCCCCGTAATAGTTGCCCCAGATCCGGTACACCGTTCCCAGTCCGTCATCCGCACCAACAGACTCGTACAAATCGGCAGCATCTTCGAGAAGGCCGGGTATCTCTTCGAGCCGCCCGAGTTTAAAATGCATCATGGCGGCATTACTCAGGACATCTGCCCTGAAGCTGTCGTCCAGCGGCTGATCCTCGAAACGGCGGATGATTTCCGACGCCGTCTCGATCCCGTCTGCGAGTGCTCCGAGCCGATGTTGTATGTTTGCCCGCATGGAGAGGACTTCAAGCTCGGAGACCGGATCACCCGCCTCGGCAAAAGCCGAAGCCGAAACCGCCGTCGCACGAATCCCGGATCTGAGGTCTCCCGAAACGTCGTACAGCAGCGCGAGCGAACGCCAGGCCTCGGCGGTCTCGCGCGGGCTGCCTGAGTTCGCAGCCTCGTCGGCCGCGTACTCGGCCCATACGCGTGCGCGGCCGAGATCGGATTCGCGGAGTGCCCGCTCTGACAGGTCTTGAGCACGCTGTATTCGCTCGGAAGCAGGCAGGTTCCGAAGCTCCTCCTGAGCCTCAGAAACCGGCATCTCTGCCAGGCCTTCGGTGTCCGGAGCTTCGTTGCCTGGACTTCGGGACACCGGAGATTCCCGACCGCCGGCGGCTCCGGCCGTCTGCGCCACGCCAAGGAATGCTACACCGAGGAATGTCG
>RECN01000178.1 GCA_007694005.1 Spirochaetaceae bacterium
CGTCGGGAAAGAGGACTATGGTCGACCAGCCGCGGTACCAGTGTGTTCCGAGCTCGAGTATCGGTAGCGAGCACGTCGCCGCAAGGACGACTACCTCACCCGGCTCGGCCGGAGGACCGTCTGAGACAATTACCTGCTTTGTCGAAAGCAGCGTTTCGCTGAGCTCCCTCAATCGCCCACTCTCCTCATCCGACAGGTCGGAGAACAGTGGTGTCGAGGAAATGGTATGATCCCAGAGAGCACTCTCTATCGGGCGCGGTCGACGGCGCATAAAATCGAGTAGACCCACAGTGAGCAGTATAGATGAAACCTCCGGGTCACGGGTGTGGTATACTGATGTTTCTGAAACAAAGAGGAGAGTTGTCGTACCCACCGGACAGCTCAACAGGAATGCTCCATGCGACATCCAGCACGTTTTTTTTGTGCGGTACTGCTCACGGTCGTGGTTGTCTCTACAACTGTATTTGCCGACGGCCCGTTCGGTGAGCCCGAGCAGCTTGGAGACCCGGCCGCGACATACCGTCCAGGTCGGTCCGTACGTTACCTTGAGGATATTGGCGGAGCAATGACCGCAGCGGACGCGGTAAACACCGGGCTGTGGCGCCGATCGGAGCGCACGACGCTTAACTTCGGGTTCACGTCGTCGGTGTACTGGCTGTCGTTACCGCTGGAAAACACGACGTCACAGACGGAGTGGTACGTGCAGGTGGCGTATCCGCTGCACGACTCGATTCAGCTGTATCTTGTGGATCCGGCAGCCCATGCTGCACCTGTTCTGCTCTCGGAGTTGGGCCATAAACAGCCTTTTGAAACGAGGCCCGTGTTCTACCGGAACTTCGTGTTTCCAGTGGATCTGACTCCGGGGGGAACGGGTCAGCTTCTGTTCCGCTTCGAGACAGGCTCTGCGGTCGACATCCCGCTCATTGTGCAGACACCGGGGGCGTTTGAACGGCAGGCGCTGACCGAACAGATTCTCATGGGCATATATTTCGGGGCGATGTTCATAATGCTGGTGTACAACCTGTTTCTACTGGCCGGTTTGCGAACCGTATCGTACCTGTACTACTCACTCTTCATTCTTTTCTACGTGCTCTTCCAGGCTTCTATCAACGGATACGCTGCTCAGTATCTCTGGTCGACGAATACCTGGTGGGCGGATGCCTCGCTGCCCTTCCTGATCGCGGGGGGAACGTTCTGGTGTCTGGTGTTCAACCGCAGGTTCCTGGATACGCCGGTGACCGCACCCCTGTTCGATAAAGTGCTTCTCGGCTTAATGGCCGTTTGTGGTCTCAATGGCGTCCTTGCGTTTACTACTCCGTACGCGATCTCAATCCGGATAGCGACAATAGTGAACCTGCTTGCATTCCTGGTGATTCTTCTCAACAGCGGCAGCGCACTGATCCGGGGCAACCACGCCGCCCGAATCTATTTTCCAGCCTGGGTGACGTTTCTGACCGGGACTATGATCTTCGCGCTCAAATCCCTGGGAGTACTACCGACTACCGCCTTCACCACGTGGGCGGGTTCTGTAGGTTCGGTGATTGTCGTTGTGCTGCTGTCGCTCGCGCTGGCGGATCAGTTCAACCTGATGCGGCAGGAGAGGACCGCGGCCCTCTCGGCCTTGAATGTGGCCTACGGTCGCTTTGTGCCAATGGAGTTTCTGGAGCTGCTGAAGAAGGACAGTATTCTCGACATCAAACTGGGTGATCAGATCCAGCGCGAGAGTTCGATACTGTTTTCAGACATCCGTTCTTTCACAGCCTTGTCCGAGTCAATGACGCCGGAAGAGAACTTCAACTTTCTTAACTCCTACCTTTCTCGAATATCGCCGATCATCCGTACGCACCGCGGCTTCATCGACAAGTACATTGGTGACGCAATCATGGCGCTCTTTCCGCACTCTCCAACGGACGCTGTACGCGCCTCGGTCGAAATCCGACGCGAGTTATGGGAGTTCAACCGCCGGCGATACGAGGCAGGAAAAGAACCGATAGAGATCGGGATAGGGATACACTGCGGCATGGTAATGCTCGGGACCATAGGCGAACTGGAACGCATCGACGGAACGGTCATCGCCGATGCGGTCAACCTGGCCTCACGTCTGGAGGGGATTACCAAGGTCTTCGGGTCCGCAATCCTGATCAGCAAGGAAGTCTACGACAAGATCGGTACGGAGCATTTCTCGGTCCGGTACCTGGGGAAGACCCGTCTGTACGGTAAGAATCTGGAAACCGAGATCTATGAGGTGATGGACGGATTTGACGCCCGGATCACCGAACTGAAGGCCCGGACAGTCGACGATTTTCGAGAAGGCATCCGCCTGTACTTCGAGAAAGAGTTCCAGCACGCCGCGCAACGCTTTGAGCGGGTGTTGGAGATTGACCCGAAGGATAGAGCCTCAACGTACTATCTGTCACGCTGCACACACTACCTCGACGGTGGCACCGGCGCCGAATTTGACGGCACAGAGACCTTTCTGTTTAAGTGAGGGAACTCGCCGGGTTATTTACCCGGACACGTGCAGCCAGCGTAAAAAAGGAGTTAGCCATGGCAGCGTCAGATTCCCAGAAGACTGGTTTCTCGAAGCAGGAGCGCGAGGCAATGAACGCTCGGGCGAAGGAGCTTGCAGCGGAAAAACGTGCCGACAAGAAGCGCGCCGATGGCGAGCAGTCCGTTCGTGCGGCGATCGCCGAAATGTCCGGGACAGACAGGGAGTTCGCAGAACGCATCCATGAACTTGTGATGCAAACGGCTCCAGAGTTGTGGCCGAAGACCTGGTACGGAATGCCTGCATATGCACGAGACGGCAAAGTAATCTGTTTCTTTCAATCAGCCGGGAAGTTCGATGCTCGATACGCGACCTTCGGGTTCAACGACACCGCCAGTCTCGATGACGGCAACATGTGGCCGACCTCGTTCGCTATTGTCCGGCTTACCGCGACCGAAGAAGAACGCATTGCCGACCTCGTGCGGAAATCAGTGAGTTAGGCCGGTTTCGTCTGTAGTTCCGTCGGTACCGCGAGAAATACCTGCGAGATCGGCCGCACGTGCATTGCTGCGCACCTGCTCGACGTTTTTGCAGCCGGGGATCACGGTCGTGACCGCAGGATTGGACAGACACCACGCCAGCGCCCACTGAGCCATCGGCACGCTCTCCGGCACCTCCTCGGTCGCGATCCGCTGCACCTCGTTCAAACGCCGCTCGACTGTCTCGCGGTCATGCCGGCTCCGAACATCACTTGAATCGAATGTTGCACCCGGCTTGTACTTGCCACTGAGATAACCGCTCGCAAGCGGAACCCGTGCGAGGACACCGAGGTTGTGTTCCCGGCATAGCGGAAGCACCTTCTCTTCGGGTGCCGTGTCGAGCCGGTTGTACACAACCTGTATCGCCTCGGCTCCGACCACCGGCGCCTTACCCGTCTGGTAGTCGTTGGTGTTCGATCCGATCGATATACCGATGTACCGCACCTTACCTTGTTCCTTGAGCCGTGCGAGGCGTTCCCACAGCGCGTCGTTGTCGAAGACTTCATCGCTTCCGGAGTGAAACTGCAGGAGATCCACGTAGTCGGTGCGAAGCGCGATCAGGGAATCCTCGACCTGCTTCGCCACCCCATCGGCATCCCAGATCTGATCGCGCTCGAACGGTACGTTGTACTTGTGCCCGAACTTGGTCGCGATAAACCAGGTGTCGCGTTCGCCGGGAAAGGTCTCCTCAAGCGCGCGTCCGATAAACTGCTCCGAGAGATGGTCTCCGTAGCACTCGGCGGTATCGATCAGAGTGATCCCGACCTCGCGCGCCGCCACGAACATGTCGTTCACTTCCGACTGCTCAAAGGCTTTGCCCCACTCCCCGCCGAACTGCCACGTGCCCATACCGACGACTGATACCGATTCACCGGTCGATCCGAGTTTTCTGTATCTCATTCGTCCACCCTACTACTCCGGGCCCGATTTGCACAGGCATTAATCGCCAGGGTCCCACCTGCCCCCAACGCATCATCTCCCCGAAATAGCCGGCGCCTCCTGAATGAGTTCGTCGTTCTCGAGCGCCGCGACCATAAACTCGGCGAAGTCCACGCGGCGGGTTCTGTTGCGGGCAATGAGCGGGTCGCCGACGTGCCGGCTCCAGACCGGCAGGCCTTCACTCTCGCCTTCCAGCAGATCGCTTCCTCGCACAACCGTCCACCGGCTGTCGCTTTCGAACACGCGCCTCGTCGCCTCGACCTGGTCGTCTACGTCGGCGAGGCGAAGCGCACGACCGATAAACCGCATCACCTTGACCGTCGCAACGAACCGTCGCGGATAGCGATCTTTTCCGTCCCTTGAGATATGCCATCCGCAGGAAAAAACGAGTCGCGCTTCCGGAGGCGCGAAGTCGAGTACCGCCTGCGCCGTGCCGGAAGCATATCCGTGCATACCGAAGGGGACGAGCACCACGAGAACGCCATCGCAACCGTCGACAGCCTTGCGAATGACGTCACGGTCGTCGGTCATGCCCGGGACAACGCTGATCCGGTCATGGAACTCGGCGAGCTTTCCGACACTCTGTGGTCGACACACGCCGACTACTTCGTAACCCCGATCCAGGGCGTGGCGAACCATATACCGGCCGAGCTTCCCCGACGCTCCTACAATGCAAACTTTCATTATTTCGTACCTCCATTGGTCGTATCCGGGTCCTGTTCGAACCGGAACACGTCTTCCACTCCACAGGCGAATGCCCGGGCTATGCGAAAGGCAAGCTCAAGAGACGGTGAGTAGCGCTGCTTCTCTATCGCTACGATCGTCTGTCGGGTGACACCGACTATCTCGGCGAGCTCCTGCTGAGTCATTTCGCCCGAGTGAAACCGCATCTCACGAACCTTGTTCGAAATCGGCGACTCCGCCACCTTACACTCCCCGCCGGTACATGACGATGCGCCCGACTTCTCCGACGAGTTCGGCGAAAAATCCGCCAAGCAGGAGCGTGAGGAACATGACCGTGACTGTGAATCCAGTGACAACGGGCACCATGGACAGGACAAAAACCAGGACAAAGACTGCCTGAGAGACGCGCGTACTTTTCAACTCGATGAGTTTGTCGCGCTCGTCCTCGAAGGTCGGTAGATCCTGACCGGTCACCATGCGGTACATGATAGCGAAGAGAATCATGATCACGATACGTGCTACGACAGAAACCGGGATAAACACCAGCGTCGCTGCGGCCCAGAATCGAAGCAGCGTATCGGTATCCGGTACCGGCACGGACGGTAGTCCTCCGAGACGATTGAACGCGATCCAGAGATAGATCCCCAGAATGACAGCAGAACTTGAAGTCATGAGCAGACTTTTCGTTTCCTGATACGACATAGAATCTCCTTTCGAGACCCAATGTACTACACGTTTTACTTAGTGTAAAGTATTTTTTACTTTAAGTATGTTTTACACGACATTATTGGGAATCTCCGGATAGCTCCGCAGGTACGGACGGCTTGCGCCGCACACGAACCTTGCGGAGCATCTGGAACGCGGACGCGCTTGTTC
>RECN01000025.1 GCA_007694005.1 Spirochaetaceae bacterium
GAGTTTCGCATGAGCGACGCGTACTCCTTCCATCGTTCTTTCAGTGAACTGAACAACTTCTTTCCCCGGGTGTTCCGTGCCTACGAACGTGTGTTTCGTGCCTGTGAGGTACCTACGGTCGCCGCCGAGGCCGGAGTCGGGTTTATGGGTGGCGAGCGGTCCTACGAGTTTCTTACCCCGTCGAGCAACGGAGACGACTACGTTGTCGAGTGCCCCAAGTGCGGCTATATCGCTAACAGGGACGTGGCGGTCGCCGCGTATCCCTCAGGATCGGGCCGGCCGAACGCGCTTGAGCGCATCGAGACTCCAGACTGCAAAACCATGGATGACCTCGCCGAATGCGTGGGATGCAAGCGCTCGGGTCTCGCAAAGACCATGGTATTCGCCGGAAGCAGCAGACTCGTTATGGCGGTCGTCAGGGCGGACTACGACGTCTCCCTCGAGAAACTCGGGCGCCTCATACACGAACCGGCCTTACAACGCGCAACCGACGAGCAACTCCGTCAGGCCGGGGTGGTTGCGACGCACGCCGGGCCGTTCCGTCTGCATCCGGATACCGTCGTTGTGGTCGATCAGTCGGTCATCGAAACACCGAATCTTGTCTGCGGGTCGAACGAAGAAGGCGTACACTTCCGCAACGCCAACTTCGGCCGTGACTTTGACGCTCACTATTCGGGGGACATCTCGCGGATCAGAAGCAGCGCGCTGTGCCGTCACTGCGGGACCAGCATGAATATCAGCAGGGCTCTTGAGCTCGGTCATATCTTTCGCCTCGGTGACTATTACACCAACCGCATGGACCTGCGTCTTCGCGATGAAACCGGCAGGGAGTTCTACCCGCAGATGGGAAGCTACGGCATCGGCATCGGCCGCCTCATGGCCGCGATCGTCGACACTCACCACGATGCGGACGGAATCATATGGCCGGTATCGGTTGCACCATTTCTGTCCTACCTTATGACCATAGGAAAAAGCCGCAGCGTGCGCGATACAGGAGATGCCATTGCAGAGTATCTTGAGCACGAGGTGCTCTACGATGACAGAGATGAATCCATTGGGACCAAGTTCAAGGACTACCTGCTGCTTGGCATACCCTTTCGCATTGTTGTGTCACCCGCGACCATGACCGATGACACGGTCGAAGTATATGACCGCATAGCGTCAAGCACACACACCGTCGACGTCGACACGCTTCCCGAGTTTCTCGCCGCGCGTCAGCGGGAGTATCTCGATCGTGCCCGGGAGTCCACCCATGCCCTTTGATCTGACCCCGGAAATCGTCGATCAGATTATCTTCGGTATGGAGAACCAGGAACACGAGTTCTACGTTGACGTTCAGAGTGGTCTCGTCGTAACCGAAGGGGATATTCCCGACTACGAGGATGCGGAGATCGAGCGGCAGTGGGTCGCCATACCCGAGTGGCGCAGCGCTCACGGCTTCAATCTCATGGAACGCTTTATCAGTGAGTTGCGAAACCCCCTGTATCGCGAGCGTTTGAGAGGCATTCTCAACTCGGGCAGGGGCATATTCCGTCAGTTCAAGGATGCGCTCAAGGAGCGGTCCGAGATTGAGCGTCTGTGGTACCGTTTCAAGGAACGGGAAATGCGGAGGCTGGTCTACGAGTGGTACAATGATCTGCGCGAGCAGTGGGGCCTCGAGAGCCTGCCGGTGGACCTCGAAACCGAGACGGATGATCTGATTCTCGCCGACTTCACCTTTATCGAAGACGGTGTCGGCTCTGAAGAGATCGATGAGCTCACCGATATCGGTATCGCCGACGCGCTCGCCGAATTTGATGACGCCGAGCAGATTCTCATCGAAGATATCATGCTGCTGCCCGAAGATACGATACAGCGTTCGGTCGTTGCCTATACCGCAGGGGGCGAACGGGTCGGAGCGGCCGCCTGTCGGAGCACGATGACCGACGACTACGGCCTTGACGCGGTAGCGGTCATAGAGGTTCTGTACGTGGAACCCGAGTACCGCGGTCTCGGGCTGGGAAAAGAACTGCTACGCCGCCTGTGCGCGCTTCTTCACCGTGAAGGCGTGCGGACCATGCACGTCGATGTACCCGGCACCCGGGCGGTAATCAAACGACTCCTGAAGAGCTGGGGTGGGACCACCATAACCGAGCGGATACGCCTTGATCTGACCACCTGGGATGACTGATCGGATCAGTTCGTGACGGTGTCCCGATACGCTTCGATCTCTTTGTGTATGCCGGCGAGCGTGTTCATAAGCTGGTCGACCACGTGCTGCTTGGGATCCATGCCCTCGGGGCAGGTGGCCCGGTGCTTCTCGCGGAAACGCTTCGAGGCAATGACCGGACCCGCCTTTACGATCATGAGGTCTTCGTTGATGTAGTCCTCGCTCATGTCGTTCGAGGGATTGACCAGCAGCAGGTTCCCGGATATTCCCACCGGCAGCACGTTGTCGAACTGCTTCATGTAGCCGTCGATCTCGGGAAGCCCGCGGGCTGAGTCAGGTATGTCGGGTCGGTACCGGGTCCCGGCAGGAAACACGAGGATGATATGGCCACTGTTCTTCTTGCGTACCATTGCCCGGAGCGCCGACATGTTGATTTCGCGACTGCGGCGCTGCTCCTGCTCAAAATCATCGCTATCTTTTATCGCCGCGAGGGCACGCGACGGGTAGATCACGATGCGCGAATAGGACTGGGTAAACGCCCGCACGAAGCGGTTTTCTTCGTTCAGTTTCGCTGCGGCGACCGCGACGATGCTTTCTGCTATCGTTTTTCCCAGTTCGCCCTGCTGGCAGAGTAGATAGTGTATGACCGGAAGGTCGAAATTACTGAAATGTTCGCTTGTCAGCAGGCAGCTTTCTCCCCGCTGAGCGCGTTCGTAGAGGTCCACAAAGTTTTCAAATCCAAGAAGGGTACTTCCCGGCTGAATAAGATCGTTGATTATGTGTTCCACCAGAACGCGATTCGCCGGAATCGCCGGCTGATACACCTCGTCATGGGAAACCATGCCGTGGGCTTCTACATTTGCCAGAAATTTCGGTGCCAGATGCGCGTATCGTTGTTTTACGGTTGTTAAAGCAGGTTTTTGTTCCACGGACACTAGGTTAGGTGCGTTTTCCGAGATCTGTCAACTAGACCCGCTGCTCGTATCTCCCGCGATGCACTATCTGCGGGCATTCACGATTGAGACACCGGGGTGATCGAGGCGGGATACGCGCCGTCCGTCACGGGTGTAATCAGGCAGCGGGTTCGTGGGATCGGTAATTCTCTGATTGTTTACGAGAAACTGGTAGTAATGCGTTCCTCCGCGAACCCTGACGGTCGTCTGATACAGCCCCGACTCGACCTCCTGCATGCGGTGGAGGAAGGGATTCCAGTTGGAGAAGCTTGCCGAGAGAAACACGCTCTGACCGGGAAGTCCCCGGTAGGTAAACTCGACCCTGCCATCGTCGAGAATGCGCGGTCCTTCCTGACGGGGTCGGGGACGAGCGGGCAGGTCGAATACACTCAGGAAATCATCCGAGGCCGCGCGAACCCTGTCGGGATTGTTCGGATCCGGCATGGTCAGTCCGTCCACAACGATCCTGTAGCGCAGCTGATGTACATCCCGGGGCGGGTCGACCGTGAGGACCAGTATTCCGTTGGGGTTGCGCTCAAAGACGTGGTGGACGGCAAAGTCTTCGTGCTCGAACAGGGCGGCTACGTAGCGCACCGGGCGCGCCGGTTCGTAACTGAGTACGACGACGCCGCCGACAAACTGCGGAGCTTCCGCTTCCGCGAGGAGTATCCTGTGTACATGTGCCGCTGTCCCGCCGGAGCCCGATGCCGGCATGCCGATGAGCACCAGAAGCATCAGCCCCGCACAAACTTTTGTGAATCGCATACTTCTGCTATCATCATCGACAGAAGTCCGCACGCCTTGACGGGAAAAGCATCACGATTCTCACAAAGCGGCCGACAATCGTAAGCGAGTTCTCATGCCGGGTATTGAAGAGATACGTCAATTCAACAAAACCGTCACTCTTATGGGAAACGAACCCCATATCGCGAGCCAGCGAGGCGAGCCGCTCGAGGACCCGAAAGAACCCGAGCAGGGCCTCTCGGAAGACCTCGAGTCGCTTCTCGGCGATGTGCCCGACGAACCCGATGAGTCCGACGACGACGGAAACGATGCGCTTTCAGCGCTGCTCGATGACATCGGAGCAGAGGATGATGATGAAAGCCCCGACGAGGAAGCTCCGGTCGACGACGATCCCTTCGCCGCGGTAGATCTCGGCGACGATCCCGATTTCGAAGACGATCCCGATTTCGACGTTGATGAGCCACTCGATCTCGCCGAGGAGCCCGATGAGCCCGAGGAACCACTCGATCTCGCCGAGGAACCACTCGATTTCGACGAGGAACCACTCGATTTCGACGAGGAACCCGATGAGCCACTTGATCTCGACGAGGAACCTGAAGCACCCCAGGAACCCGAGCCTCCGGAACCCGAGGACGACGAGGACGATCTGTCGTTTCTCGAAGACGACGACCTGACGCGGGTCGATCCGCCGGCGCAGGCGATGGATCTCGAAGAGTTCGACGACGAAGACGCCGTTGACTTCGACGCCGAGGCCGTGGATGACGAAGCCTCTGAAACCGTCGCTCCTCCGGATGACGAGGACGATTTCTCCTTCGGCTTCGAGGAAGACGTCCCCTTCGAGCTCGAAGAAGAAGAAGAGATCGAAGACGCCGAGCCCGCCGACCTCGACGAGGAACCCGCTGAACTGGGCGAAGGCCCCGGCGACGACATCAGCTTTGATCTTCCGGATGACGACGAGCTTGAAGAGCTCGACGTCGAAGGTGATCTCGACCTCGCCGACGAGGATGCAGACGATGAAGGAAGCGAAGAGTTCGACGTCGGGGACTTCGGCGATTTTGGAATGGAGGAGGAGGAGGACTTCTCCGACCCCGGCGAGATCGGTGCTGTCGACGATGAAGACGACGAAATAGCGGACGTCAGTGAGTTCAGCCTCGGTGATTTTGGGCAGGAGTTCGGTGTCATCGAAGAAGATGACGGAGCCTATTTCGCCGACGAAGAAGAACTCAATCCGGCTGCTGCCCTTCCCATGGAGGCGCCAAAGACGGCCAGACAGTTCTCGGACGCCGACGACGAGGACGCGCCCATCGTTCTGTCCGACAAGGACTTTTCGCACGTAAAACAGACGCTTGATTCACTGCCCCTGAATCTCCGCATTGCGACCGAAGAGATTATCTCCGACGAGGACAAGCCTCCCGGCGAAATCCGACCGCTCCTTCGAGCACTCATCAAGGGGAGTACGCCGAAAGACATTGCCCGCATCGCAGGCGGCATCAAGGGCGAGCGCATACGCCTCCCGTCGAACTACGCTGTCCGTCGCGGGGTCGTATTCGAAGAAGAAAAGGCAACCTTCGCCTATCAGTTCCGGCATCGCATCCTGCCGCTTGCACGTACCGTAGCGCTTGTAGCGCTGCTGATCGGGGTCGTGACCTGGCTCGGGGTTCGCTTTGTGTATCAGCCCCTCTACGCCCGCTATCTCTATCAGCAGGGTCTCGCCGAGATCGATGACAGCCGTTATGACCTTGGCAACGAGTTCTTCGATCAGGCGAGCAGACTGCACGAGCGGCAGGTATGGTTCATACGGTACGCGGATGCCTTCATCGGTCGCAGACAGTATCAGCTCGCGCGCGAAAAGTTCGAGCAGCTCGTCAATTCGCCGCGGTATCGGCATGATCGTGAGGGTCTGCTTCGCTGGGCTGCCCTCGAGTCGGAAGTTTTGGGTGAGTTTGCCCGCGCCGAAGCGCTGCTTCAGCGCTACATACAGCAACACGGCCCCGAGTACCTCGGGCTCCGCGCCGAAGGCGACAACTATCTGCGCTGGGCGGATGCAGACCCGACTCCCGAGCGTTTTAACAGTGCTCTTGAGACCTACACCCTCATGGTGCAGCTCTTCGGCCCGCAGGATGAGATTCTCGAACGCCTCCTGTGGTACCACGTGCGCAGGGATAACCCCGGTCCGGTTCTGGAACTCGTTACACTTTTTGAGGAAGTGAGGACCGAAGCACCGATCACCCCGAAGATCTACGCCGAGGCTGCCGGTTACCTCATCGACCGGGACCGGATTACCTTTCCCCGGGATATGCTTCGCCGCATACTCAGAACCGATCCCCGCTCGGCGGATGCCTACTATCAGTACGGCCGCTTCTTCCGCCGCATGGGGGAGTCACGGAACGAGATCACCGCTCTCGAGGATGCCAGAACGCTTCTCAGTCGGGAGGACCTTGCCACCGCGCGCCGCCGCGCCATGTTCATCGATACCCACACCCTGATCGCCGAGTTCCACCTCCGCGAGGGCCGGGTGCTGCAGGCAGAGGATTACTATTCGCAGGCTGTCGATCTGTTCACGTCCGAGAACGCCGCTGGCCTCCTGCGGCCGGATCACCGCTACGGGCGCATGTTCGCGGGCTTTGGAGACCTCTTCTTTGACCAGACCGGCGAATACGACAGCGCTGAACAGCAGTACCGCCTCGCGCTCCAGCACCGCTACGGCGAAGGCCCTCGACACGACGCGGATACCGTGCGGTACCGCCTCGGGTGGATCGCCTTCCGCGATGACCGCTACCGCGAGGCCCTGGACCGCTTTGAGTCGATCTCCGGGGCCACGCGAAACCCGAACCTCGCATTCGCACGCGCGAACACACACTACTTCCGCAACCAGTTCGTGACCTCACAGTCCTACCTGCAGGACGTGCTCGCGATGCTCGAGACCGAGCGTCGCAGCATTGGCGATGACTTCAACGTGAACCGGGAGCCGGCACACCGCGAACTCGTGCAGTTCAGAGCCATGGCGAGTAACAATCTCGGTGTCGTCATGCACCGCATATTCGAACAGTCCGGCGACCGCAACCACAGAGCGGACGCCCTGGTGGCGCTGACGAACTCGACGCAGGACGCGACCGACCTCGGGCGCAACCCGCAGACGGCTGTCCGCAGCGAGGCCACGGACCTCGCGTTTCTGAATCAGCGCTACGTGCTGTTTCCGGATCAGGATTTCGATCTGAGAGTGTATCGCTCGCTGCCGCGCGACCTGTCGGACCGGGATTTCTTCCCGGCCCGCCTATAGGCGGGGGCTGGCTTGGTGCACCGGCCGGCCGCGGCCTCGCGGCGCCCGGCGGCTGCCGGTCTATACCGCGAACATCCAGCCGTGTGTATCGGGCCGCGACCCGTACTGTATGCCTTTCAGGGTAACGAGAAGCTCGCGAGAGAGTTCTCCCATGGAACCGTTGCCAAAGGTCGCCTTCGTGCCCTTGTGGGTAATGCTTTCGATGTAGCTCACCCCCGCGGCGGTCCCGGTTACGAAGCACTCCACGCAGTTGGCCATGACTTCGTCCATGGCGACCTTGCGCTCCTCGGTCTTTACACCCATGTCGCGGGCGAGGGTCAGCACACTCGCGCGGTTGATTCCGGGCAGTATCGTGTCACCGAGTTCAGGCGTCACGAGCGTGCCGTCGGTCATGCGAAAGAAGATGTTGCAGCTGGAGCCTTCCTCGATGTACTTCTGATTCATGTCGAGGAATATCGCCTCCATGTAGCCCTGGTCGTTCGCCCAGCGTTTTACCAGAATGGGAGTCACGTAGTTGGCGTTGCATTTGATCCAGCCGGTTCCGCCGGGGGTGGCCCGCAGCTTGTCTGTGGTAATCGCGGCGGTTGATGCGTCCGGATCGAAGTAGCTCCCGACCGGCGTCATGCCTACGATCACCCAGGGGTAGCTCGAAAGCCCGAGACCTATGCCCGGTTCTGCGTAACTGAAGGGGCGAATATAAACCGCACTCGCGTTTACGAAGGAGTCGGTTTCCCACTTCGGGTCGTAAGCCACGTTAAACCCCGCCTCAAGGTTACGTCTGACCGTCTCGGTTACGCCCGCCACGAACATGTCCACCGGGAAACCCGGCATGCGCAGGCCTTCCATGGAGCGCTTCATGCGCTTGCCGTTCTCATCCGGCCGGAAGATCTTTACGCTGCCGTCGGCCTGTGGGAAGGCCTTCAGTCCCTCGAAGCAGCCGAGTCCGTACTGCGTCGTGTAGTTAATGAGCGGAAGCTCAGGGAAGCTGTTACGCTGCGCCATGATATCGAGGCGCTCCGCCTCGGGAAGTGCCGCTTCCTCTGCGGGGGTCCGGTGCGGTTTCTCGACAAAGAGCTCGGACCACGCATGATCCAGCCCGTATTTTGCCTCGTACACCCACGGATACATAGATAAGGTAAAACCAGATGCCACTTTTTAACCCCCGTCTCAAACTCGTATTTTTCCGATACTACGGACCCGGCGACCGCCGGTCAAGTTGGTGGGGATTACGGGAGCGTGTCCGTTTACCGGTCTTCGTGTAGTCGCCCCTCTACAAACTTGTGGAGGACACTTGCGACGAGCGTTTGATACGGCATGCCTTCAGCGATCGCACGCTTTTGTAGTGCTCGCAGGTCCTTTGTCGACAGTCGGATATTAATCCGTGCATCTTTTCTGAGCATCGCATCGGCGTACCGTGCATGACGTTCGCCTATTTCGTCGGCGTCTGTACTCCGCTTCAGACCATCAGCATCATACGCGTCGATAATTTCCTGTTCTTCCTGATCGTAGTCGCTCATGATGCTCCTCCTCGATACTGTCGTGTCGCCTTTCGACTCGGTATGATCGTTTTAAGAAAAACTTCATCGTTGGTTTCAATGAATGGTACGAGGTACACATAATCTTCAATCGCAACGACATGAATCTTCTGCCCAGGGTACCGATCCTGATTCGGATGATCATATGTATCGAGTACGTCGTGGTTCATCAGATGAAACAGAACCTCTTCGAAGCTGACTCCTCGCTCTCTACGAAGTTTCCTGTTTTTCTCCGAACTCCAGATAATCGGTTTCACCTCATACACTTTATCACATTGTGTGCCGTTTGTCGCGAGGCTCCCATAACACGTCGTACAGAATCTCTTAAGAGCTGTACATGGCCACATGGAGAGGTGGCTCTGTAATATCCAGGATGATGATGATGATGAAACCATACAGGACCGTATTCTTCGCAGCAGGCCTTCTGATATTCGCGGCGGCGCTGCACGCGCAGACCGCCCCGCGGGCGGCCGGACCCGACACCGCAGTCGAACTCTCCCTCCCGCAGGCGCTCGTACAGGCTCGCGAGGCGGGCCCGGCGTCGCTTCGCATAGACGCCGAACGCACGATTGCGGCCGAACAGTTCAGAAGCGCGCAGGCTTCCATCCGCTACGGGCTTGACGCAAGCCTCTCCGCCTCGCACGCCGGAAGTCTCACCGACCGCGACGCACGCCCCTCCGACAGCCTCGGATTCTCACTTTCCTCCTCCGGGGGGCAGGGCTCTCTTTCGCTGTCTGGGGGCCTGCAGGCGCCAACCGGCGTGGCGGACCCCGACGGGCAGCTTCGGCTTTCGGCCACCACGCTTTCGGGGAACTACACGCTCTGGGACGGGGTGGCAGGCGGTCGTGCGCGGGCTTCGCTCGAGCAGTCGCGCCTTGCTCTGGAGGCGCGCATGCTCACCGTCGAGAGCATGTACGCAAGCCTCGAAGACGAGGTTACAGACGCGTGGTTCACGCTCGAGGGGGCTGTGCGCATAATCCGGGTCAGGGAACTGTCGCTCTCGAGGCGGCAGGATGAGTCCGAACGCACCGGCGTCCTGAGGTCTGTCGGCGAGGCGAACCGGCAGGAAGAGCTTCAGTCGCGCATTAACCTGCTCGACGCCGAGGAGGCCCTGCGGGTCGCCGAGCGCGACGTGCAGATCGCCTCTCGACGGCTTGCGCGGCTGCTCGGGTTACCCGCGGACACGAGGATTATCCCCGTCGCTGTGGCAGGCGGCCCCGGGACGAACAGCGCCTCCGCGGCGTCAGCTGCCCCCGGGACATCTGCCGCTGGCGCGACGGTACCGGCCCCCGCGACGTCTACCGCCGGGGCCCCCGCGACGTCCTCCGCCCCCGCGACGTCAACCGCCCCCGCGGCGATCCACGCCGCCACCGCCCCCATCACAATCCCCGAGGATCTGGACGCGGCCATGAATCTCGCGGAGCAGAACAGGCAGGAGTTCGCCTCCCGCCGCATAGCCGAGGCCCAGAGCGCGTTCGAGCGGCAGGGCATACACGCTTCGCGCGCACCGCAGCTTCGGGCAAGCGCCTCGCTGTCGGTCCCGGGGTCGCCCCTGTCAGAGCCCGCCTTCGACCTGAACTACTCGCTCGGGCTGACGCTCTCGGTTCCGGTTTTCGACCGCGGGCAGCACGAGACCGAGCTCAGGCGCTTTGACGAACGGCAGCTGCTCGATGAGCTCGCGTTCGAAGAAACGATAGAAAACATCAGGCGCGAGATCAGCGCAGGTTTAAGCGCGCTTGCCGCAGCGCGGCACCGCCTCTCGACGAGCGAACTCGAGCAGGAGCTCGCTGAGATTCAGTACGAGCGGACCCTGCTCGAATACGAAGACGGAAGCATAGGCCGCATCGATCTGCTCGCGCAGTCGGTGGCCGTTACAAACGCACAGATCGCCCGCGAACGGGCGCTGACAGACGTCGTACTCGCCGAGCGGGCGGTACTTCGGGCAGTCGGCGAACAGCAAGGAGCACAGGAATGAACAGACAACGGCCCCCCCGAAACAGAAACAGCAGGCGCAGACGCCGCAGCATCATAGCGCTCGTATCGGCCGCCGTACTCGTGACCGCAGCGGTGTTCGCCTTCGGCGCGATACGCGGAAACGGTCAGCCCGGCAGCGACGGCGGTCGCGCATCGGCGCCGGGTACGAACGCGACGCCGCTGTATACCGTAGAACGCCGCACCATTTCGAACATCGTCCCGGCCTCCGGGGAGCTCATCCCTTCGGAGACGGTGATCGTGCGCCCGAGCACGAACACCCCCTCGCGCACCATCACGGCGATTCACGTGCGCGAAGGCGACCGCGTGCACGCGGGCGACATCCTGATAGAAGTCGACACCCGGGGGCTTGAACTCGAGCTATCCGGAGCCCGCGCGTCCTTCGACGCTGCGCGCATCCGCTACGAGGATCTCCAGCGCGGCCCGGATGCCAGCGAAATCGCCGCCTCGGAAGCCTCGCTTTCCGCCGCGCGTCTGCGGCGCGACCAGCAGCTGACCGCGCTTGAACGCACCCGGCAGCTTGTCGAGCGCGATCTTGCCACCGCCTCGCAGCTCCGCGAGGCGGAGAACGACGCGCGCATCGCCGAGGCGGACTACGAGGTGCGCCTGCGCGAGCACGAGCGCCTGCTCGCAGGCACACCCACCGAGCAGCTGCGCAGCCAGCAGGCCTCGCTCGCGAGTGCGGAAAACGCGCTCCGTCGCGCCGAGCTCGCGCTCGAGGAGGCGACGGTACGTTCCCCGGCAGGCGGGGTCATAGCCGAGGTACACGTAGTCCGGGGAGACGTGACCGGCACGAACACCGAACTCGTGACCATCGTCGAGAGTAATCCCATGATCTTCCGCGCCGGGGTCGATGAAAACGACATAGACTCGCTCGCGGTCGGGAATCAGGTGCAGGTCCGACCCTTCGGCCTGCAGGGAGCGGTCTTCGCTGGCGAGGTCGTCCGCATCGGACAGCGTGCGCGCAGCCAGGGGAACCTGACGGTCTTCGAGGTTGATGTTGCCGTTGCCAACCCGCAGGGGCGCCTCCGCTGGGGCATGAGCGCGGACGCAGACATAGTCACGGGCTTTGCCGAAGACGCCCTCGTCGTCCCGGTGGCCGCCGTCAGCCGCGCGGGGCGCGCGAGTGCGGTGACGATACAGACAACAGCCGGGGCTGAGCGTCGAGAGATCACGCTCGGGCTTGCAAGCGGCACCCTCGTTGAGGTCGTGTCAGGCCTCGAGGAAGGCGAACAGATCGTCGTCCCCGAAGGCTTCCTGCCGGCAGCAGGTGGATTCAGCGCCGAAGACATTCAGCAGCGCATTCAGCAGGCGCGCCAGGGCGGCGGCGGTGCCGCCGGTGCGGTGCCGGGCGGCATACTCCCGAGCGGTGCTATTCCGAGGAACTTCCGCTGATGGCCACTGACCACACGCCTATAGTCGAGGTCCGGGGCCTGTGCCGCACCTACGAGCTCGGTGCGGAGACCGTGCACGCCCTGCGCGACGTCGATCTGACCGTCGACCGCGGCGAGTTTGTCGCGGTCATGGGTCCGTCGGGCTCGGGCAAGTCGACCTTTCTGAACCAGCTCGGCTGCCTCGACCGGCCGGACGCGGGCACCTATCACCTCGACGGGACTGAAGTCTCCCAGTTGAGTGATGATGAACTCTCTGCGGTGCGCGGGCGCACCATAGGATTCGTGTTCCAGCGCTTCAACCTGCTCGCCCGCACGAGTGCCATCGATAACATCGAACTGCCGCTGCTCTATCAGGGATATCGCGGCGGGGGCGAGCGCGGGCAAAGCCTGCTCGACCTCGTCGGACTGCCCGAACGTGGACGTCACCGGCCGCAGGAGCTCTCCGGAGGCGAACAGCAGCGTGTGGCGATTGCGCGGGCACTCGTGAACAGCCCGAGGCTCATTCTCGCAGACGAGCCGACCGGCAACCTCGACTCCTCGAGGGGTGAGGAGATCATGCAGATGCTCTGCCGGCTCAACGACGCGGGGATCACCGTCATTCTCGTGACGCACGAGGAAGACATCGCGCGCTACGCGAAACGCATCGTACGTTTTGCAGACGGGTACATCGTCAGCGATGAGCCGGTGGCAGACCGCGCGGCGGCAGCTTCATCATCATCATCATCTCCCGAATCTTCGGCCACGGACTCGATGCCCGACGCGGTGCCGGATCCGCTGCAGACAAAACAGCGCGCCGCGTCGCTGTCGCGCATGCTCAGGTATTCGGGAAGCGCGCTCGTCTCTATTGCCCAGAACAAACTCAGGGCGACGCTGACGGTGCTCGGCATACTCATAGGCGTCGCCGCGGTCATCGCACTCGTCGCGATAGGCCAGGGCGCGCAGAACAGCATACGGGCTCAGGTGCAGTCGCTCGGCAGCAATCTGATTACCGTCGTCCCGCAAAGCGCGCGCACCGCAGGAGGTGCGGCGATTGAAGCACCGCTCACCGTAGACGATGCGCGTGCGATCTTCGCGTCGATTCCGGGGGTCGTCGGGGTCGCACCGGAGATCTCCCAGCGGGCGAGCGTGCGCTACGGGCGTACCGGCAGCAACCTCACCATAATCGGAACGAGTGAGGCCTATCCGATCATCCGCAACTGGCCGGTGGCGGAGGGAAGCTTTTTCACCGCTGCGGACCTGGACGCTGACCGCGCGGTCGCGGTGCTCGGCTGGAACGTCGCCGAGGATCTCTTTCCCTACCGCGGGGCGATCGGGCAGACCATACGCGTGGGAACCTTCAGCTACGAGGTCGTCGGCATTCTCAGTGAGCGCGGCGGTGGCGGTTTCTTGAGCAACGACAACGCGGTCTTCATTCCCGTGACCACCGCCGCACGGCGGCTCTCCGGGAGCAACGAGGTACGGTCCATCGCCGTGGCCGCCGCCGAGGAGGACCAGGTGGAGGCGGTGCGGGCGCAGATCGCCGCGCTCATGCGCGAGCGCCACCGCGTGCCCTCTGGAGCCGGTGATACCGTAACCATACAGACGCAGGCGGACGTGCTCGGAGCGCTTGAGGGGATCTCGGGGACGCTGACCATGCTGCTCGCCGGTATCGCCGGGATATCGCTGCTTGTCGGCGGGATAGGCATTATGAACATCATGCTCGTCTCGGTGACCGAGCGCACCCGGGAGATCGGCATACGCAAGGCCATAGGCGCGCGCAGCGCCGACGTCATGATGCAGTTTCTCACCGAAAGCGTACTGCTCTCGGGGCTCGGGGGGCTGCTCGGGTGGTTGTCGGGGGCGGGGATCGCGCGCGCGTTCACCGCACTCGCGGGGATCCCGGCGAGTCTGACCCTGAGTACCGTCGGGGCGGCTATAGGATTCTCCATGGCAGTCGGGGTGTTTTTTGGATGGTACCCGGCCCGCAAGGCGGCGCACCTTGATCCTATAGAGGCACTACGGTTTGAATAAGTGAGTATGGACGCCCGCATCCTCGTCGTTGAAGACGTAGCCGAAATGGCAGAACTCGTACAGATGTACCTCGCCCGCGAAGGCATGACCGTGGACGTCGCTGCGAGTGGCGAGGCGGCAATAGAGCGTGCGCGTTCGCAGGCCTACGATCTCGTGGTCCTCGACCTTAATCTGCCGGGCATGGACGGCTTTGAGGTGCTGCAGGCGCTGCGGCATCGAAGCAGCGTGCCGGTCATCGTCGTCTCCGCGCGCGATGCAGACGAAGACATTATTCACGGCCTCGGCGCCGGGGCGGATGAGTTTGTCACCAAGCCCTTCAGCCCGCGGGTCCTTGTCGCGCGGGTGCGCGCGGTGCTGCGCCGCGACCGGCTCAAAGGCCGCGACGGGCGGGAGCGCTACACCTTTGGCCCCTACGAGATAGACGTTGATGCGTGTACCCTGTCGCGAAACGGTGAGCGTCTCGCGCTCTCTTCGCGCGAGTTCGAGGTGCTCGCGCACCTTGTGCGGCACGCGGGGCTGCCGCATACACCGAAAGACCTCTACGAGGCGGTGTGGGGGCGCGAGTACGGGGACCTCGCGAGCGTCGGTGTGTACGTGCAGCGTCTGCGCCGGAAACTTGGAGATGATGCTGCCGCCCCGCTGTGGATACAGACGGTGCACGGGGCAGGCTACCGTTTTAACGACGCGGAACTCTCCCGCGTCGTACAGGGGGGTGTGTGAAGCTTCGCGCGAAGTTTGGTCTGCTCATTATGGGCATCGTGATTATCCCACCGCTGGTCGTCACCGGGTCGGTGGCGGTGCGTATAAGCCGCATGGAACGCGAAGCCGGCAGCACCACGCGCGCGCTCGTGGGCGAGTGGCTCTCGCGTACGCGGGAGTCGGTAGACGGCGCGGAATCGCTTTCGAGCCTGCTCGAGTCGCGCCCTCGCGGGGTTGAGGTCGCATTCATGGCGCCGGACGGTACCGTGCTCGCCTCGAGCATGGCGCAGTTTCCCGCAGGGGAGGCGCTGTCTGCGACCGAGCTCCTGACCTTCCTGCAGCATACCGGGCGCTCGCGTACCGTCTCCATAGAACCCATGAACACCGACGACGGGGTATCGGGTCCACTCGCGCTGATTTCTTTTCCCCGGCCGACCTTCTCCCGCTCGACGAGCGACCGCCGCTGGGAAGGGCTGCTCTTTGCCTCGGCTGCGCTCGTGCTCTTTGTCTCGCTCATGTCGTACTTCATGGTGCGGCACCTGAAGCGGCGGCTGCTGTCGCTTGAGGACGCGGCGCAGCGTATCGCAGGCGGCGACCTCGACTTCGCGCTGACCCCCGCCGGGAAGGACGAGTTCACCTCCCTGACTGAGAGCTTCGAGCAGATGCGCAGATCGCTGAAAGATGAGTACGCAAAGCGCTCGCGATTTATCCTCGGGGTCAGCCACGACCTGCGCACGCCCATAGCGCTCATACAGGGCTACGCCGAGGCTTTGCAGGACGGCTACGCGCGCGACCCGGAGAAGACCGCGACCTGGCTTGGGGTCATACGCGAAAAAGCTGCCCGGCTCGACGAGCTCGTGACCGAGCTGCTTGATTTCTCGCGCGTGGAAACAGAGACCTGGCGGCAGAGCCTCGCACCGGTGAACCTTGCAGAGTTTCTACGGAACCTCGCCGACCGCTACGCGCTCGACGCAGAGCTCGTGGGGCGGGTATTCACCGCCGAGATTACCCTGCCAGAGGATACACAGGTTGCCATGGACGAGCGCCTCGTGCGGCGCGCGCTCGATAACATCATCGGCAACGCCCTGCGCTACACCGATCCCGGCGGGCAGGTGCGGCTTGAAAGCGCCGTGCAGGACGGCTGCATATACATGATTATTTCCGACGACGGTCCGGGGATGGACGCCTCGCAGGCCTCCCGGGCCTTTGAACCCTTTTACCGGGCTGAGAACGCGCGCAGCAGCCACGGCTTTGGACTTGGCCTCGCAACCGCGAAATCCGTCCTCGAGGCGCACTCCTGGCACATAGCCCTCGAAAGCGAACCCGGAGGGGGCACAAAGGTCACGGTGAAAATTGTCGGTGCGTGACCGAGAAAGTGGTTTGCACAGAACCAAAATCGGCATATAATCCGTAGTCGATGGTGATTACAGCGGGGGCGGCTGTTTCCGAAACGACCGCCCCGACCTGGACCACATCCTTTCTAACGCGCCCGGGCCGTACACACGAAACGGCACCTGTGGCGGCGCCTCCCTTAATCAGAAAACGTTATACCGGTGCGGAGACCATACTGCGTTGCAGTGGTACCGTCCGGCATACCCGGTCATGCGAGCGGAAGTCGCCGCGGGCCACGAGACTCTGGACGCAGGAGGTCAACAAACCGACATAGATGAACATCATGAATGACAGGGACGTGACCTTCCCGTGGCTCATTACGTAGTCCGGGATAACAAAAGTATCAGTGCATGGTGTAACCTTATGCTGATATCGGAGATTACAAGTTCAGGTACGTTAGTATCGGGCGTGTAATTGTTGAAATAGTCAATATTTAGCCGAAATCGGCCGAAAAGTGTTGACTTGACAGCAGTATGGCCCGGGGCTATACTGCCGAATAACTCTAAGACAAGGGGTCACCGGGTTCCGTAGGATTCCGCCCCCAGAATCCCCAAGGAGGATTTGAATATGAAGAAAATTAGCGTATTGCTAATTGCGTTCTTGCTTGTTGCAAGTTTCGCGTTTGCTGAAGAGACATTCAGTGTTGGCTTCAGTGGTAGCGCCTCAGCTACCTTCGGTATCGACCTTGATACACAGCAGACCGGTTTCCAGAATGCTGTTAGTAGCCGTGTTCGCCTGACCTTCGTGCCTCAGACTGATGTGCAAAGTGAAGGAAGCGACTGGTACGGTATGATCGAGCTTCGCTTCCGTGTACAAGCCGACAACGGCAACTACGGCGCACAAGCGATCAGTTCAGTTCGTGAAGCTCGCATCACGAACGATGTTGTATACATCGAGCTTCTCACACCGGACATCGATCAGCAGTGGGCGGACGATGTTCGTGATGGCGACGAGATCGCTGGTGTAGAGTTCCGTACGCTTGATTTCGCTTCATTCGCTGGAACGTTTGCCTCAGGTATTACCGGCGTAAGCCCTGCAATCTCCGGGTTTGCAAATGATGAAGCTGGTATCACAATCGGTTTCGGCGACGGCATCGTGAATGACCTGTCACTCGGAATCGTATCAGACGGTGACTGGTCGGATAATGCAAACTACGAGTACGGTGCTACCGTAAACGTCGACCTCGACCTTGCACCGATACGTCTTCGCAACCGGACATTCCTCGGTCAGGGCCTCTTTACTGACACCGACATTGCGTTTGGAAACTCCACTCTCGTTGGTGTTTCGCTCGAAGACACAGGAACAAGTGTTGACGTTGGCTTTGACGTAACCAGCAACTTCGCAGAGTTCGGGGACAGCCTCGAATGGAAGGCGTCTCTCACCATCGGTCAGGAACTTGCTGACGGTACAAACGTACATGTTCTTGCAGCACTTGGTGAAGAAACTGGCGTAGGCGAAGACCTGAGCCTGGATGTTGGACTCGTATTCGCAGAATCAACCAGCACTGGACTGATTCCGAATGTCGGTGCGAATCTTGCTTTGACTCTCATGCAGGTTCTCGCTCCTGAAGACGGTATGCGCCTTGGTGTCCTGTTCGACGTAGAATACGATGAAGGCGGATTGAATCCCTTCGCAGGTGTTGGTTTTCATACCGTACTCGCCGACGATGACTTGAACTTCCTCGCCTTCGAAGCAGGTCTTGCGCTTGGTGCCGATTTCCACGGAATTGACAACACCACCTTCACGCTCCGCTACGGAACGTGGGATGGGACCACCGGCAACTCACAGCTTGGCGACGATTTCCATCCTGGTTTCGTGACTTTCCAGGCCGAGATCAGCTTCTAATTGAAGTTGAGCCATGTCTGACTGCCGGTAACGGCGTAACGACGAACCCGCCCGAAAGGGCGGGTTTTTTGTTTCTATATACCCACAGACTTCGTAAGTTTCGACTGAGCGCTTTTGGAAAAAAAATAGCAGTCGGTTCCGGAACTCTTTCCCGCAGGTGAGCCGTGACCAAAGGTACAAGACCGGTCCCAAGTAAACGAGACACTACTGTTCACCGGATCGATGTCGGGGAACGTCAAGAAGCCACATGAGACGGAGTTTCCCGTGCAGAAGGTTGGCATTGTATCGGTGACTTTGGCTCAGCCAAGAAGCTCTGCGATTCATCCGCTCCCAATGCGGCAGAACTGGAACGATGAAGCGTCGCCTCTGAGTGTTAGGTGATATTAAGCACAGCGAGTATTTGTCTGCCGTGTCACCGCCCTCGTGAGCAGCTCAACGGTCTCAGTATCGGTATAGGCGGGCACACCCTTCCCGGTTACTTGAGCACCACTCGACAACATCAGTCTTTGTCGAATAAACACCGATTGTTCACCAGTATGAATAATGGCTATTCAACGAAACTGTATGTGTTTCTTACCATCATCGAAGGTAAGTCACGAACACTCTTCCGCCTGCAAGACTGAGGCCCCAAGGTATCCAGCCAGCAAGCAAGCTTTCATTCACGGCGAGACGGACTTGCTCTGGTTCATCTCTGTAATTTGCGTACTGTGTCACTCGGGGAACTCCCCCTATTTCCCGCACTGCCAAGAGCCAGATCCCTTCACCGTCAAGAGATGCGCCCCAGATCGTGAGTCCGTCGTTTTGTAGGTTTTCGATTGTTTGGGTCAAAGCATCGTCTGTCGCCTCTGACGCTACGATCCGCCAACCGTTTATTGCGAACTCTGTCTCAATAAACAGCGCCGCTATGCCGTTCTGAGTACGCGCAATGTCCATAGGAAGCCAGCCTTCGACCAGAAAGCCGTTCATTTCTGCTTCGAGTTCGGTCGGGTTTGTGAACTCGTGAATACGCCAGCGGGTAAAGGGGATCGTGTCGTCCTGTATGAGGAGCAGGCTTATGTCAGGGTCTGCCTCGAAGCCGACCGGAAGATACCCGCGTTGCAGGTCTTCGCCGATTACATCAACAAGGTCGTCGGCTGTACCGCTGTACCGGGTAATCGACCAGACAAAGTCGTCCGGTATCTCGTCCGGATCCGTAATGACGCCGCCATCCTGGGCGAGAAGTGGCGATACAGCTATCAAAGTGAGTATCAGAATGAGGAAATAACGTGTCATGTTCATATGCGGAAGCTCCATACGCAGGTGCGCAACCCGAGTGTTGCATAGACCATAGCAGGCTCTGAGCGATTTTTCCACCGTCACGCAGGGTGTGCCTTACACACAGGCCTGGTCGCGAAAAATATGCATCACAATACAGGAAATGTTTCGTGTGTTTGACCGATGAACGCAGTATATTCCCGGGCAATGAACAATAACAGGAGCAAGCTACGCAGAGGTCTTGTGGTACGACTGGTAGCAGGACTGTTTCTGGTTCTGTCCCTCGGAGGCTGCGAGCTTTTTCCGTGGATCGGACAGTCTCGTGTTCTCACAGCGCAGACACAGATCATCGATTCGAACGGTAACACATACTCAGTTGGTTTCGATCAGGTTACAGGAATCCGTCAGGACCCTTTTGTCCGGAAAGTTGACTCTGGCGGGCAGGAAGTCTGGCGAATCAGGCATGACCAGACGTCGGTCGACGCCCGCGCTGTTTCAGTTGCACTCGACGGGAACGATGTACCGTATGTACTGTTCTCGACGGACGGTGGGTCGAATGACTCCGGGCGCATTCAGCTGAATCACGTCCAGGGGCAGCCGTTTAACGGTGCTCCGTTTCCGAGTTATGGGCCGGGGGGCGGAGGAAAGGTGAGTATCGTAGCCCGGCTTGACCCGGAGAATGGTCGTATCACTGCGGGGACCTTTCTTATCGCCCGGCTTGGGAACGGAAACACGAACTCGTTTCAACCCGAAGCTCTTGCGGTTTCCGGAACGACGGTCTGGGTTCAGGCCCGTTCAAGCGCATGGCCGCCTGCAGCCGGAGCAAGATCAGGCGGCGGCTGGATACGGTTTGACCCGGAACGATTTAACGATGAGACACGGTCCGGCGGAAACGACCGGTTTCAGGTCTTACTGCCGCTCGACCTGACCGAGCTGCTTGCGGTACGGTGGCTTGATCAGAATGAGTAGACGAAAACAAGAGAGGGGAGATACACACATGACCAGAACACAGACGCGAGCAACCACGATTCTACTATGCCTGTTTCTCGTCGGTGCGGGGAGCCTTTCGGCCATGCAGGGCAACCGATTCGGCCTTGCAGTACAGCCGAGCATCTTCGGAAGCGACTCAGCCGTATCAGCGTTTGTACACGTGAGTGACGAGTTCGCGCTCAAGCCGAATATTACCTACCGTCTGGTCCGCGTTGACGGTGAAACGACGAGTTCGCTCTTCCGCCTCGGTACCGCGGTCGATTACTACCTCGCGCCCCAGGCGCAGGCATCGCCGTACATCGGCATAGATCTCGGTATATTCGAGCGTGTGATTCCCGGAGTGGATAATGATGCCGATCTAAGCATTCTGACCTACCTGGCCCCGCGGGTGGGCGCGCAGGTCATGGTCACGAATCTGATAGGACTCTACGCGCACGGTGGCCTGCAGTTCGAGATTTTCACTGACGGGGTGGAGGCCTCAACCTTCACCACCGGTCTCGGTGTTGTCCTCTACGTATACTGACCGTTCCTGCACCGGGCGCGACCGGAAGTCGTTTTTTCTCATCTTTTTTCGCTTATTCCATCAATCAACCTGAACCTCTCCCTCGTATATATATGTGCCGGCACACAAATACATAACCCCGAAGGCGGGGCAGGAGATAACAGGTATGAACAATCTGAACTCAATACTGATCGATGGCAATCTGACCGCGGACCCCGAACTCAAAGAAACAAGCAAGGGGACACCGGTATGCAACTTCCGACTCGCAGCGAATCGCTTCTACCGCCAGGGCGATGAGATGCAGAAAGAGGTGAGCTACTTTGACGTGGAGACCTGGGCGCAGAGTGCTGAACGCTGCAGTCGGGAACTCGGCAAAGGCCGCAACGTGCGCGTTGTCGGCAGGCTCAAGCAGGACCGCTGGACCGACGACGAAGGACAGGGGCGCAGCCGCATCAAGATTGTCGCCGATCATGTAGAGCTCGGCCCGAGGCCGAAGAGCGAAGTGCAGGCCGAGGAGAAGATCGTGAGCGGCGAGGTCGCCGGAAGCGAGTTCGTCGCAGCCGCCATCACGGTCGACACCGAGGTCAACACGAAAAAGAAAGGAGGTGCAAAGAAGCAGGAAGAACCATTGCCAATGCCGTTCTGACTCCATACAGACGACATACTCCATTGCCACGCGGCACCAGACGGTGCTGCGTGGCGTTATGTGTGCAAAGGAGAGAATGCCGACATTATGCGGAAAACGTGCTACTTTTAGTAAGGAGATTCGTGATGACTAAAGATGCAATCATAAACGAAATCAGAAAGCGTCCGCTTGAAGAGCAGCGCGAAATCATCGCAGCTATCGAGCTATCCTCCACCGATGACGCGGAACTTACCGCTGAAGATATTGCAGTGGTCGATGCTCGAGTCCGACACATGGAAGCACATCCGGAAACGCCTCTGAACGAGCGTGACCTTTGGTCCAGGGTTCGCAAGCAAGCCTGACGGGACAGCATGTATGGAATCCAGTTCGCCGAACAAGTTGCGACCGATCTGGTTGAACAATATCAGTTCTTGGACGGGAGACAATCAGGGCTTGGTGAATTGTTTCTCGATGATATACAGTCGATGTTCGAAATACTGAAAGGAAATCCGCATATGTTTCAAAAACGATTCAATGAGTACCGTATAGCGCTCACCAAACGCTATCGCTACAAGGTCATCTACAGAATCAAAGGTGATGATACCGTTCAGGTTGTTGCTGTGAGACACCCACGGCAACACCCCGCGGGCTGGATCTTCAGATAAAGTGTTCTATTGAAAACTGCTTCGTAGACGAGAGTGGCGAGCGCCATAGCATGCGACCCGTGATCATACCAAATACAACTAAGCATAATTTGCGACAAGACGCGGAGGGACTATGACATCGGTCAGACTGCCGAAAGACATTGAGAAAAAGCTCGAAAAACTTTCCCGTGAATTGAATGTTACCAAGTCGCATCTTATTTCCGAAGCGCTCAACGAATATCTGACTCGATGCGAGTCACCGGTGAGCCCTTACGAGTCGGGAAAAGACCTGTTTGGCCGGTACGGGAGCGGAGACGGTACGCTGTCGGCGACGTATAAGAGGCGAGTCCGTGACCGCATACGGGAAAACCATCACTCTCGTTGACCATAGACCAACTATCGCACTGATTGACTCAAGCGACGATTCCCATACATCGGTTCACGCCAGCCGGGTAAAGAACATATTCGCAATATTTTCAGGTTGTAATGCGGTTTTTACTTCTTCTCGACCATGCGCCCGCTAACGTACTTGTGTAGTATCATAGTCACCAGCGTCTGGTACGGAACACCTTCTTCGGCTGCGCGCGCTTTCAGCTGCAGTATGTCCCTGCTGCTTAGCCTGATGTTCATACGGTTGTCCTTCTTGAGGGTTGCCTCCGCGTATTGTGCGGCTTGGGCCCGGGCTTCATCCAGATTCGATACTGGGTTCCATTCGCCTCGCTCGAGACTTTCGACAATCTCCTGTTCCTCGGCATCGATATAGTTGATTCCGTTTGCCTGTTCTTCAGTTGCCATTGTTTTCCTCCAGCCCATGAGCATACAGCTTCGTGTAACGCCGGCTCGGATAGATCGTTTTGAGAAAGATGACGCCGGTTTCAGCGTTAATCACATGTGGTACCGCATAGACATAACCGCGCCAGTTGATCAGATAAATATGCTGATCCGGGTAATTATCTTTGTTAGGATGCTCCAAAACGTGGATCACCATCCCCGCATCAATGGCGACGACAATCTCTTCGAATGAAACACCACGCGTTTCCTTGATCAGCGTGTTCTTCTCGTCGTCCCAGTCGAAGGTCATACCTTAGGTTGCATCGTGTGTGTGCTTTATGTCAATACAATACACGTGTAACAACTTCTACCGGTTGCCAGACAAGGAACAGAAGGCCGACATTTTCCGGAAGCGTCTCTGTACGAGCGTGACCGCTGGTCCAGGGTTCGCAAGCAAGCCTGGCGGGTAAAGAAAAGATCATATTCGGAATACTCTTAAGTCGTAATGTGGTCGTCCTTTTTAAGCGTTGCCTCCGCGTATTGTGCGGCTTGGGCCCGGGCTTCATCCAGATTCGATACTGGGTTCCATTCGCCTCGCTTACCGTTATTCACAGTCTCCCCAATCGAGTGCCGTTCTGTTCGGATGAAGAACCACTATATTCCGAACGATTTACGTACATCGGAAAGCGGCTGTGTTTCGCTATCTCGTTCCGATTCCTTCGCCTCACGAAGGTCACGCAAATCCTGATAATCGCTTAGTTCCTCGGAAACACGCTCAAACTCTTCGTACGGAAGAACAACAAAGGCCTTCCTTCCGTCTTTTTCCAGAATTGTTGGATGCAACTTCATAA
>RECN01000077.1 GCA_007694005.1 Spirochaetaceae bacterium
AGATGCCGTTCTGCTTACCAACCTTGCCAATGTGCCGTGTCGTCCAGGGAGCGTGCTGATCGTTGAAGCCAATCCCGTGCCCCAGGAACAACTTCATATCAACCGAAGGATTTGTTTCTCCATCCACATAGTATCGGATGCGTGTATCTTCAACGCCTTCGAAATTGCCGCCAAACCAGAAGTGTGTAAGGCAACCGCATCCTTCATGCTCGAAAAGCACAGCCTCAGTCGATCCTCCTAGTACACGCTCTCCCTTGCCCATTGTGCCGATAGATCTGAGCGTGTTGGAACTTCCTGTCGATGTGGGGCTACTCATTCATTTCTCCTCTTTGGTGGGCGCGCGTCCGTCGATTCATGTGCGGTAAGACTACCGCAGGCTCATCCAGTCGGGCAGTGTCTGTTCGATCTCTCGCACGGTCTTCGCAAGGCGCTCGTGCAGTTCGGCGCGTTTCTGCCGGTGGGCTTCCTGGTGGTAGAGATTGTCGAGCTGGAAGGGATCCGCCTCGTTGTCAAAGAGAAGCCGAAAAGCCTCGTCGCGGGCCTCGACATAGGTGTAGCGCGCCGTTCGCAGCCCGCGATAGGGATGATCGCCGAAGTTGAATCGGGTCCCGAGCCACTGCACAAAGACGTGGTCTCGCACCGGGCCGTCAGCACTTCCTCCGAGACGACGCGAAAGATCGAGTCCTTCGACCAAAGAACCACCCGCCTCGGCATCGATGGGAATGCCGCACAAACCGGCTGAGGTAGGAAACACGTCGACGCCAGTCATAAGCAGGTCGTTCGTGACACCGGCCCACGCGGCATCGGAGGTCGTAGCCCCCGTATCGATCTGGGACGCAAAGCGCTCCGGGACACGTACGATAAAGGGAATAGCGATTGACTCGTCGTAGGGGACCTCCTTGTTCCGCAGGCCCTGACTGCCGCCCATCTCACCGTGATCGGAGGTAAACACGACGATCGTGTCCTTCGCCCGGCCCGACGCGTCGAGCCAGTCGAGGATGCGTCCGACGTTGTCGTCGAGGTTTTCTATCATCGCATAATATCCACAGAGCTGCTCGCGCGCGGCTTGTGCGCGATCGGTGGGTACGTTTTCCCGAAGCGTTATGGATGCCGGGTCGAATCGGTTCTCGTACTCCGCAGGAACGGGGTAGCCCGGGAACCGGGGTGTGCCGCCGCTACCGGGGTGCGGCGTCTCGTACGCGATGACGTGAAACCAGGGGCTCTGTTCGCACGAGGCGAGGTACTCAAGCGACAGCCCGGTCAGGGCGTCGGTCTGGTAGCCGTCGAGGCGCTTCGCTTCCACGCGTTCGCCGGTACAGTAGTAGGTCTGTTCGTAATTGTTCGAGAGGTTGAAACCGGCCCAGTCTTCGAAGCCACCGCGCATCGCGGGGTGGACCCAGAAGTCCTCGCCACCCCAGCCGTGACCCGAGACCAGGTTGAAGCCGTGCTCGCCCGCGAGGTGCCACTTCCCGACGTACGACGTGCGGTAGCCGTGGTCGCGGAAATGATGGGCGACGGTACGCGCGGTGGGAGAAAGAAAGTCGCCGTGCAGGCGAACGCCGTTTGTCGTTGGATACTGCCCGGTGAACAGACTCGATCGGTAGGGCATGCAGACAGGATAGTTGCTGTACGCTCCGGTAACGCGAACCCCTTCGCGCGCAATGCGGTCGATGTTGGGTGTGTGTACGTTCGGGTCGCCGTATACCGACAGCGCCTGAGCGCGCAGCTGGTCGGCAACGATCCAGAGAAGATTCGGGCGAGCGCTCACAATAAATACCTCCGGAAACATCTATCACGCTTGGCACGCGATTGTGGTGCCCGCCTGAGAATAGAGGAAGGACTCCCGGGACAACAAGGCCCTGCCGCTTCTCCCTTATTGCGATTGCACCTAACCCATGTAGATCATTTTCCGGGTCATGCCGCCGTCGACAATAATGTTCTGCCCGGTAATAAAGCCTGCCTCCTGCGACAGCAGAAAGGCGACGGTGCCCGCGATATCGTCGCCGCTGCCGACGCGACCGACTGCGTGCTGTGACTTCTCGAGATCAGTGTGTTCAACGGAGGACGCCTCGGCTTCCGGCCTGAGGTCGCGGACGTCGATCCACCCCGGACTGATCGCGTTCACGCGTATCTCGGGGCCGAGGCTCATCGCGAGGGCGTGTGTAAACGACAAAAGCCCGCCCTTGCTCGCCGCGTAGGGTTCGCCGTCGGGTTCACTCTGCAGGGCACGAGTTGAGGCTATGTTGATGATGCTCCCGCGTGCCTCTCGCAGCTGCGGAATGCAGTGCTTCGCCATGAGGAAGGCCCCGGTCAGATTCGTCCCGATCACGCGGTTCCACTGTTCGAGGCTCAGGTCCTCGACCGGGCCGTGTTTCGCGTTTGCGATGCCAGCGTTATTTACGAGGGCAGAAATGCCGCCGAGCGCCTCTACCAGTTCGGCAACGGCGGCCTTAACCGAGGCTTCGTTTGATACATCAACCTGAGCGACGTACAGTGCCCCTTCTGCAACAGTCACTATATGGCGCAAAAGGCGCGGCTCAAGGCTCTCGAGAGCGTCGGCATGCACGTCGAAGGCGGCCACTGTGTAGCCTCGCTCAAGCAGGCCCGCGGTAACAGCAAAGCCGATCCCTCGGGCAGCACCGGTGACAACCACTGTTCCTTTGCTCATATTTCCCCCCTGAGTGAAAGCGCCCGCTCAATGATCTCCACAGCCGCGTCCTCGGCACAGGCACCAACCATGGGAAAGCGGCTCGTCAGTTCCGCTCGAGCGTCGGCAGGCACAAGCGGATAGCCGACTGCCTCGAGCATGGGGATGTCCGCGATGTCGTCGCCGGCTGCCATGACGCGCGCCGGGTCGACCCCGTAGCACCGACACAGCCGCCTGACCGCAGAGCCCTTGTCGGAACCCGGAACGGTGTACGAGTGATAGATGTATCCCGGTATCTGCACGGAATGGCCAGCGTGCCAGCTGACTCCACTGGGTACGGCGACCGGAGACGCGGGAGTAGCTGACGTCGTCATAATAACAATGCGTAACACCGGCTCGGAAACCGCGATCGACCTCAGTTCCTCGCGGCTCACGAGGCTTCGCTCGTCGTCGTCCCTGCACGCGGTACGTGCATCGGGACCGGTGAACCAGGCGTGCAACGGCAGGTAAATCTCGGTGTGGAGTTGCTGCCCGGCCGCCGCCGTGAGTATCTGACGAACGCCGGAATCCGGCATACAGTCGGCGTGTACCTGTGTGCCGGACGGGGTGGCAATAAGCGCACCACCCTGGAACACGTGCGGCTGCCCTGGCCCGAGACGTTCAGCGAGCTCGGCTGCAATGCCTGCAAGCGGGCGTCCGGTGCAGATCGCGATTCTGAGACCTGCCGAACGCGCGCGCTCGGCAGCGCCATAGAAGTTGTCCGAAATCGCGAGCAGCGGTGCCTTGATCGTGCCGTCAATGTCAAGAATCAGAAGATCAACCACGGTCCGGGATCTCCCACCCGCCGTCTGTCGGTATGTACAGCGCGACCTCGTCGCCCGGCGAGAACGTATCCCGCTGCCCGGTGCGCGGCCGCGACGGAGCATCGACGTACACCGGTGGCGCGTCGTCTGTGAGTGAAACCCGGTAGCGCAGGGTCGGCCCGAAGTACTCCCGTGCTGTAACGGTTCCCGTACGAATCTCCGTCTTCGGATCGTCGGCCTCCGCTCCAGTCGGTGCCACGTACAGCCACTCAGGCCGGTACATGCACAGCCGGCGCTCACCGTCCTGCCCGGTCAGGTGCAGCATGTTTGCACTCCCGACAAAGCCCGCAACGAAGGGATTGACCGGTTTTTCGTAGATCGTCACCGGATCTGACTGCTGCTGAAGACGCCCCCGGTCAAGAACGGCTATGTCATCGGAAAGCGAAAGCGCCTCCTCCTGGTCATGAGTCACGTAGACGGTTGTAATACCGAGTCGCTGCTGAAGTTCCTTGAGTTCGGTGCGTATGCGCACGCGCAGCTTCGCGTCGAGATTGCTCAAGGGTTCATCCATGAGAAGCAGAAGCGGCTCGAGTACAACCGCCCGCCCGACTGCCACGCGCTGCTGCTGTCCACCGGACAGTTCGTGCGGATATCGCTGTTTCAGATCCTCAATATCGAGGCGCTGCATGACCGCGTGCACCCGATCGGCGCGTTCTTCGCGCGGGACCCGGTGCATTTTGAGGCCGTAGGCGATATTTGCGGCAACCGTCATATGGGGAAAGAGCGCATAATCCTGAAACACCATGCCGACCCGCCTGCGATCCGCAGGGATTCCCGCCTGATCTACGCCGCCGATGCGAATGCTGCCAGCGCCCGGGTTGAGAAAACCCGAAACCAGGCGCAGCAGCGTCGTCTTACCGCAGCCGCTCGGTCCAAGCAGCGTAAAAAAACTCCCGGGGCGCACCGACAGCGAGACTGAACGAACGGCGCAGACATCACCATACCAGTGGGAGACGGACTCAAGCTCGAGATGTGACTGTGCGGTATCCGCAGACGTGTCCAAACCAGAAACTCCTCTTCTATTAACGCGTGAACATGCGGTTCCATCGCGTTCCGGAAATCAACCGAACCAGCGCGAGACCGGCAAAGGTAATCAGAACGAGCATCGAAGCGAGCGCTGCCGCCCTGCCCCAGCTCGACTGCTCCGCCAGATTCAGAATGATAACCGATGAGACCATGGTATCAAAGGAAACAAGAAAGACCACTGCACTCACCGTCCCTATAGACCGTATGAATGCATAGGCGAAGGTCGCAAAGAGCGCGTTGGCGGTCAGTGGGACGGTAATATCACGAAAGACCTGCATGCGATGCGCACCAAGGTTTCGAGCGCCGTCATCGAGCGAGACCTGCATCTGCTGCAGGGCAGCCGAACTGATCCTGTAGCCGACAGGAATGTAGGAGGCGGCCATGGCGAGTATGATAAGCAGAGCCGTTCCGTTGAGCGCGGGATACCAGCGTGCGAACGACGTCACAAGCGCGACGCCGTAGAGCGTACCTGGAATACCGGCGGGCAGCAGTGTCGCAAGGTCCAGCCCGGTGCGAAAGGGCACCCGACAGCGGTGTACGAGGTACGCGCTGACCGAGCTCACCAGGGTGCAGAGTGCCGCCGCAGACAAGGCGAACACGAGACTGTTGCGCAGTTCCGGCCAGTGCCTGAGCGACCGCCTGACATGGTCGAGGGTGAGTGTGTAGTTAATGCCCCACAGCTGTACGACCGCTGCTGCAAAGATCACGAAAAACGTAAGCAGGGTGTACGCTGCGACGGCGAGGCAGAACAGAAACAGCAGAATTCTGAGCGGCGCCGGAAGGCCGACCTGCGGAAGCTGCGACGAACGGCCACCGACCGTTACGTACCTGCCGTGGGAACGACGACTCAGGAACTGCTGCAGGGCGAAGAACACGGCTGCAGGCAGCAGAAGCACGATACCGAGCGCCGCACTCATGCCCGAGTCCGCCCAGCCGGTTAACTGCGAAAACACTTCGGTCGCGAGAACGCGATACCGCCCTCCGATCAGCAGCGGGTTCGCGAAATCGGCAAGCACGATTATGCCGATGAAAAGCGCCGCTGCGAGCATGCCTGGTACCAGGAGCGGAATCGTGACCGAAAACAGCACCCGCGTCCGGCCCGCGCCGAGTCCCCGGGCAGCGTTATCAAGCGTCCCCCCCATGCTCTGAAGACTCGAGCGGAGAATCATGAACGCGACGGGGAAAAACGAGAGCGTCTGGGCTATCCACAGACCGGTACGCCCGTACAGCGACACTTCGAGTCCGAGCCAGCTGCTCGTAATCAGGCCGCTTCTTCCGAGGAGAAAAATGAAAGCGAGACCGCCGACAAAAGGCGGAGAGACAAGCAGCAACAGCGGTATCAGCTCGAAAATCCGCTTGCCCGGGAAATTTCCCCGCTCTATCGCGATCGCATACACGAGTCCGACGAGCAGCGCGGTAGCCGTCGAGCGGAATGCCATGGAAAGCGTGTTCCCTATGGCTGTCCGCCACCGTGGTGTTGTCCAGACGCGGGCCCAGTCGGCAGCACCTGGCTCCAGAAACACCACGACCAGTGGCCCGACGATAAAAAAGAGAAGAAAGACCGAGAGCGCCACATATGAAATCGCGACGCCCGGTTCTTTGAGGATGTGTGGATGTGTCAGTCTACGATCTGCTGCCATTGCTCCAGAGTCTCGCTTCGCTGCCTGCCCGCGAGCTCGGAATCATAATCGATAAGATCGATTTCCTGAATCCCCACCGCTTCCTCCGGCAGGACGACGCGGTCGCTTAAGGGAGTCACCAGGGACTGATCGACAAAGGCCTGCTGTGCTTCCACCGAAAGAATGAAGTCCACGAACCTTCGGGCATTCTCGGTGTTCGGCCCTCCCCGGATTATGCTGATAGCGCCAACCTCCCCGCCGGTCTGCGCGGGCGTGCGCACCGCCAGGGGGAAACCCTGTCTGCGGTACCTCGAAAGCGCGTGCACAAAGGCAACTCCTATGGAGTACTCACCGGAGCCGATGAGCTGCGGCGGCGCTCCACCGCTCGTTGGAAACTGCCCGACAAGCGGCGCGAGCGTCTCCAGGTACTCCCAGCCTGCATCCCAGCCGAGTCGCTGCAGCTGTGTCTGCAGAAAAAGGTACGCGGTCGACGAGGCAAGCGGGTCGGTCATGACTATTTCGCCGGCAAAACGCTCGTCAAGCAGATCGTCCCAGGTTTCGGGCATGGGGGTATCACCGAAGAGGCGCCGGAACCGGTCCTCGTTTACGCCTATCCCGAGAGACGTGACGTAGAAGCCCGTCCAGTAGCCGTCGGGGTCCACGCCGTAGGCAGGGAGCCCGTCGGCGTTCGGCGAGCGGTATGACTCCAGGGCACCGGCCTGCGCGATGCTGGTGTGCAGAAGGCTCGCTCCACCCAGCAGAATGTCCGCCTGCGGGGCGTTCTGTTCGGCAATGACCCGGTTTACCAGTTCCCCGGTCGTCGCGCGGATAAAGCTGACATCGACCCCGGTTTCTTCCCGGAACATGTCGGTCAGGAGCTCCGCGTCGTCCTGTGTAATGACTGCGTACACGCGCAGACTGCCTGCGGCGGGTCTATCGCGCTCGGCACTACCCATAGCTGCGAGCGAGACCACGCTGAGTGTCAAAAGCAGCAGCAAAACAACGAAACGACTTATCCGCGCCATAGGAATCACCTCTTTGATCGAACAGTACTCATGCGGTATGACTACCGTCAACACTTAGTCAATTGATTTAATGAAGTTTGAACGAAGGATTGCAGGAACAGCATCTTCGTGCGCATACTGGGCGCTCATTATGAGCATCTATGGACCTATACGCAAAAACTGGTTTCTGATCGGACTGCTCTCGGCGGTCGGTCTTGCCTTCGCAACACCCGGTCTTGGGACCACGCTGAACCCTTCGGGCTGGACGACACGGATCATCGTGATTGTACTCTTTCTGATAGCCGGTTTCATTCTTCCGTCAGAACGCATCAAGAGCGGCCTCGCACAGTACAAGCTTCACGTGTTTCTGCAGCTGTTCATCTTCGGGTTCATTCCTGTGTACTTCTGGCTTACCGCACGGCTGTTTACAGCCTATCTCGACGGCCTTCTGGTCTACGGTATGTTTGCCCTTGCCGTCCTGCCAACCACGGTGTCTACCTGTGTCGTTTTTACCCAGACGACCGGTGGTAACACGGTCGGCGCACTGTTCAACTCTGCGCTCTCGAATGTCGTCGGGATCTTCCTCTCGCCACTGTTGCTGAGTCTGTTTCTCGCGGGTTCGTCCGCGGCGCTTCCCGCAGAAAATGTCCTCGGAACCCTGCAGAGCCTGGTGCTCACGATGTTTCTCCCCGTCGCAGCAGGACAGGCGCTGCATATACGGTTTCGCGAGACGGCTCATCGAATACGAAAGAAACTCTCAGAAGCGAGCAGTGCGCTCATTCTGCTCATTGTCTACATTACGATCTCAAGCATCTCGGATAATCTGGAGTTTGTAGGAATGCTGCCCGAGCTTCCCGTTCCTTTTCTATTCCTTGCGGCAACACATCTTCTGTTTGTCGCAAGCGCATATTACGGCGCGAAGACAATCGGTCTCTCCCGGAAAGACCGGATCAGCGCCATGTTCGTCGGACCGGAGAAGACCATGGCGATGGGCGTTCCGCTTCTGACCGTATACTTTGTCGGGCGGCCGGATCTGCTTGCCGTTGCGTTGCTGCCTCTGCTGTTCTACCACCCCTTTCAGCTTCTCACAGGGGCTGTACTTCGGAGCCTCCCTGCGTTCAGGCCTGCTCCTGAGTCCGGAAGCGCTCCATAGTCGCCTGCAGCGACGACACACTTTCCGAAAGCGTCTGAGCCGTGTAGCTGATCTGCTCAATGTCCGAAACGCTGTGCTCGGTCTTTTCATCAATCCCGGCGATTTCGGATACCATGCGTGCGGAAAGCTCCATAACGGTTGTCATGGCCCGCGCGATCTGCTCGGCCGCCGACAGGGAGTCCTCAGACCCCTGCTGCACCTTCGAAGAGACTTCGCTGAGCATGGACATTGCGGTTCGTATCTCGGTACTGCCGGCCGAGAGTTCTCCTGTTGCCGAGGCGATCTCCTGTAGCGCGTTACTGACCGATTGAACTTCCTGCTCTATGGATGAAAAGACTTCACCGGTATCGGCGCTGATCCGGTTCACCGTCTCGATACGCTCGACGACTGCCTTTATGACCTTGGTGATCTGTTGCGAGCTGTCACCCGCCGCCGAGGCGAGCTTCCGGATTTCGTCGGCGACGACGGCGAATCCCCGCCCTGCATCACCGGCGTGCGCAGCCTCTATCGACGCGTTCATGGAAAGCAGATTCGTCTGTGACGCGATGTTTCGAATTACTCCGACGAAGCCGGCGATGTCTTCGACACTCGCAGAAACCGCCTGTATCGACTCCTGCAGCTGCTGCAGTTGCCTGCTCCCGGCATCCGCCCGCTCTGTCAGTTCTTCCGCACCCCGCCTTCGCGCATCGGTGATTCCCGCGACACTGTCGAGCGACGCAGACATCTGCTCTATGGCGGCGGTCGACTGTGAGACTGCGGAGACCTGGTCATCAATAGACTGATGCAGCAGCCGAACCTGTTCACCGATCTGCTGTATCCCACGGGAGGACTCGTCTATATGCGCGTCGAGCCCTTTCATTTCCGACGTGAGTGAAGCGGTACTTTCTCGTATGGACGCCATACGCGCGCCTGCGTCGGATGCCTGGGTTGCGAGTTCGTGCTCGACCCGGATGTTTTCGTCGGCGGCGCGCTGCATGACGGCAAGTATGTCACGAAGACCGGAGACGAAGTCGTTGAAGCCTGCCGCGATACGACCGACCTCGTCGTCTCCGCGCACGGTGAGACGCTGGTGCACATCACCGTCGAGAAACTTCTGCATGGCGACCGGAATAGCCGCAAAGGGTTTCAGGGTCACCGACAGAAAGCGCAGATAGATGAGTACAAAGAGCACTGCGACAGCCGCTATTCCGAGAATGACGTTCCGGGTAAACACGGTAAGCCCTGCGTAGCGCACCGACTGTGGCATAACGAACCCGGTATACCAGTCCCAGTCGGAGAAGTACGAGAACACCACCCAGTACCGGCCGCCTGAGACCGACAGGACGAAGTCACCGTCCGGCCGGCCAACGATCGACTCGAAGCCCTCATCAATGAGCACCCGTGTCGAGAACGCTTCGTCGTCGAAACCGAGGATCACGTCGCGGTCGCCGTTAAAAATGAAGAGCTGTCCGTCGAGGCTGCGCCCGGAAACGAATCGCTCATCAAGTCGCTCAAGCAGCGCTTCTCGCCGCGAGCCTCGCCCACCCCAGTCGCCGGTCGCAGCCGCCTGTCCGGTGTTGCCACTCGCCGATGCGTCGGTGCCGGCAGGAACCCGTGGCGTCGGCGAGGTTGTAGCTGAGGTATCGGCATCGGTCGCAGCAGTACCATCAGCAATCTGATTCTGCAGATCCTCGTATTCGAACTCAATATTTCTGATGCGCTCCGCATAATCGCGAAGATACAGACGCCCGATCTCTGCACGAAAGGCCACGGCGGCGTAGCTGACGGTCAGAACACCGACAGCAGCAACCGCAGACATCCCGATGGCCATGAGTTTCCACTTGAGTGATACGCGTTTCATTGACGCAAGTATATGAGGTGCCTGAGCATACGCACAACGTTCACTGCTGCCTCGGAGCAGGACATTTGGTACACATTTCGACGAGGTCCTGAATCGGTGCTTCAGCCACGCACATGACCGTATCCGCAGCACCGTAATACATGCGAAGCACTCCATCGTCTTCGATCGTAACCCCGGTAGGGAAGATCACGTCGTTCCGGTACCCGCCGGTGGTCTCGTAGGGAGCCTCCGGAACGAGCACAGGTTCGGTACTCATGCCCTTTACGATTGCCGGGTTCTCCAGATCAAGCAGCATGACCCCGGCGGCATACCACTTCGTCCACGAATCTTCCCAGCCGTTCTTTCCGCGCGTCGGGTCCACGTGAACCGCGTGAAACAGCGTCAACCAGCCTTCATCGGTGCGAATCGGAGGAGCTGCCGGGCCGATCTTGTTGTTGGTGAAAGGTACGTCTTCGACGCCGAGCACAAGTTCCGAGTCTCCCCAGTACACCAGATCCGGAGACCGGGAAATCCACACGTCAAACAGCTCCTGACCTCCGCGACTGTAGACCGGAAAGGGGCGTTCCAGGCGGACGTACATGCCATCGATCTTCTCCGGGAAGAGCACCATGTTCCGGTTGTCAGGTACCGACAGCGAAAGAATCTCGAAGTCGTGAAAGTCTGTTGTGCGAGCAATACCACCCCTGACACCGTGGGAGGTATCCAGCGCGAAACACATGTATATCTCGTTCTCTATAACCGTCAGCCGCGGGTCGTAGGCCCGTTTAATCTCGTGATCGCGAAGCGTCCAGCAGGGTTCGGGCTCCACCGTCCAGTTGATACCATCCGGGCTGAACGCGAGTCCGAGATTCGTTCCCTTGAGCTCCGGCTGCCCCTGAGGCTTGTAGTCGTTCCGAAACACCATGACGTATCGATCCGTCTGCTTCAGTACACCAGCGTTAAAGACGAGGGAACTCGGATAGGGTACCTGCGAAGCCGTAAGAACAGGATTCGCCGGGTGGCGGGTTATACAAGGTGGAGTGCGATACTCCGAAATCTGTGTGCTCATAGCCGCGTATCATAGCATTGGATTGTCACAAACTGCGATATACAAGGCACCATTCTTTATGGCGCCGTCCCGGGTCATGCGGTAGTATCGGGCCATGAAAGCGAAAATTACCTTTATCGGGGCTGGAAGCACGGTTTTTGCGAAGAATATTCTCGGCGATATTCTGCTCACGGATGGGCTGCACGAGGTTGATATAGCGCTCTACGACATAGACGCCGGGCGGCTCGATGACTCAAAACGACTTGTCGAGACCCTGAACTCAAGCATCAATCAGGGCCGTGCGCGGATACAGGGCTTCGTCGGCGTAGAAAAGCGACGCGAGGCACTCCGGGACGCGGACTTTGTGATTAACGCGATACAGATCGGCGGCTACGAGCCGGCAACGGTGCGGGACTTCGAGATCCCGAAGAAGTATGGGTTGCGGCAGACGATCGGTGACACCCTCGGGATAGGAGGTATCTTTCGCACCCTTCGCACCGCCCCGGTCATGTGGGACATCGCCGAAGACATGGCTGCGGTCTGCCCGAAGGCGCTGCTTCTGAACTACACGAACCCCATGTGCACGGTCACCGGCGCGGTTGTGCGGGAAACCGGGATACAGACCGTCGGTCTGTGCCACTCGGTGCAGGGGTGTGCGAAGTCGCTCCTGAGCGCGGTCGACATGACGGCCGAGAATCCCCGCTGGCACATTGCGGGTATCAACCACATGGCCTGGCTGCTCGAGTTCACCGACGGCGACAAGGACCTGTATCCGGAAATAAAAAGCCGGGCAAAAGAGCTGCTCGCCGAAGCACGTGCCGGGCGTCCGGGGGATCACGATAACCTTGTCCGTCTCGCCGTCATGGAAACCTTCGGCTATTACATTACCGAATCATCCGAGCACAACGCGGAATACACACCCTGGTGGATCAAGTCACGATATCCGGAACTCATTGAGAATTTCAACATTCCGCTCGACGAGTATCCCCGCCGCTGCGTGGATCAGATTGCGAAGTGGAACGATATGCGCGAATCGCTCCTCGGCGACTCCTCGATTTCTCACGAACTGACACTCGAATACGCGTCACAGATTATCGAGGCCGTCGTCAAGGACAAGCCGACGCGCATACACGGAAACATCCTGAACCAGGGCCATATTGCAAATCTTCCGGACCGCTGTGTCGTCGAGGTCCCATGCCTGGTCGACACCAACGGCGTACACGGCGTTGTGGTTGGGAACCTGCCCGAACAGTGCGCCGCGCTGAACCGGACGAACGTGAACGTGCACCTTGTTTCGCTGGAAGCGGCGAAGCACCAGGACCGGCAGATGGCGTACCAGGCCGCCGCGCTCGACCCGCATACCGCGGCCGAGCTGTCGCTCGAAGATATTGTGAAGATGTGCGACGAACTCTTCGAAGCTCACCGGGACATGCTGCCCGACGGCTACTATTAAGACTCGCGAACAGTTCGTTCAGTCCGCCCCGGGGTCCTGCCCTGCCCCGACCCTGTCGGGCGGACGCGCGCGAAACTGCGTCGGTGTCATGCCGACCTGTGCAGTGAAGCGGCGCTCAAAGCTCTGATAGCTGCGATACCCGACAGACTTTGCGATGGCAGAAACCCGCAGGCTCGTGTCCGCGAGCAGCCGCTGCGCGTGGGTAATCCGTGTCTCGGTAATGAACTGCGAAACACTGACACCGGTTCGCTCCTGAAACAGCCGTGAGAAGTACGATCGCTCAAGTCCTATGTAGCGCGCAACTGCCGCTGCCCCTCCGAGGATATGATATTCGGCCTCAATGTACGCCACCGCTTCCTCGACATAGTCGATGTATCCGGTCGGTGTGCCGGCTTTGCCGGAGCGATCGCCCACACACCCGAGTGCGAGTACTCCAAGCGCCATGCTGTACAGCTGTTCGAGCTGACTCGGGCTCTGCAGTGAGGTCAGGATGCGCCGCAGAAGCAGCGCCATACGTACCGGGAATGCGGGACGAAATACGCTTGTCTCACGCGGTACTCCGTAGAGCTCTCCGAGGAGTTCATCATCTACCCCGGAAAAACCGAGCCAGACATACTCCCAGGGGTGTTTCATGTCTGCCTGATAGATGTGCTCCTGCCCGGGCCGGAGCAGGAAGCACTCGTGACTCGAGATTTTGTAACTATGTCCATTGGTACGCAGGGTACCCTTGCCCGATAGAACAAGATGGAGCAGATAGTGGTCGCGCCGTATGGCAGCCGACTTTCCAGGCGGGCACTTCTCGGTACCCGCGTGAAGCACCTCCGCTATCGCGCGATGCGATACACTGCTGTTGCGGTACGCGTATTCGGGTAAACTGCCAGAGCGCATGCCTGACAGTGTAGCAGATATTCAGGCAACGACGGCAGCATAGGCGAGACCCGCGATGGTAGCCATGATCACGACAAGCAGGACGTACACAAGTGTCTTGCGGAATCCAAGCTCGCTGTGAATCACCAGCAGTGAGGGAAGCGACATCGACGGACCGCCGAGAAGGAGCGCGAGCGCAGGGCCATCTGCCATACCGGCTCCCATGAGTCCCTGTATGATGGGCACCTCGGTGAGGGTGGCAAAATACATGAGGGCACCGGCAATCGACGCGAAGGCAATATTGCCGACCGAATTCCTCCCGACAAGCGCCGCTATCCATTCCTCGGGAATCAGGGCCTGCTCTCCCGGCCTGCCAAGAAAGAACCCGGCGATAAAAATTCCGCCGAGAAGCAGGGGCAGGATCTGCACGGCGAAATCACGCGACGAGCGCACCCAGTCGTAAAGCTCGCGGCTCCTGTACCAGCGCACCATGGCGTAGCCGAGAACCAGTGCGAAGGCTCCCGCGATGCCGTAGCGCAGCTGATGCAACACATCCCACGCGGCCGAAGCACCGCCCGATGACCGCCAGTTTACGAAGAGCAGGATACCGACCATGGAAGCGACGAAGATCACACTCTTCCAGGCAGGTCGTCGCTCGGCGTCGTCTGTCCCGACACCTCCGAACATGGCGGCGTTCGTCTGCCGTTCTGCGTCCTCCTTGCGGTAGATCAGGTGCATGAGCAGACCAATGACCACGGCAAAGATTACTGCTCCCACGGCGCGGGCTATGCCGAGTCCCAGCCCCAGGACCTGTGCGGTCAGAATGATCGCGAGCACATTGACCGCGGGACCCGAAAACAGGAAGGCCATCGCAGGCCCTATCCCCGCGCCCTTGCGGTATATTCCCTTGAACAGCGGCAGTACCGTACACGAGCAGACCGAAAGAACCGCTCCCGAGACGGATGCAACCCCGTAAGCCGTTACCGGTCGGGCGTCCGGCCCGAGATAACGAATAACCGACTGCTTGTCGAGAAACATCGAGATCGCCCCGGCGATGAAAAAGGCCGGAACAAGGCTGTAGAGAACATGATTTCGCGCGTAGTAGTGTACAAGCGCAAAAGCTTCGTTGACCCCTGCTGTGACGCGTGTGGCACCGAAGGGAATGAAAAACAGCGCGAGAAACACGAGCCCCATGACGAAGAGGGAGCGATTTTCTTTTGTCTGCCTGAACTGTTCAAGCTTCCCCCGGAGGCCGGGGGATGTGGTCGCCGTACTCATGAAATGAAGCTCTTGATTTCCTCTGGGGACAGTACTTTCCCGCTGCTCTTCAGCACACCGTCTATGGCCAGACCGGGGGTGACGAGCAGTCCCATCTCCGCCATGACATCCGAGTCAGTGATCTTCTCGATTTCATAGCTGGACGCAGCGTCACCGAGCGAGGCTATCGCCTCCCGCGCGTGCGTTTCCATTTTCGCGCAATTAGCGCATCCAGGACCTAGTACCTGTATCTTCATGTCTGTTTCCTCCATCTGTAGATCATAATAACCATATATGCGGTTTCGTGCAACTGTTGACTGCCCGTCGGGCGTGCGATTTTCAAGGAACTGAGAGACGCAGCCAGAACAGCCCGAGGTACTCGTACCAGGCACGCTCGCTGCGCTGAAGCGCGACGGCACCGGGAAGATATGACCAGGCGGAATACCCCCCTCGAAACGCCCGGTACCCGGCAGGTGCGGGAACAACGGCCAGTCCTGCTGCCTGGAACTCGCGGACGGCTCGTGGCATATGGGATGCACTGGTGATCAGTACGACCGTCCTGTCCGAACCATCTTCCCCCATGTCAGAAAGCCGCAAGTAATCGCGGACTGCATGCGCTTCCTCTCTCGTATCCCGGGGCGCTGCCAGCACGCGTGTTGCGTCCGCCGGCATACCGAGGCTGATTGCCGTACGTCTGGCCACTTCTGCTGTCGGGATTGCGCCCTGTCCCGCATATCCTGTGAAGACGGTCATCAGCGCACGGTCCGAGGTCCGCACCAGACGAACCGCCTCAGTCGTTCGAGCGAGACCGGCGTCACCAAGCTGAGCGGAACCCGGAAAACGCTCCCACTCGATGTGGCCTGCTCCGAGGACTACAACAAGGTCGACCTCTGACGGCAGCGACTCCAGAGGATCGTAGCGCCGCTCCAGAGTGCCGAGAAAGGCGTCGGCTATCGGTGCGGTGGACAGGAGCCAGAACAACGCGAGCGCACTGCCTGTGGCCGCTGCAGCCGCACGCTTCAGACCGGACGCGGAGCGATTCCGCGTTCGTTCGCGACGGTGTCCGACACACCACAGAGCGATCCCCAGGCCGGCGAGCAGGAACACAAGCGGCACGGGAAAGAGCATTCGCGAGATGAGTTTTCGTAATAAAAAGGTCACAACCGAACTCTACGGTCAGCGAAGCACAAGAACAAGGGTCAAGACGAGCGCCGAAACCAGAACTCCGGCCCCGGCACCTTCGATGCGGCCGATCTGTCGCTGCCGCTGCGCCCGGACTGCCTCGGCGTCGCGTTCGGCTTCAATCAATGACACCTGTGCTTCGAAGGTGCCACTCAAGGTATTGAAGCTCTGCTCGAGCGTTTCGTGTCTCAACCGCCATGTCAGCAGCGACGCTTCCTGCTCGTTCGATAGTTGCTCGTGCTCGCTCAGCAAGGACTCCAGTTCGTTCACCTGCTGCTCGAGCGTCAGCAAGTGCTGATTCAAACGCTCTATAGAGGCTGCTACGCTGTTCGGCTCTGACGCGATCACGCTCAGCGTACTCACGCGAAGCAGGAGTAACAACAAACACGTAGATCGCAGCGGCACCCGTAAACAGTCCCGCCGCAAACGCGGCAGCCACGACGTATACAGTTTTTCGCACATGAGCCTCCCCCGGCCTGCACGGCACGAATGCTTTTTATTATTACATACAATTTCTTTCTTTCAAGTCCAATTCTGGTACAGATTGATAAAGGCCCTACCCGGATACACGGCTCTATTGCTACATTGACCGTGGCATGCATCGACAGAGAACGCACTACGAAGCGCTTGGCATATCAAAGAACGCAGGGCGCGATGAGATTCGAAAGGCCTTCCGGAGTAAGGCAAAGAAACACCACCCCGATGCGGGCGGGTCCGCAGACGCAAAACGCTTTCATGAAGCTCAAGCTGCCTACGAGATACTGCTTGATCCGGCGAAACGCCAGGAGTACGATCAGCTGCTCGCCAGTGGTGCAGCGCGTGGAGGACCGCACGGCCGCGCGACAAGCGCCGGCGGAACGTTTACCGATGCCGACCGTATCCTCTGGGAGCTATGGGAGGCGTTCTTCGGTCCGGAGTCAGACGCCTCTCCGGGAGAGTACCGACACCGGACGACCGAGAAAAGGGACGCGTTACGCTATACGGTGACGGTAACACCGGAGGAGGCCGGTACAGGCACCCGTGTACAGTTGCCCCACGATTCACGCCGGAAAGTATTTGTCGACGTACCCGCCGGCAGCGCCGATGGATCAAAAGTGACACATGAGATCACCGATCTGTTCGGTACCCGGGAGATCATCGTGACGATACGCGTGCGAGAAACGGTAAAACGCGCTCAGGCGCGAACAGGTGCGCAGTCAGAGCGTTGACTCAGACCCGCCGCGTCCACATACCGGTCCACTCCCGTACGCGCTCGCTGCCACGAGCGCGGATGTCGGCTGCCATGTCCTCACCGAAGAAAAACCCGCAGAGTTCGGCCGCCTGCTCGACACTGTCAAAGACGTAGTCGGTGGGAATTTCGCGGCGCGTGAAACCGTAGGCTGTTTCGAGCTGGGTATAGAACTGAGCGAGCCCTGCGACGGGAGCTTCGGGTTTCTCAACGTTTGTTCCAAGTGTTTCCAGGAATATGAGCGTACCACCGTTGCGGATCAGAGACGCTGCCGCATGGACGAGCTGATCGCAGCGCTCCTCTATGCCACCACCCGGGGCCGCCTCAGCATCGAGGATGGTATGTCCGAAACTCCAGCCTTCAATAAAGATGTCAGCCCCGACATTATCCACATCCGGATGCATGACCTGCTTTTTCATGCGGTCCAGATCAGTGTTCTCGCAGATGCGAAACGTCAGTCTGTGCAGAAAGGGGGACAGATTGTTCCTTGCCTGATCGATCATGTCCTCGCTGCGGTCAAGGAGAAGTGCGGAGGTGATGTATTTCACGTACCAGCCCGTCACTCGCCCGGTACCGACACCTGCCTCGACGACCCGGGTATTGCGCCAGTTCACAATCTCATATACGGCTTTGCGCAACTCACCGTCCGCATCTTCATGCTGTACCAGCTCATGATAGCGTGCAGCGTGATGATCATAGATTTCGTACATGTCAGGCATTGAAAGACTCCACTTCAGTTCGGTAAGGAATCGATGAACTGGCACCGGCCCTCGTCACGGCGATCGCAGCAGCCTTCTGGGCGAATGCGGCTGCGTCTTCGAACAGGGCTCCCTCGGTCAGCGCAACCGCGAGGGCACCGCTGAAGACGTCTCCCGCCGCTGTGGTATCGACCACGTCGACGGAGATTGCGTCGCGGTGTTCGATATCGAGGCCGCCATGGCGGTAGGTAATGCCCTGTGACCCTTCGGTCATGCACACCGTCTCGACACCGTATCCGTGCAGACGATCGATGAGAGACGCAACCGAACTGTCTCCCCCGGCATCGCCGACAAGAAGCGCCGCTTCGCCACGGTTCGGGGTCAGGACAGTGACCCGCTGAAGCAGATCGTGGTCAAGCGGTACCGCAGGAGCCGGGTTCAGCAAAACCGGTGTATTGACGTCGAACGCTACGTGCACTGCTTCGGTTACGACCGAAAGAGGGACTTCCAGCTGAACCAGAAGCATATCGGCCTCCCTGATCCGTGTTGCAAAGGCCCGCACGTCGTTCGGCGTCAGGCTGTAGTTCGCGCCGGGATCGAGGACAATGACATTCTCTCCGGCACACACGGTAATGACCGCGACTCCGCTCGGGGTATCCGCAACCCTCTGCACGTCATCACAGTTCACGCCGCTGGCCTTGAGGTTGTCGAGAAGCTGGGTGCCAAAGGCATCGTCCCCGACACGGGCCAGCATGCGGACCGTTCCACCAAGGCGGGCGGCGGCGATCGCCTGGTTGGCTCCCTTGCCGCCGGGGACCGTCATAAAGCCCTGGCCGGAAACAGTCTCACCGGGAGCCGGCCAGCGAGGCGTCTGAATCACAAGATCCATATTGATGCTGCCGATTACACAGATATTCCCCATATGAGTCCACTATACGGCGGCCTGTTCCTCCATGCAAGGCCACCACCGTCTCGATCTGCCGGACAGATATTCCTTCGAAAATCCGCACTCATCCCACTACCGTGGTCGGCAAAACTGCGCTATGATGTCACGACGCAGGAGACAGAATACGCATGCCAACACCGTTCATCATAGATACTGACTGCGGCATAGACGACGCAGTCGCCATACTCATGGCTTTATATCACCCCGCAGCCGATGTGGTCGGTATCACAACCCTGAGTGGGAACGTGAAGCGGGAACACGTTACGCGGAACGTCTGTGACCTGTTGAGTTATGTCGATCATACCGATATCCCCGTGTTTGAAGGTGCAGACCGACCCCTCGTGCAGGACCCCGTGCTCGCAACGAGTATTCACGGTCCGACGGGTCTCGGCACCGTCGATCTCCCCGAATCGGGGAAGGCCCCCGTATCGGCAAATGCAGCAGCGGGAATCGCTGATATGCTGCGAAAACACCCTGGAGCGACGGTGGTAGCGCTCGGACCACTCACAAACATCGCAATCACGCTGAATATGTACCCGGAAGTTGCCGAACAGATCGGATCGCTTGTCATAATGGGTGGCGCCCTCCACACGGGTAACGTGACGAGGTTCGCCGAGTTCAACTTCTTCGCCGATCCCGAGGCCGCCGACGTCGTTCTACGGTCGGGCGTTCCACTGACGATTGTTCCGTGGGAAGCGTGCATGGCGTCACGCATGAATCGTGAGCGGCTCGCCGAGGCTGTCGGGAATCAGGCCCGGAAAGGGAAACTCGTACAGGATCTGCAGGAGTGGATCTTTCGCTTCATGGAGAAGCGCTATGGCGAAGCGTTTACCTCCCTTGCGGACCCGGTAGCCATGGCGGTGGCGCTCGATCCGAATGTCGTCTGGGCGCGCCACGACGGCAATCTTAAGATGGAGCTGGGGCACAACGCACTGCGCGGCGCAAGCGTTCCCTGGAACGGCAGCGGCATGAACATTATTGATGAATTGGACATGGAGGCCTTCGTCGCCATGTTACAAGACGTGTTTACGACGTAAACACACACCACACACAAAAAGGAGAGTACGTTATGAAGCGTATACTCATATTGGTGATTGCCGGACTTGTTCTCATCGGTAGCCTGTCTTTTGCCGGTGGACGACAGGAAGCGGCAAGTGACAGCACGCGCGTCCTGCTGTATCTCAACGGAACGCGTGGCGACCAGTCGTTCTTCGACTCAGCCTCACGCGGAATCACGATCGCAGCGGAACAGTTCGATATCGAGACCCGCATCGTTGAAGGCGGCTACGATTCGTCCGCGTGGCAGCCGGACCTTGCTCAGCTGGCAGGCGGTGGCTGGGACATCCTGATCGCAGGTACCTGGCAGCTTGCAGAGTACGTACAGGACCTTGCGGTTCAGTACCCTGATACCACGTTCATTGTCTATGACACTGCAGTCGACTATTCGGCGGGAGATTTCTCGAACGTATACTCGATCCTCTACAGCCAGAATGAAGGCAGCTTCCTTGCCGGAGCTCTTGCAGGAATGCTGACAGCCTCAGATCTTGATCTGTCGCGATCCGGTAACACCGTCGGCTTCATCGGTGGTATGGACATTCCCGTCATTAACGACTTCCGCGTCGGTTTCGAACAGGGCGCTCGCCAGGTAAACCCGGAAGTGCGGGTGCTCGCGGCGTATGTCGGTAACTTCAATGATCCCGCGCGCGGCAAGGAACTCGCACTTGCTCAGATCGAGCAGGGAGCAGACGTCATTTTTGCAGCGGCGGGCGAAAGCGGCCTTGGTGCACTTGAAGCAGCCGGCGAACAGGGAGTCTATTCCATCGGTGTAGACTCGGATCAGTACCTGCTGCTGAGGGATAACCAGCCCAACATTGCAGCATCGGTCGTAACCTCGATGCTCAAGAACGTCGACAACTCGATGCTCCGCGCGATTGAGCGCTATCTCGATGGAACGCTTGCAATCGGCCAGGCAGAGGTTCTGGGCATACGGGAAGAAGGCGTCGGCATAGCCCGAAACGAGAACTTCGACCGCATCGTGCCTCAAGCCATGGTGGACGAGCTGGATCGCCTCATCGACATGATCGATTCGGGTGAAATCGTCGTCGAGACTGCAATCGGCGAGTAATCAGACCCATTCAGCGCCCTGCGAGCTTCGGCTTGTAGGGCGTTCGTTTTTTCTCCACGGAACAACGAAACATGGAAACCATTTTATCTATACAGAACCTCTGGAAAATCTATCCGAATGGGACTGTGGCAAATCAGGATGTCAGTGTCGACATCAAAGAAGGCACCATACACGCGATTGTCGGCGAAAACGGAGCCGGTAAGACGACCCTCATGAAAGTCGTCTTTGGCATTACGCAGGCGAAGAGCGGAAACATCTCACTCAGGGGTACGCCCTTCGCTCCATCACAGCCGAGCGAGGCCATCGATGCAGGCATAGGCATGGTCCACCAGCACCTGATGCTCGCCCCGGAGCTGACCGTTGCCGAGAACATAGTCCTTGGTGTGGAACCGAAACGCGGTGGTGTATTTTTTGATTTCGACACGGCCGTACAAACGGCACAAGAGACCTCCGAAAAATACCAGCTCGCGGTCCCCGTAGATAAACTAATCAGCGAGCTTCCGATCGGTACGCGGCAGCGTGTCGAAATTCTCAAGGCCCTGTACCGTAATGCGGAACTACTCATTCTCGATGAGCCGACGGCAGTCCTGACACCACAGGAGACCGAAATCCTGTTTCAGACGCTCGATCAGCTCAAAGAGCAGGGAAAAACCATCGTTTTTATCTCCCACAAGCTGAAAGAGGTGAAGCGCATTGCGGACACGGTGACCATCATGCGGGCGGCAAAGGTCATCGACACGAAACCTGCGTCAGAACTCTCGATCGAGGGGATAGCCGAACTGATGGTCGGTCACAAGATTGACCTGAGCAGGGTAGCCGCTCCTGAGCACATCGGTCCGGCGAAACTCTCGGTACGCAACTTGAACATGACCCGGGACGACGGTGTCGAGGCAGTAAGAAAGGTATCCTTCGAGGTTGCCGGAGGGGAGATACTCGGGGTTGCAGGGGTCGAAGGAAACGGACAGACCGAACTCGTTCGTGCACTCGTCGGACTGCTCCCCGTCGATTCAGGCGAAATCCTTGTCGGTTCGACGGACATCGCGCGGCTGAGCCCGAAGGAAATACGACAGCTCGGAGTTTCGCACATCCCCGAAGACCGCATGGAAGACGGTGTTGCTCCGCTCATGAGCATACAGGAGAACATCATAGTAGACCGCTATGAGAAGCCTGATTTCTCCACCTGGTTCCGAATCTTCTGGAAAAACGTGCTTGCGCATACCGTCGGACTGATCCGGGATTATCGCATTCACGCGGGCTCGCCGAAACATGAAATATCATCGCTGTCAGGCGGCAACATACAGAAATGTGTTGTAGCCCGGGAACTGTCGGCGGATCCGGATGTCGTCGTCGCATCCCAGCCGACCCGTGGTGTCGATATCGGCAGCTGGGAACACCTTCATAGTCTCATCGTTGAGGCTCGCAATCGTGGTCGGGCAGTGTTTCTCGTATCCGCAGACCTCGACGAAGTCCTCAAGCTTTCGACCCGAATCATCGTCATGTTCGAAGGCGAGATCGTAGCCCGCTTCGAAGACGCCTCGACGGTAACCGCCCAGGACCTCGGACCTTATATGCTCGGAATCAAGCGACAGGAGGAAAGCAGTGCAACAGTTTCTGCTTAAGAACTTCGATGCGGTCCGCACTGCGATCGCAATCCTCATCGGCATGCTCATCTGCGTTCTTCTGATTATTCTCGTCAGCAGTTCGCCGGGAGACTCGATCTCGATATTTCTGTTCGGTCCGTTCAGCTCGCAACGAACGATCGCGAGTATCTTCGAGATTGCGACACCTATTATCTTCACGGGGGTGGCCCTGTCGATCGCGTTTCAGGCGGAGCAGTTCTATATCGGCGCAGAAGGCGCGTTCTATATTACTGCAGCAGTCGGGACGGCCTTTGCAGTTTCCACCTCCATGCCCTGGTTTTTCCACATTCCCCTCATTCTACTGGTCTCCGGAACGTTCGGAGGTCTGTGGGGTCTGATTCCGGGATACCTGAAGGCGAGATTCAATACCAGTGAGGTCGTCACGGCACTCATGCTGAACTTCGTTGCCCTCTACGCCGGCCTGTATCTGATCAACAACTTCTTCCGTGACCGGGCTGCCGGGTTTATGGTTTCCTTCCGGCTTCCCGAGAGTGCCGAGCTGTCCCGTTTCATCGACCGGACGCGCATACACTGGGGAGTCGTGCTCGCCTTAGTCGTCGCAGTCTGGGCCTATTATTTTCTCTACCATACCCGCACGGGGTACGAGATCCGCACCGTCGGTCACAATCCGAAGTTCGCCCGTTTCGGCGGAATTAACGTGTTCAAGGTCATCATCATTGTACATATTCTGACCGGTGCAATCGCCGGCATGGGAGGCATGGTCGAGATCATGGGTATACACCGCCGGTTCAACTGGCAGGATCTTCCGGGACAGGGATGGGACGGTGTCATTGTCGCCATTATCGGACGCATGCACCCCCTCTACGTCGTAGCAGCTGCGATTTTTCTCGGTTACCTCCGTGTCGGGGGACAACAGCTCAGACTCATGTCCGACGTACCGTTTGAACTCGTTCTGGTCATTCAGTCGGCGATCATTCTGCTGATTACAGCGCGCGCGTTTCTCTCGCAGTGGGAAGCACGAATGGTGATCCGTCAGGCAAGTGAGGAGGCGGAATCATGAGCACCCTTCTGGAGAGCATTTTTTCTGTTGAGTTCTTTTTCGCCGTTCTTCGCGTCTCTACGCCGCTGATCTTTCCCGCCCTGGGAGTTGCCATTACTGCGATGAGTGGAAATATCAACATCGGACTCGAGGGTATAATGCTCATTGCTGCCTTTACCGGAGTAATTGTGAGCATCTACACCGAGAGCCTCATGCTTGCCCTTCTTGCCGGTGTCGCATCCGGGATATTCTTCGGCGCGGCACTCGGGTACTTTCACCTGAAGCTCAAGGCGGACATTATTCTCGCCGCTGTGGCCCTGAATTTTCTCGCGAGCGGGTTGACGATCTTTCTGCTCATCGTGATCACCGGCGGCCGCAATACGAGTGCTCTGCGCAGCCTGACCTTTCCGAGCTTTCACATCCCCGTCCTGCGAAGCATTCCCGTCCTCGGCCCTATCCTGAGCGGCCACAATATCATGACCTACGTCGCCTTTCTCTCGGTGTTCGTGTATTACGTGGTGATGTTCAAGACGCCACTGGGTCTGCGCATACGCGCGGTCGGACAGAACCCTGACGCAGCGCGATCGGTCGGCATTAACGTTGACCGGGTCAAACTCTATGCGCTCATGATTTCAGGGGTGTTCGGCGCACTCGGTGGCTTGTACCTGTCCATGGGCTATGTGTCCTGGTTTTCCCGCGACATGGTTGCGGGACGCGGATTTATTGCCGTTGCAGCGGCGACTATGGGCGGTAACCTCTCCTTCGGAACTCTGCTCGGGTCCATGCTCTTCGGACTCGTCAATACTGCAACGATCTATATTTCATCACTCGACATCCCCTCGGATCTGGTGCAGAGCATCCCCTACCTTGCGACGGTCATCGTTCTTGCGATCTATTCAGCCCGGAATTTCGCGCCGCGAAAACGCAAGGCCGGTAGCGCACACCATCCCGAAAACGAACATCACGAGAAAAAACCATGACGATATCCACAGCACACACCGACAAACCGCTACCGATCATTATCGACTGTGATCCCGGCCACGACGACATGGTCGCTATCATGACCGCCTTTGTCGCAAGCGACATCGATCTCCGCGGTATCACCACGGTCGCTGGCAATCAAACCGGGGAGAAGACCTTTCTCAACGCACGTCGCATTCTCTCCCTGCTCAAGGCAGATGAAGTGCCGCTGGCGCGGGGGTGCGACGTTCCGCTTGTCCGTCCTCTGCATATAGCGGAGAACATTCACGGCGACTCGGGTCTCGACGGGGCAGACCTTCCGGAACCGCGAGAAGCGTATTCTTCGCTGCACGCTGTGGACTTCATTGCGGACCTGCTGTCGAGATCCGATACGCCGCTGACCCTTGTACCGACCGGTCCGCTTACCAACATAGCGCTGTTTATCCGGCGCTATCCCGAGTTACTCTCGCGAGTCGAGCGCATCGTTCTCATGGGCGGCGGCGTCAGCGAATCGAACGTTACCCCGGCTGCGGAGTTCAATATCTTCGTTGACCCCGAAGCAGCCGATATCGTGTTTCGCTCCGGTCTGCCTCTTACGATGGTCGGACTTGACGTGACCAATCGCGCGATGTTGAACCTGGACGATATTGCCTCCCTTCAGGCATCCGACGGACCTGTTTCGCACATTGTCGGTGACCTTCTGGCGTTTTTTGCGGGCACCTACAAGAAAGTGTTCGGCATGGCGGGTGCAGCCCTTCACGATGCACTTGCGGTAGCTGTAGCCGCTTCCCCGGATATCGTTACCGCGCGCGATCTGCATGTAGCGGTAGAAACGAAAGGGGAGCATACTGTAGGGAGAACAGTTGCAGACCTGTATGGCGTCACGGGAAATGCACCGAATGCGAGCGTTGCCCTGGACATCGACACGGAACGCTTCCGGTCGCTCATGTTTTCGGTCTTTTCGGAGCTTGACTCCCGCTGCAGGTGACATCAAGGAACTGACACCGGAAGGAGGTGCGTTATGCTGATCCGCAATGCAAGCATTGTCGACCTGTCACAGGGAACGGTAACGGAAGACGGTTTCTGTTATGTCGATGGTTCCACGATTACCTCAGTCGGTTCGGGTTCCATCGGAAAATCGCACGGACACGGGCGCCATGGCGGAGGATTTCGGGACAACGAAGAAATTATCGACGCTGATGGCGCGTACCTGATTCCCGGACTCGTCAATCTGCACGCGCACACGGCCATGGCACCACTTCGGGGTACCGCCGAGGATGTGACCCCGGAAGACTGGTTCAACAAGCATGTGTGGATATTCGAGAAAAATCTCACCCCTCAGGATGTCTATTGGGGTACGCTGCTCGGAGCTCTCGAGATGCTGACGAGCGGCGTAACCTGCGTCGCGGACCATTATTTTCACATGGACCATGCATTCCGGGCGTTTCAGCGCAGCGGCATGCGGGCGAATATTGCTCAGGCTGTGTTCGGCGTAGGAGATGACGCAGAACGAAAACTGCAGGAAGCGATCGCCTTTACCGAGGAATATCATCACGCCGATCCACGCATCACCGTGTCCTTCGGACCACACTCACCATACCTCTGCCCCGTAGAGTTTCTCCGGAAGATTGTTGATGAAGCGGAACGCATCGGGCTGCGCATGCATACGCACGTCAGCGAGACGGCAAAACAGGTAGCACAATCCATCGCACAACACGGTAAAACTCCCGTAGCAGTGCTTAAGGACGCCGGCGTACTGCGGGGCGGGAGCCTTCTTGCTCACGCGTATCACGCCACCGACGAGGACATGACTCTGATTCGTGAGAGTGGCGCAGTCGTTGCTCACTGTCCGACCACCTATATGCGCTTCGGCGACATGACCGATTTTCTGCCCCGTGCGCAGAAGGCAGGACTGGTGCTCGGGCTCGGAAGCGACGGCGCTGCGTCTAACAGCACCATGAGCCTGTTCCGGACCGCGCGGGATGCCGCCCTCCTGGCGAAGCTCGCAACCGGCAACCCGGAAGAAGGCTCGCTCGGTTCGGTTCTACCGCTTCTCACATCCGGTGGGCGTGCGCTCGGCCTGCCGAACTACGGCGAGGTTCGCCCCGGCGCCCCGGCTGATCTGGTTCTCATCCGCAAGAACACACCGGCAATGAACCCGGGATATTCCGTGGCCGCGGACCTTCTCTACGCGATACAGGAACACAATGTAGATACGGTCATAGTCGACGGCAAGATCGTGGTGAAACACGGCCGGCATGTTTCGATCGATCACAAGACCGTATATGACAAGAACAGGGAACTGGTTGAACGCATAGCACAGCACACATCGGATAGCCCGATGCAGGTATTCAACGGATAGGAAACAGGAGATAACAACAACATGAGAGCATGGGAACGCGAACGAGCCACCATGACGGCAGCCCGACCAAAATTGCGGGAGGAAGACGACCAGACCTGGAACGCCATACAGGGCCTCGAGGACTCTGAGGACGCACAGGCAAAGATGCTCTGGTACAGCGAAGTACCGGGATCCGGTGCACCCGAACGCCTTATGGTCGCAGGCGTACAGGCTCTCGAAAACCGCGGAATGACGGTCGACGGCTGGGAGGGTCTTGTAGATCAGGGTATCGCCGCGCTGGACGCCGGTGATATGCCCGCACTTCATGAGATTACGACCATCATGTGGCAGGCATTTGCAAACCCGCGAAAAGAAGAATCATCACCCTACTGGAAGTACGAACAGATCGATAACTGGGAACAGTGCAAGCGTTCGCTTACGCCTCCCGCAGCCTCCGATTACACGGAATCCGATTCGGAATTCCTGAAGCGGCTGCACGCCGGTTGGCTTGGCCAGATCATCGGTGGTGCACTCGGAACAGCAATTGAGGGATATACGTCTGCCGCACTGAAAGAGACGCTCGGCGACATTCGCGGGTATCTTGTGCAGCCCAACACCTATAACGACGACATAACCTACGAACTCGCGTTCCTCAAGGCCTACGAACAGTCGGGTTCCCGGGTGACCGGGACAGAGATCGGAAACCAGTGGGTCGCGCTCGTGCCGTTCGGCTGGTCAGCGGAATATGTTGCACTCCGGAATCTCAAGGCAGGTATGGTCGCTCCCCGCTCGGGTAGCTGGAACAACCCCTACAGCGAGTGGATCGGTGCTCAGATGCGCGGGGCAGTCTGTGGCATGATCACGCCCGGTGATCCCCGAGAAGCCGCACGGCTCGCGTGGATTGACGGAGAGGTTTCCCACACCGGCAACGGTATACTCGGAGAAGTCTTTAACGCCATGCTCGTCTCGTTGTCCTTTGTCGAGCACGACATCAGGGCCGCCCTTCAGCAGTGCGTCGATGCCCTTCCCTCCGACAGTGAATACGCCTCGGTCGTTCGATTCGCACTCGACGAATGTTCGGAACGGACGAGCTGGCAGGATGCCTGGACAGCCTGTGAGGAACGCTACAAGACCTATAACTGGGTTCATGCCTACCCCAACGCCTGCGCCGAAGTCGTCGCGCTGTGGTTCGGGAAAGGTGACTTCGACGAAACCATGCACATCATCGCCATGGCTGGTCAGGACGTCGACTGCAATGCTGCACAGATCGCGACAGCCCTGTGCGTCGCCCAGGGTCCATCGTGCCTCTCCTCGGCCTGGACAGAGCCGATTGGTGATAACCTGGACACCTATGTCCGAGGTATGAAGAAACTCAGCATACGGGAGCTTGCAGAATGGACCGCACGGGTCACCCGGCGATAGCGGTGTCTGCAAATACCACGAAGTCGGTCGACATTCTTGACAGATCCGCGTACGCGCCGCGCAGCTCGGGTGGCAGCAGAAGCGCCAGCTGATACATCATTTCGTCGACCATCTGCTCACGCTCGCTGCGAGTCACCGAGGCCCCATCAGACTTTCTTAGATAGAAAGGCCTGCCGACCCTGACCGTCGCCGGTGTCCTTCGAAGTCGTTTGAGATTCCGTGGCAGTTCCGGTAAGCCCCAGTGCGCAACCGGGATGATCGGGCACGCCGCGCGCGTGGCCAGCAGCGTCGCGCCCGGGAGTCCCTTCTGCAGGGTTCCGTCCCGGCTGCGTGTGCCTTCGGCAGCTATGCCAACGATGTATCCCTCGGAGAGACGTTCGAAACACGCACGCATCGCCTCCCCGTCAACGCTGCCGCGATGCAGGGGAATTATGTTCCATATCTCCATGAAAAAACGCGTAAACGGGTTCTTCCAGAGCTCGATCTTACCGAGGGCGGTCAGTTTCCGTGGAGACAGAAAGACATACAAAAGTGGACCTTCGAGATTGGTAACGTGATTTGACAGAAGAAGCCCGGGTCCGGAGCGTGGAACCCGTTGCAGTTGATGAGCATCCAGTCTGTACAGCAGCCGAAACAGCGTTTTTACGACCGTGTTTACGATACGAGCATGAATCTTCACGCCGACATAATAGCATGTGTGTTAGACTTCCCGTACTATGAATTATCGACGAATAGGCACATGCGGGCTCAAGGTTTCCGAACTTTGTCTGGGAACGATGACCTTCGGTCATACGACCGACGAAACCGAGAGCGAAGCCATCGTGCACGGTGCGATTGACGCAGGAGTCACGTTCTTTGACACCGCGAACACATACGCTGACGGAGAGTCCGAACGCATTCTCGGAAAAGCGCTTGCCGGTCGACGGCAGGACGTTGTCCTGGCGACGAAGTTTTTCAACCCCTTCGGCCCGGGCCCAAACGACTCAGGGGTGTCCCGGCACGCCGTATACCGCGCGGTGACCGACAGCCTCAAACGCCTCGGCACCGATTACATCGACGTTTATTACGTGCATCACGTCGACACCCAGGTCGAACCCGAAGAGACCCTGCGCGCGCTGGACGATCTGGTGCGTGGTGGCATGGTGCGATACATCGCCTGCAGCAACTATCCCGCATGGCGGCTGTGTGATTCTCTGTGGACGAGTGCTTCGGGGAATCTCGAGCGCTTCGTCGCCTACCAGGGACAATATAATCTCGTCGTCCGGGATCTCGAGGAGGAGGTCGTACCTCTCTGCCTCGAAAAGGGCGTCGGACTGGTCGCATGGGGACCACTGGCCGGTGGATTTCTGACCGGAAAATACCAGCCCGGTGACCGGACGAGGCCCGGCACACGATCGGAGGCCGGATGGGTCTGGCAGAGTAAAAGCTTCGCTTCAAATGCGGACGATATACTCAGGACGCTTCTGGAAGTTGCGGCCGATGAGGAGCGCAGCGCCACGCAGGTGGCCCTCCGGTTTGTTCTCGGGCGGCCGGGTGTAGCATCGGTCATAGCGGGAGCACGGACGCGTGAACAGTTCTCAGACAGCCTCAAAGTCTCGGGCTGGGAGCTGAACCGCGATAGCTACACACGGCTCGAAGAAGTGTCCCGCCCCACCCTGAGATATCCCGCTTCATTCGAAGCGAACATGCACGAACGACGCGACAACGCAGTCAGAACATAGCCTTAGACGTCCTGGAGAGGCAGGCGAACCGGAAAAACCCGGGAGACCACCGGCACGAACCGTACGGACTCAGGGTCAGGCGGCAACCCGGTTTCCGGGTTGATGATCTGAACGGGTTCCCCGTCCGCGACGTGATACGTACCGCGGAAGATCTGGCCACCCGAAACTCGCACGTGCTCATCGTCTCCGAGCGAAACGGTCATCGGGCCGCGTTCATAGTAGATCGGAAGGAATACACCGTCGAAATCCGTCCGCCCGACACCGAGCAGAAGCTGTCCGGCTTCGGTAAACGGTACGGCGTCCATGATATCCGGATCACTGTCCTCAGCCATGAGTTCGTTGACCGTCCCGCCGGGAAACACCTCAGGGTACACGGCAAGCGGTAGGCCTGTTCTCGTGGAGACTTCTACTTCCCGGACCTCGTCCGGTCTTCCATTCCAGTCGTACACGTCTTCCGGAATGAGCTGCGGAAGCTCCGCCAGTGCAGAAAACAGGGGGAGATCCAGGTCTTCTACGTCCGGAAGCGTGTCACGGTAATGCAGAATCCCGCGCTGGTAGTCGGCCCAGACCTCAGACGCGTGAACACCGAGCACTTCGAAATCACCAGCACCCTCAGCCCGTGAATACCCGGAGTCGTCATCGGACTCATCATACATCATAGGCAAGGCACGATCCTCACCGACCCAGATCGAAGTCACGAGCTGGTCGCTGAATCCGGTAAACCACGCATCAGTATGAAGATCCGTGGTACCGGTCTTCCCGGCAACCGGAAGATCGGACAACGCTGCACGGGCACCGGTCCCCTCTTCGACTGCGGTACGAAGCATATCACGCATGATATACGCGTCGACCTCCGAGAGAACTCTCCGTTCTGATTGTTCCGCTTCGTACACTCGCTCACCGTCCGCATCGAGAATGTGGTCGATACTGACCGGTTCAACCCGCACACCCTGGTTTGCGAACACACTGAATGCCGAAGCCATTTCGAGAACGGTGACGCCGTGCTCAAGACCACCAAGCGCAAACGCGTCGTGATCGGGATCACCGTCCTCATCCCCGAGAGTCGTAAAACCGAAATCCTCAACGCCTGTGCGCAGTTCCGGAATACCCAGCTCCCGGGCAACCCGGACGGCGGGAACGTTCACCGACAGGGCCATCGCCTCACGAAGCGATACCAGTCCGTGATACCTGCTGTCAAAATTGCGCGGCCAGACGACATACACGTCGTCTTCTTCATCGTGCTCGTACAGGGGCATGTCGTTGATGATGGTCCCCGGGAACACACGTCCTTCGCTCACGGCCGTCGCATAGACAAAGGGTTTTATGGCGGATCCTGGTTGCCGCGCGGTGTCCTGCGCCCGGTTGAACGTGTCACCGTGTCTGCCTCCGAGAAGAACTCGCAGTTCACCTGTTTCGGCGTCGACACTGACCATGGCGGCCTGCGGCTGTTGCGCCTGAATCGGTTCATCCCCGTCTTCAACCGTCGGCAGGGTGCCCGCGTTGAATGCATCGCGTATGGCCTCAGCAGCGATCTCCTGTTTCTCAAGATCAAATGTCGTGTGTATCTCAAGATCCGCCCCGTACAGGACATCACGGTCGACATCATCCAGAAGAAGATCCCGTACGTGCTGAATGATATAGTCACCGGGTTCCCTCTCGTACGGATCCGCAAAGTCCACCTCGTCGGGTACAGCGTCGGCTGCCTGTTCTTCGGTCAGAAATCCCGCGTGTATCATGTTTAACAGGACCCGTTGGCGATTTGATCGTGCCGCCGCAGGGTTTCGGAAGGGATTGATCTGACTCGGCGCGCGCAGCAGACCGACCAGGAGGGCAGACTCGTGGAGTTCCAGATCGCTGACCGACTTCTCGAAGTATCGCTGCGATGCCGCTTCGATACCGTATGCACCCGCGCCGAAGTAGACCTCGTTCAGATACATTTCGATGATCTGATTCTTGCTGTACCGGCGTTCCATCTGTACCGCCAGATAAATCTCGGAGATCTTCCTGCGCAGGGTCCGTTCGCGAGACAGATACAGTGTCCGCGCGAGCTGCTGGGTTATGGTGCTCGCACCTTCGACGATGCCGAGCGCCCGTACATTCCTGCTGCCCGCACGCAGAATCCCCCTCAGATCAACGCCGCGATGGCGAAAAAACGACCGGTCCTCGGTCGCGATCAGCGCATGTATCAGATGTTCCGGAACCGAATCAAGGCTGACGTGAACCCGGGTTTCTTCAGCGAGCCGCCCTATCTCCAGACCGTGCCGATCGTACACGACCGGGCCAGCTGATGTTGGCTCGTATTCGGTAAGAGGCGGTGTGTCCCGAATGACCGAGTAGAGAAAGACCGCTCCTGCTATGAGTATCACAGCGACGAGAGCCATCCCGACCACGTAGAAGGGTCTATGGTGATAAAAAGCTTTCATGGAAATTTGACTGGGCATGCCTGGATATCCTGATACTACCCGGACCGTAACAGCAACCCAACCACAGGTAAAAGATACGGAATACGTGCACGGCTGTCTACCACAGTTAGAAGGCAGTAACTACACGAAGATCAGGGTTTCGGCCGCCACAAACAATCCCGCACCAACCGCAACCACGGCAAAAATCCTGCGGAGGACTACCGGTGAGAGGTACTGCTTGAGCCATGCACCACCGACCATACCGGCCCAGCTTCCCGCAGCGAACACGGCGGTGAGCGCGACCGGAGAACCGTAGGCGGCGGCGAAGTTTGCGATAAAACCGCTCACCGCGGTGAGCGCGATTGCGACGAGCGACGTCGCGAGAGCACGATCGATGCTGACACCAGCGACAAAAATCAGAGCGGGAGCGAGCAGAAAACCGCCTCCGACGCCGAAAAATCCCGAGAGCACACCGGTCATAAGCCCGGCAGCACCGAGCTTCAGCGCGCACGTGATGCCCCCGGCGGGCCTGCCCTGTTCGTCAAGAGGACAGGTGAACCTCCCGGTCGGAACCTCGGGAGCGGGCCTCTCGCGTCTCGCCATACGCGCACCCACAAAAATCATAAGCGCTGCGAAGAGCACCAGGGAAATATCCTCGGGTATGCGGGTACCAAGCTGCGCACCGAAGGGGGCTGCGATAATTCCTCCGAGCCCGAGGATGGCTCCTGCTTTCCAGAGGACGTTACCGCTTCTGGCCTGAATAACCGCTCCGAAAAGCGATGTTAATCCGACAACCGCGAGCGAAATGGCTACGGCGGCACGGAGCTCCATACCGAGACCGTAGATGAGCAGTGGGACGGCGAGTATCGATCCTCCACCACCGGTCAGGCCTAGAGAAAGGCCGACCAGCAGTCCGAAGACGACAGCGAGAGTCATGTCCATATATGGCCCCGTTTATGATGCTTTTGGATAACTTGCTTCGCAGCTGCCATCCATAAGAACGGCATTATATCCGAGAGCTTTGAGGTACGAAACCGCAACAGTCGCGCGGCGCCCCGACTGACAATGAACGTAGTAGCGTGTCGACCGGTCAAGCGTATCGAGAGCCGCAGTCAGTCTCGTATAGGGCTGACAGACCGAACCCGGATAGCATCGTTCGTTGTGCTCGCTGGTGTTCCGGACATCCAGGATTACCTCACCAGCCTTCACGGTGCCAGGATCAAAGGTCTCGCACTGGAAGTGCTCAAGAGTCTCAAGCTCGACACCCGAGGATCGCAGGTCCTCGAAAGTGATATACCCGTCGACGTGATCGTACCCGATGCGATACAACAGGCGGGCGGCTTCATCGGCATCGTCGGCGGAATCAAGTACGAGCAGAACGTGTTCGTCATCGGCGATGGTAGAACCCGCGGCGTTCACAATGGTGCCGTCGCCGAGTCCGCCGAAAATCGAACCGGGAAGATGCGCCGTAATGAAGGCCTGACGGTCGCTGCGCGCGTCGATGACGCGGACTTTTGGAGCCTGTGCCTCGCTCGTGAACTCTGATGCTGTCATTTCGCGAGGCTTTGGGGCACCACCGGTAACCGTGATACCGTCACGGTTGACGGTTTTCATTCGCGCGAAGTACATGGGAGGCTCGGGCTGTCCCGACAGTATCACCGAGACGAACTCTTCGGCATTCGTCTGCGCAAGACTGAGCGCTCCGTTGAAGCGGCGCTCGTACCCGAGGGTAGATGATGGCAGGGCGCCGAGCGCTTTCCCGCAGGCACTCCCGGCTCCGTGGCCAGGCAGAATCTGCGTGTACTCCGGAAGGTCGAGCCGCTCCGCAAGCGATTTCTGTAAACGACGAGCCGACGGCTCCATGTTTCCGACGATCCCGGCGGCGGATTCAAGCAGATCAGGTCGTCCGACATCCCCGACGAACACGAAATCTCCGGTGGCGATGGCAACCGCTTCGGTCGCGCCACCTCCATGATCGGTAATGAGATAGCTGAGGTGTTCCGGGGTATGCCCTGGTGTGTGCACAGCCTTGATTTCGATGTTCCCGATATGAATGCTGTCACCATCCATGAGCAGGGTAATGTTACTCCTGCCGCCGGTCCATGCATGCGTCCAGTCCGGCCCACCCTCTCCGGGCAGGTACACCTGTACCGACGGATCGGCCGCGAACTCCTGTGTACCGCTCACAAAATCGGCGTGTATATGTGTTTCTGCTGCGGCGATGATCGTGAGGTCGTGTTTTGCCGCGAGCGCGTGATACCGGTCTATGTCACGCTCCGGGTCGATGACGATAGCCTCGCCACTCTGCTGACATCCGATCAGATATGCGGCCTGCGCCAGTGCATCATCATAGACTTGTCGTAAAAACATACATGTACTCCCGTATTCGTAGAATGTATGAACAATATATTTGACATTTCCAATATAGTCAAATACTATTTTGATCACGTATGATAGTCTCTATACAGTTATCTGAAAGGAGTTCTCTATGATTGATGCAATAACAGGTCCCTGGCCGTGGTGGATTTCCGGCCCGCTGCTCGGGCTCATGGTACCGCTGCTACTGCTGCTCGCAAACAAACAGTTTGGTGTCTCGTCCTCTCTGCAGCACATATGCGCAGCCGTACTTCCGGTGCGAAAGGCAAAGTACTTCAACTACGACTGGAAAGCCTCAATGTGGAGTATTGTCCTGGTTGCCGGTGTCGTGGTGGGGGCGGCGATCGCAGTACTGTTTCTCAACGGAGACGCCGCACCCGAAGTCAGCAGCTCAGCCCGGGAGCTTTTCGCATCCTGGGGACTTTCGTCACCGGAGGCGCTGCAACCTGCGGAGATTTTCGGTACATCAGCGCTCAGCTCCCCTGCAGCCCTCGTGATTCTGATCGGTGGTGGCTTTCTCGTCGGTTTCGGGGCGCGATACGCGAACGGTTGCACGTCGGGGCACGCGATTATGGGGCTCTCACTCTTGAGTGTTGGTTCGCTCGTCGCCGTTATCGGATTTTTTATCGGTGGTCTGGCAATGGCCCACCTGATTCTTCCCTACATTGTGTCACTGCTATAAGGGGTTTGCCATGAAACTGATCAAGTTTTTTCTGTTTGGTGTCTATTTTGGAGTCGTACTCGTCAAGGCGGAAGTCGTCAGCTGGTTCCGCATACAGGAGATGTTCTACTTTCAGTCGGTGCACATGTACGGGATCATAGGAAGCGCAGTGGTCATAGGGGCGCTCTCGGTCTTCCTGATCCGCACGTTCGGGATACGGTCGGTGGAAGGCGAGGAAATCAAACTTGCCGCGAAGCCGTTCAATAAAGTCGGCAACCTCGCAGGTGGCATCGTATTCGGACTCGGTTGGGCACTTGTCGGTGCGTGTCCTGGTCCCCTGTACGCGCTCATAGGCGCCGGTTACTGGTCGGTCCTGATTGCGCTCGCGGGCGCCTTTGCGGGAGTTGTCACCTACGGGTACGCGAAACCCCATCTGCCACATTAGCCCCTGGGCCTGGGGTACACAGGCGAGGCCTCTCGCTTCTCAGTGAGAGGCCTTTGCCCCGCCGCCCAGGCGGCTGGCAAATGGGATGTCTTCGTGTCGTGCGAGCGCAAAACGACCTCCGCCGGCTACGATTATGAGGCAGTTAAGCGCCACGACGATCTGAACAAGCCCCGCCCCGCTTACACCCTGGTATACAACCGGTAAGGAAAGGATGGCGATGGAGAGTATGGCGTTCGTGCGGGCCATCGCACCAAGCATCAGACCGCTGGCTGCAAGAATCAGTATGGCCGATGGAATGCCACTCAACCGTTGCGCGAGCAGAATTATGAGCCCCGCGCTTGCGATGCGCACGGCAAGCGGAATCCATCCGAATACGTAAACACGAAAGATGTAGGAAAGCAGCCGATGCATCCCGGTACCTGGTACCAGACGGCCTGTCACTATGAACCAGTCGCGCAGAAAGGCTCCGGTAAGCGGTACGACGAAGAATGCCGCTCCAAGGCGCAGAAGGTGCACCGGAAATATCGGAATGAGTGCGGTAGCGATATATCCCCAGTAGAGTCCGGCGATTACCCGGCCTGCACCGCCATTGTCCGGCTCGACCACCGGAAGCCCCTGGGTAACCCGTCTCCAGTACGCAAACATGAATATATACCGATAGAGTGCCGGCAGCATGAACCACCACGAAAGTGTCCCACGCGCTGCCACGACGAGGGTCGCCGAAATCAGGCCTATGCTGTCGAACTCGTGCTCGAGTGTCTCGCCAAGAAGCGATGGTCGGCGGGTGACACGGGCTATAAACCCGTCGAAAAAGTCAATTGTTATGCTTACCGTGTACAGGACGAACGGCGCCCATAGCAGGATAGGACTTCGCACCGGGAACAGGGCTATTGCAAAGAGCACCGAAACAGCGTACGAGCGCAACATCGTCAGCGTGTTCGCAAGGCCCAGGTCAGACCGGATCGGAGCATCCGGAGGATGCGGAGCCCGATTTTCGCGCAGAGACGACAGGAACACGGCTGATGATACGGCCACCGCGGAAATGAACCCGACAAGCCAGAAAAACGTTGAGCCGACACCTTCGGCCCGAAACACGTGTATCGCCCAGGGAACACCAAGAAGCGACTGCAGAAAAACAACGCCACCTGCCTGAAGCTTCAGCCTTCGTGGAATGTCTGTGCTGCGTGCCATGTCCGCTCCCCTGTCAGTATAACAAGAGTAATATACGCGGTGGTTCACGAAATGTAAAACGTCAGGAGTACCTAACGTCGAACGCGGGTGGTTCGACGCCCGAACTGATTGGTGATCGTGAGAAAGCCGGCCGGATCGACGTTCTGGTCGCCGACAATAACCTCGAGGTGAACATGCGGTCCGGTACTCATACCGGTGCTTCCGAGGATGCCAAGGCGCTCGCCCTGTCGAACAGTGTCGCCGACGCTGACATCTATGCGAGCCATGTGCGCATACACCGTCCGTATACCAAAACGGTGTTCGAGCACGACGAAGTTACCAAAACCGAACTCCTGCCAACCTGTCTCGACGACCGTACCGTTCGCGGTCGCGACGATACCGAGTCCCGGTCTCGGGTCAGCGATATCAAAACCGGTATGCCAGTACCACCGCCCGAAAAAGGGATGAATATTCGGGCCCCACTCGTGCGTGACTATGCCGAGTCCACCGGCGACGGGCCAGTGCGTCGGAATATCCTGCAGAAACTCGCGCTTGTTCGCGACGGCGAGCGCCGCCTGAGCGATGGGTTCACCGGCACTCGAGAGTACCGAGGAGAGCCTGCTGAGAATTTCTATATCGGATTCGAGCGTTCCCGTCGGTTCAACAGAGGACAGCAACACGACGTTTTCGTCGGAAAACGAGATACCACTGCCGGGGACACCGGCAAACGCCGATGAAAGAATCGAGTCGAAGTTCCGCGCGCTCCGAAGGAGACCGTGCAGCTCATCCCGGAGACTGTCTACGCTCGCCTGTACCTGCTGGAGCTGGGATTCCTGAACTGAGAGCGTTTCGAGCCGATCGAGGCTTTCCCCGACCATCCAGACCGAGGAAACCGCGACGAGAATCGTAACCAGACCGATAAATACGATACCGGCGAAATTAATGGTGAAATTAAAGGGTGACGCCGTATTGTGCGGCACGATCATGATCGTGTAGCTGCGGCGCGCAAGACTGTATATGCGGCGGGGAAACGCAAGCGTCATACCATATACCGCACGAGTAAGGAGCGCGACTCCGCCAAGAGCCTTCGCAATGGTACCTCGAGTTTCAGTTGCGCTTTGCTTTCTCTTCAAGCTGTAACCTCAATACATGCCAGGCGGAGGCTTCCGACAGCAACAAGACACACTGCTCCCGATACCCGCGTCTTCCTTTAACAAGAGTATCGGCGGCTCGTCCCCTCAAGTGAAGAAATCGTACCACAGGGTATGTGGCGTGTCAAACTGCCACAACCAAATGACTTAGCTATAACATCCCCAGTTTCTGCAACTTCGGCTGAATTACGACACGACAATACCCCGCGCCTGGATTCCGGTCAAAATACCTGTCGTGATACGCTTCGGCAGCATAAAATTCAGCAGACGGTTCAATCCGCGTTACAACCGGCTTCCCGAGCAACTTCTGCACCGTATCCACCATACGCTCGGCGATGAGTTTCTGCTCGTCGGAGTGATAGAAGATAATCGACCGGTACTGTGATCCGACGTCAGCACCCTGTCGATCCACGGTCGTCGGATCGTGTGCCTTGAAGAATGTCTCAAGGATGCGGTCGTACGACACTATCGACGGATCGTAGTTCACCTGCACGACCTCTGCGTGCCCGGTCTGTCCTGTACATACGTCCTCGTAGCTGGGATTTGCAACCGAGCCGCCACAATAGCCCGACTGCACCGACTCTACCCCGTCGATGCGGCGAAACACCGCTTCTATGCACCAGAAGCACCCGCCACCGAGCGTTGCGGTCTGGATTTTTGAGCTTTCTGCCATAGGTAACCTCTGCGCAAAAATACTACATGAAATCAGCGTTCGACCAGTCATACAGCTTGACAATGAAGCGGCAGTCGAACAGCGTACTAATCGTAATGAATTTGCAACCCGAACAGGACACTGAGCACGCCCGCCATCTCGACACACTTGCCTCCGACGGCATCGACATTTTTCTTCTCGCCCGCGGTAATCTACGCGGAGCGGTCATTCACGGCACTCACATGCTGAATGCAATGCGCCGTAATCATCAGCTTGGCATAATGGAAAGTCTGATTCTCGGTCACGGTTACCTCGCGACTGCTCTCGTCGGGTCACAGCTCAAGGAACACGGACGAGTAATCCTGTCCATAGACTGTTCAGGCCCGGTACAGGGAATGAACGTTGAAGCAACTGCACGGGGTGAAGTACGCGGGTACCTCAAGAACTCGACAATACTCATTGAGGAAGAACTCGAGAGTTTCGATACAGGACCGTTTATAGGGGTCGGTATTCTCTCGTTAACGCGTCACCTGGAACGACAGAAACAACCCTTTACCGGGCAGGTACTGGTAGAGTACGGCTCGATTGCCAGGGATCTCGCAAACTACTACGTGCAGTCCGAACAGACGCCTACGGCCTTCAATCTGAGCGTACAGTTCGATGCCGCCGGACGAATCAGCGGCGCCGGGGGGCTGTTTGTGCAGGCGATACCTGGTGCACACGATGAAGAAAAGGAACGCGCTCAGGAACTGGTTGAGGAGCTTCCGAGTCTGGGACGCTTGTTTGCCGATAGGCATACCGGGGCGGATGTAGTGCATCGGCAGTTTGCAGCGCTCGAACCGGAGATTGTCGGCACCCGGGAAGCCAGCTTTTTCTGCGCCTGTTCAAAGGAGCGATTTGCCCGCTTTATAGCAGGCATGTCCGATCAGGAACTCGATGATCTCGAAGCGAACGGTCCCTTCCCTGTCACAACTGTGTGCCACAACTGCAACTCGACCTATGAGTTTACAAAGGCGGAAGTGCACGAGTTAGCGGCGCGGCACAGAAAGCCATAGGCCTTCTCTTACAACAGAATCCAGGTCGCAAACCCGAAATAGATTAGGAGTCCCACCGCGTCCGCAACGCTGGTGATCAGCGGGCCACTGGCGACCGCCGGGTCGGCTTTCACGAGACTGAGGACGAAGGGAAGCGACATGCCGATCAGGTTGGTAATGACCAGTATGGACGTGAGGGTCAGAAACACGACCAGACCGACCCCGGGACCGCCACGCCAGGTCCCAAGACCAAAACCCAGAACCCCGAGTACCAGACCGATCAGTAAACCGATCAGCAACTCTTTCGCGAACACGCGAAACCACTGCTCCATTTTGATTTCACCGGTGCTTATGGCACGAATCATGAGCGTGGCGCTCTGACTTCCGGCGTTACCTCCCGTGTCAATGATGAGCGGAATGAAAAACGCGAGGACGACGATCGTCTCAAGAGTCGCTTCATAGGCTGCGATAACCCCGGAAGATACCAGGTTAACGACCACGAGCATGGCCAGCCAGCCGATACGCGAACGAAACAGATCAAGAATGCTCGCATCACGATACGAGGTGCGAAGCGGTGTGACCGCTGCCTGCAGGTGGAAGTCCTCGGTGGTTTCTTCCTCCGACACGTCCATAATATCGTCGACCGTGACAACACCGATCAGCACGCCACGGGTGTCCACAACCGGGAGCATGAGACGATGGTAACGCTGCATGACGCGGACTGCTTCCTCCCGGTCCGCGGTCGCTTCAAGGCAGAGGTACGAGTCATCCATTATTGCCCTGATCGGTGTGTCGGGCGGTGACAGAATGAATCGCTGTAATGACAGACCGTCCACGAGAACCCCTTTCCCGTCGACAACGTAGATGACCGAAAGGGACTCACTCTCGTGCCCGACCTGTCGTATGTGCTCAAGAGCGCGTCCGACCGTCCACCCTGCCTGAACCTTCACGTAGTCGGGTGTCATCAGACGTCCGACACTCTCCTCGGGATACCCAAGAAACTGTCGGGCCTCGGCGAGATCGGTCGGCGTAAGCATGCCGAGCAACTTCTGTGTGAGCTCGCCTGGCAGTTCCTCAAGCAGTGCGGTACGGTCGTCAACACTCATCTCGCGAAGCAGCGCGCGTGTCTCCGAGTCAGTCAGGCTGACAAGCAGGTCGTCTGCGGCATCGCCTTCCAGGTAAGAGAACACTTCAACGGCCAGATCACGCGGAAGGGACCTGAAAAACAGGACCTTGTCCTGTTTATCAAGCTCGTCCATCTCATCGACAATATCGGGTGCAACAATTTCGGGATCGGGCCACTTGTACCGTGAACGCGCGAGACTCTGCCAGTCCCGGCTCTCGATGAATTCAAGTATTTCGTCAGACAGTACGGTTTGAAGCATGACTTTACGATACTCCATGCGATGTGTTTCGGGCAAATACCCCGGCGAGGGCTTGAGCCGTGTATCCATGACCGCGGGCAATCATAGCCGGTGCGCCTTCAGATACGATCGTACCCCCCTCCTCCCCCGCCTCGGGTCCCAGATCGATGACATGGTCAGATTCGGCGATCAGATCGAGATTATGTTCGACAACCAGTACCGAGTTACCTGCGTCTACAAGCCGCAAAAGGACCCGGGTCAACTTCCCGACGTCCGCCATATGAAGACCGATTGTCGGCTCATCCAGCACGTAGAGGGTATGCCCGGCCTTTACTCCTCCGGTCTTCGACAGCTCGGTTACGAGCTTCACCCGCTGGGCTTCACCACCCGACAGGGTCGGACTCTGCTGCCCGAGTTTCAGGTAGCCAAGACCGACCTCATCCATGAGTTCAAGGGCATATGATATCTTCGGATGCGCGGAGAAAAAGCCGACAGCATCCTCAACGCTCATATCGAGGACATCGGATACCGACGCCCCCTTGTACCGGACGTTTCGTGTCTCCTCGTCGAAGCGCGCACCACCGCACTGCTCGCAGGGCATGCGCACATCCGGAAGAAAATTCATCTCTATCTTCACCATACCCTGTCCCCCGCAGTTTTCGCAGCGGCCCCCTGAGGTGTTGAAGGAGAACCGACTTGCTGTATACCCGTGTATCCGCGCTTCCGGGGTCTGGGCATACAGTTTCCGGATCTCGTCCCAGATACCGACGTAGGTGGCTGGGCAGCTGCGCGGTGTCTTTCCTATGGGTGTCTGGTCGACCTCAAGTACGCGATCGATAACTTCGTGTCCGCTCAGGCCGGCACACCCGATCAGCACAGGTCCGGTTGTCCTGCTTTTCCTGCGCGAAGCCCTCGTTCTGCCCGCCGCGATCGTATCGCGCAGGGACGGGAACACGACCCCGCGTGCGAGTGAGCTCTTACCGCTGCCAGAAACGCCGGTCAGGCACACAAGTCTTCCGAGCGGAATCTGCACATCGATTTCTTTCAGGTTGTTCCGGTATGCGCCACTGATCGTCAGCACGTTGGCAGCAGAAATCGGGGGCTCATCCCGATCTTCGCGCGGAATCGTGGGGTGCTCGGGAGGACAGGCGAGTATCTGTGCGGTGACCGACTCAGTCACTTTCAGCAGCTCATCCACCGAACCTTCTCCGAGTATCATCCCGCCCCGCGTTCCTCCGCCCGGTCCAAGGTCGATGATTCTGTCCGCGCTGCGTATCGTCGCCTCATCGTGCTCTACAACGACAACGGTGTTTCCCTTGTCCCGCAGCGACATGAGCGTATCGAGCAGCATGCGGTTATCGCGGGTGTGAAGACCGATTGTCGGTTCGTCAAGCACGTAACAGACGCCCCGGAGGTTGCTTCCAAGCTGCGCGGCGAGTCTGATCCGCTGTGCCTCTCCTCCGGAAAGCGTCGGGGCCGCCCGGTCGAGCCCGAGATAACCAAGTCCTACATGCTCCAGAAAACCGAGACGAACCCTGAGTTCACTGACAATATCCCGGGCAACCTGTTCTTCCCTGTCACTCAGGCTGATTCCGTCCATCCACACCGAGAGCGCCTGAACTGAGTCCGCAGCGACCGATGCGATGTCACGATCGCGAAAGCGCACGGCCCTGGCCACCTCATTCAGGCGGCTTCCGTCGCAATCGGGGCAGACGGTCAACTCACCGTCGAACACCCGTGAGGAAAGGTCGGGATGCTCGTCCTCATCGGAGTAATTCTCGAACCCGGTTCCATTACAGGTGGAACACATACCGTGACGGCTGTTGAACGAAAACAGGCGCGGATCGAGATCCGGAAAACTCCGTGAGCACGACGGACAGCTGCGATTCGTCGAGTACATGCGTTCGTCGGTGTCGGTCACGACGCGTACCTGCCCGTCGCCTTCCGACAGAGCCAGGGTCAGCAGCGTCCGCAGGGCCTGCTCGTTGTCGGTAGTCAGTTCAAGAGAACCGACCGGAAGATCTATGGAATGTTCCTGGTAGCGTGAAAGGCGCGGCCAGCCGTCCGTCGGCAGGTACTCACCGTCCACGCGTAACTCTGCATACCCGTGCTTTCGGGCCCACTCCGCCAGGTCGGTATAGTATCCCTTGCGCGCTACAACGAGTGGAGCGAGGACCGTGACGGATTGATCACGATACCGGGAGAAAACATCCGCTACGATCGCGTCGGCGGTCTGCGGCTGAATAGCGATATCGCAGTCAGGGCAGTACTGTACGCCAAGCTTCAGAAAGAGGAGCCGCAGGAAGTGAAACAGCTCGGTCGTCGTCGCTACCGTACTCTTCCATCCTCCACGGCTCATCCTCTGTTCGATCGCCACCGAAGGCGGCAGACCGTGAACGGCGTCTACATCGGGTCGCGACGCAGGCTGCACAAACTGTCTCGCATACGCATTCAGGGACTCGAGATAGCGCCGCTGGCCTTCCGCGAACAGAATATCGAACGCGAGTGTGCTCTTTCCGCTTCCTGATACACCCGTCAGTACCGTGAGCTGATTCTGCGGCACCGACACCGAAATCTCCCGGAGATTGTGCTCACGGGCGTGTACAACCTCGATGGGTCGGTCAAAACCCGGGGATGCCTCTGCTGCGAAGTCGTGTTCCACGGCGTCAGTCCACATCGATCCGCTCGCAGCGGCATCGTCTGATTGCAGATAGGCCTCCAGTGCAGCGGCGGTGTATCCCGTACCCGAGGCAATCAGCTCGGACGGGCTGCCGTTCACAACGACTCGACCTCCCTCGCTGCCTCCATCCGGCCCCATATCGATGACGTAGTCGCACGCGGCGACAACATCAAGATTGTGCTCAATGACGAGCACACTGTTCCCCGCCTCCACGAGTGTCCTGAGTGCAGACAGCAAGGTGGCTATATCAGTTGCGTGAAGCCCCGTGGTCGGCTCGTCGAACAGGAAAAGCGTACCGGTCGTGGCTGCTCCGCTTCCAAGAGCTCCGACAAGATGGTAGGCCAGTTTCAGGCGCTGCGACTCGCCGCCGCTGAGCGTCGGGAGCGGTTGGCCGAGCGCTACATAGTCAAGGCCTACAGCCACGAGCGGCTGCAGGACGCGGAGCACTTTCGGGTCGTCAGCAAAGTAGCGGGCCGCATCGGCGACCGTGAGCTCGAGGACCTCCGCTATGCTCCTGTGGCCGAGATCGACGGCGTCTGCTGAGGGAGCCATGCGGAGCTCAAGAATCTCAGACCGGTACCGCGCTCCTTCGCAGTCCGGACATCGAAGGTAGATATCGCTCAGGAACTGCATCTCAATGTGCTCAAAGCCGGTCCCACCACAGGTCGGGCAGCGTCCGTTGCCGGAGTTGAAGCTGAAGGTTCCCGGCGTATACCCGCGCTTCTTCGCCTGGGGCAGCGCAGCAAAACGCTTGCGTATCTCGTCAAATGCGCCGACGTAGCTGGCAGGATTGCTGCGTGCGGTTTTTCCGATGGGCGACTGATCAACAAGCACGATATCATCGAGCAGCTCTGCTCCACTGATTGCCTCGTGCTCTCCCGGGGTTTCGGTCTGCTTTCCGAAGTGACGGAGCATGGCTCGGTAGAGGACGGTTTCGAGAAGCGTGCTCTTTCCGCTCCCGGAGACCCCTGTCAGGCACACAAAGCGATGCAGGGGAATATCGACGTCTACCGACTGGAGGTTGTGCGCAGTCGCACCGCGCACGCTGAGCACCTGCGAGGATGAGCCGGCGGCTGAGGACAGCGCCGGTCGGGGCGGTATGAGCAGGCTTCTGGCACTGGGGCTTCCACTCTCGAGCAGTCGTCGGGGCGAGCCCTCGAAGATGATCGTTCCACCGGCTGTTCCGGCACCGGGGCCCATTTCGATGACCCTGTCAGCCGCGAGAACGACCTGAGGATCGTGTTCCACGACCAGCAGCGTATTTCCTGCGTCCCGCAGGCGCCTGAGTATACCGACAAGCCTCCCGACGTCCCTGCTGTGCAGGCCGATGCTGGGCTCATCGAGCACGAAAAGCGTATTCGTGAGCTGCGTTCCGAGCGCCGTCGTCAGGTTGATGCGCTGTACTTCGCCGCCGCTGAGTGTCCGCGACTGTCGGTCGAGTGTCAGGTACCCGACGCCGACCTCGACAAGGTACCCCAGACGACTCTGTATTTCGGACAGAACGAGTTCGGCTGCAGGATCTGCGGCGGTGACAAGCTCATCTGCATAGGACCCGAAAAAGGCGTGCACGTCCCAGATGGGCATCTGCATGACATCGTGTATGGATCTACCGCGTATCTTCCACTGCAGGGCTTGCGGCTTCAGCCGGGCTCCATGACACGCGGGGCACAGATCATAAGACCGATACCGTGAGAGCAGTACGCGGATATGCATCTTGTAACTGCGCGATTCAAGCCAGGCGAAAAAGCGCCGCACCCCGTACCAGACACCGTCATCCCATTCGCCTTCGCCTTCGAGAACCCAACGGCGATCCTGGTCCGAAAGATCACGCCATGGGACATCAGGGTCGACCCCACGAAGACCGGCGAATCGCAGGAGATCATCCCTGCACTCCAGGTAGCTTTTGCTTTCCCAGACGCGAACGGCACCCTCGCGCAGACTTTTTGACTCATCGGGAATGACCAGACCGTAGTCGATGCCCATGGTACGGCCGAACCCACGACAGGTGTCGCAGGCACCGACGGGAGAATTGAACGAGAACAGCTGAGAACCGGCGTCCTGGTAATGAATATCGCAGTCGGGGCAATGCAGATCGCGGGAAAAACGAAACTCAGGACCGTCGAGAATACGAACCGTGCAGGTGTTACTGCCGTGAAGAAATGCCGCTTCGATCGCTTCGATCCACCGGCTGCGCTCATCCCGCGCAAGCAACAGACGGTCTCCGACGACGACAATCTCCGATTCGGACTCCGCGTCGATACGGTGATATCCGGTATCCGCAAGAAGTCCCCGCATTTCCTCGACGCTTCGACCGGGAGGAACAGGGACCGTAAACAGAACCATCGCCCGTGCGCCATCAACGATGGCTCCGGAATCAAGATGATCAAGCAGCACCTCGAACACGCTATCCGGTGTTTCCCGTCGAACAGGGCGTCCACAGCCTGCACAGTGAAGGATCGAACACTTCGCCCAGAGCAGCTTGAAGTGATCGTTCAGTTCGGTCATAGTACCTACAGTGGATCGAGAGGTCCGGACCGGATTGGTCTGGTCGACTGCAATCGCAGGGGGGATACCGTCGATTGACGAAACCTTCGGTTTATCCATACGATCAAGAAACTGCCTGGTATAGGCAGAAAACGTTTCCACGTAACGCCGTTGCCCTTCTGCGTAAATCGTATCAAAGGCAAGCGTTGATTTACCTGAACCGCTTACACCGGTTATTACGGTAAACGTTCCTAACGGAATATCAACATCGACACTACGAAGGTTGTTTCCATACGCACCACGAACCTGAATGACGCGAGGTGCCTCTGCCTGTTTGATGTTATGCTTGTTCATGAGCTGATAGTCCAGACAGGAATATGTATATCAACCAGCGGAATACTCAACCCAAACAGAAGGGAGGTTCTGAATATTCATGACCGACAGAAATAACAGACAGCACAGTAACCGACAATCAAAAAACAAAGACCTGAAACAGGGCGAGCTCTCCATAACCTCACGCGGTTTCGGATTCGTCAATCAGACAGACGTACCTGATGTCTTTGTGCAGCAGGATCATCTCGGTACAGCACTCGACGGCGATGTCGTCGAGGTCGAAGTCTTTTCGCGCAATAACAAGCGGAAACCATCCGGCAAGATTGTCCGCGTGATTACACGCTCGAGAAAGCCCATAGTCGGTGTATACCGAAAAACCAGCAGATCAGAGGGTCAGGTCACCCCTGTTGATGACCGCATCGCGGCAACCTTCCTCGTGCCCAAAGATGAACTGAAGCGGGCCTCATTCGGACGCAAGCTCAAGGACGATACCGTTGTCGTCGGGCACCTCGGTTCCTGGGAGTCGAGCGACAAACAACCGGTTTTTGTTCTCGACGACATCGTCGGGAAGTCTTCCGATACCGGCATAGATCTACGAATCATCGCGCTGTCGCGCGGCCTCCGCATCGAGTTTCCCGATGATGTGCAGAAGGAAGTGCGCAAACTCCGGATGCCCGACATGAGAAAGATGAAGCAGACCCGCCGAGATCTCACCGGGCTTCCCACGCTGACTATAGACCCGGACGACGCCCAGGACTTCGATGACGCGTTGAGCATAGTACAGCGCGAAGACGGTCTCTTCGATGCCTACGTTCACATCGCTGATGTTTCCGCCTTTGTACCACCGGGGAGCGCTATCGACAGGGAGGCTCTGGAACGGGGTACGTCCGTATACTTCGTCGGCGACGTGCTTCCCATGCTTCCGGAACGACTTTCCAATGACCTGTGCTCCCTGAAGCCAGGCGAAGAGCGTCTCGCGTTCACCGCGCGGATGACCGTCGATTCTCTCGCGGAGGTGCATGAGCTTGAAACCTTTGAGAGCGTCATTCGAAGCGATCACCGGCTGACCTATGAACAGGCACAGGAAATCATGGCGGGCAGGAAGCACCCGGCCGCCGCGCAGGTTCACCTGCTGCAACTGCTGGCGAGGACGCTCAGGGCCCGACGCGAAGACGAAGGGAGTATAGACTTTGACCTTCCCGTCCCCATCATCACCCTTGATTCAGAGGGAATCCCCCAGGAAGTCAGACGAAGCGAACGAATCGAGAGTCAGCGACTCATTGAGGAACTCATGCTTCTGGCCAACCGGAGCATTGCGGGTTCCATCGCCGGAAAGAAAGGAAAAAGCAGCAGGCCTTTTGTGTACCGCATCCACGAACGCCCGAAGCAGGAAGACACGAACACCCTGCTGACGGTGTTGCAGAATCTTGGCATACCGCTGAAGATCGAGGGCGATCTTTCGCCCGAGGATTTCAGCCGCATACTCGATCTCGTCGACAGCCTCGACATTCGGTATTTTGCCGAGAAGATCGCGCTACGTTCCATGACCAAGGCGGTTTACTCGAGTGAAAACCAGGGGCATTTTGGTCTTGCGTTCAGTGCCTATACCCATTTTACGTCTCCGATCAGGCGATACGCGGATCTGATGGTACACCGGCTGCTGAAGGGCTATATGAAGGGTAACACCACAGGCGCAGTCAGCATGAAGGCAGCGGAACTGGAAGGCATCTGCGACCGATGCAGTGCAGCCGAACGACGGGCCATCGATGCCGAACGCGAGCATCAGAAAAAGAAAGCCATGGAGTTTCTGCGAAAAAAAGTGGGCCGTACCTACTCCGGTGTGATCTCCGGCGTTTCCCGTTACGGTCTGTTTATTGAACTCGTCCACTATCTCATCGAAGGGCTCGTTCCGGTTGATCAGCTCGGCAACGACTTCTATCTTCTCGACGAGGAAAACTTCAAGTTTATCGGACAGGAACACGGAGCCGAGTATCGCATCGGCGATCGGGTAAAGGTTCGGATCGACTCGGTTGATGTCGCGCAGGGTCGGGCGTACTTTACGTTTGCAAACGAATAACCAGGAGCAGATGTGGCACTGTACCGGATACATTTTACGTGGAAAGAGAAGGAAGTAAGCCTGCGGGCCCGGGAGCTCGATATGACACATCCCTACTTCGTAAGCGTCGGTGATTTCGTCTTTCCGAAAGCCGGTTCGCTGATCATAGATCCGTCTGAAGACAGTCTGCGGCGCGCCTTTGGTACCGCGAAGCACGTCATGATCCCCTTCCAGTCGGTGTCGCTCATCGAAGAGCTGCACGAGAACGACCAGCAGCAGGACCCGGGCTCGCGGATCAAGCCGTTCCAGCTGGTCGATCAGGACTCGGATGAAGACGAGGACGACGGAGACGCCCCCGATGATCCCTCGTGAAGCGTGGTCGCCGCCAGTCCCGGACGACGTGGCTGCGCTCTTCAGAACCGAAGGGCTGACCCTCGTCGGCATAGCCGACGCAGACGCCGCCCCGGAACTCGAAACGGAGTTCAAGGCATGGCTCTCGGAGCAGCGCCAGGGGTCCATGAAATGGCTCAGCGAGCATGCCGAGCTCAAGTACAGACCGGAAAGCATGCTTGCCGGGTGTCGCTCGGTTCTCATCGTCGCCCTGAATTACTATCAGGCCGCACCCTGGGCACGGGGCGACAACAACGCAACTCCGGCGGGAGCCCGCGGACCTGCGGGGCGCATCGCACGCTACGCCTGGGGGCGTGACTACCACAAAGTCATCGGGAAACGTCTGCTCCGGGTCGTCCGGGCACTTCAGGAAGCCTATCCGGAGGAATCGTTCCGCTCATTCACCGATGCAACGCCGCTCGCGGAGCGCTATTTTGCCGAGCGGGCCGGTGCGAGCTTCACTGCCCGTAACACCCTCTCCATTTCGAGCGCCTTCGGAAGCTGGTTCCTGATCGGTGAGATTCTCTCAACGAAAGACTTCGGGGTAAGCGAGCCATCCAATGGCCGTCATGGCAGCTGCCCTCAGGGATGCTACCGGTGCATCGATGTCTGCCCGACCGGGGCGCTGCATGCACCGCATCGTATCGACGCTTCGAAATGCATCAGTTACCTGACTATAGAGCACAAGGGGCACATACCCGAGGACCTGCGTCCGAAAATGGGCACGTGGCTGTTCGGCTGCGACCTCTGCCAGGAGGTGTGTCCGCTCAACGTTCGCGCGGAAGTTACTGCCGAGGAAGACTTCATAACAGTCCGTGCGGGCGACTCACAGCTTCTTGAAGAGATTCTGGCGATCGAAACTGATGATGAATACACCGCCCGCTTCGCCGGGTCCCCGCTCATGCGGGCTAAGCGGCAGGGACTGCTTCGTAACGCGGCGATCGTCGCCGCCAACATGGACGCGCAATCCCTGCGCCCCCTGCTCGAACGTCGCGCGGGCGATCGGGACGATGTTATCGCCGAGGCAGCCCGCTGGGCACTTAGTCAACTCAACGACCGGGTTGCACCCGACCGACAAGTCCCTCCGGCAACGCGTCCCTGACCCGTCGCGGTATTGATGCGAGAATCCACTGCAGGGTCAGTTCTTCCTGCAGCCCGGGATCTATCACACCACCACCGTCGCACTCGGTTCTGACCCGCTCCCGCAGACGGGAGAGAGCCATTCCTGCGCTGACGGTTATATTGAAACTTTCCACGAATCCGTACATAGGCAGGCGCAGTTTTGTCGTGCAGCGCTCCGCGGCAGCCTGCGAGATACCGGTCTTCTCGTAGCCGAAGACCAGAGCAACCGGCTGATCTATCGGAAGCGTGTCGGCGGTGTAGCCGTCGAGATGAGGGCTCGTTGCGACCAGACGAAAGCCGTTCCGGGCGAGCCGGTCGAGGCAGACCGCCGTATTGTCTCCGTCCCGTTGCGCGTAGCGGTGCATGGACAGCCACTTGGCTGCTCCGAGGGTCACTCCTTCGTGCAGGGCGAACCGATGCTCGTTCTCTATGATATGAACGTCCTGTATACCGAGACCTTCGGCGGTTCGCGTGACGGCTGTTGCGTTGAAGGGATTGTCGATGTCTTCGAGAACGACGGCGATGCGACGCGTGCGGGAGGCCGCAACCTCCCGAATACGCTGGAGTCGGCGCGGGGTGATATAGGTCGACAGTGCATCGATACGTTCCCGGGTACTCAGCGTTTCCGATCCCATGCTGCCTACCGCCCTCCAGCTTCAGTATCCGGCGTCATAGTCGACGAGATTCAGCAGGGCCTCCCCCGCCACGAACCGCTTCAGGTTCTCGAGATACTGCTCGAAGGCGCGCTCAAAGTAGCGGTCGGATCGTCCGGAAACGTGTGGGGTGATAATGAGATTCGACATGCCCCAGAGCATACTCTCGGCCGGAAGCGGTTCAGGGTCAGTCACATCGAGGCAGGCAGTAAAATCCGGGTGTCGTTCGAGATGATGGACCAGATCGGCCTCGACAACAGCGTCACCGCGACCGATGTTTACGAAGACTCCGTCGGCCGGCATGCGCGCAAACGCGGACCAGTCAAAGATTCCACGGCTTTCCACGGTGCTCGGAAGTATTGAAACGCAGACATCCGCTTCGGTCAGTACGTCGTAAAGCTCACGTATCGACACCATGCGTTCGAAACCGGGAGGCGTCTGCGATGAATCAGATCTGCGGACACCTACGCAGTGCATCCCGAGATGATGCAGGGTTCGCCCGAGATGCTGCCCGATCGCTCCGGCACCGACAATAACCGCCGTACGTCCACCGAGCTCGCGGTATCGGCTCATCGGGCCATCATCCCATTTTCTGTTTTCCTGGTTTCGAATGTCGAGATGCATGCCCCGCATGGCCATGATGATGAGCGCGATGGTGTGCTCGGTCATGGTCGCCCCGTGTATGCCGGATGCCGTAGTCACCTGAAGCGACTCCCGACGCTTAAGGGGAATACGATCGACCCACTCGGCCCCTGCGTGCCAGGTATGGATCCATCGAATCCCCGGCGAATCTATAACCGCCTGTTTCGGAACGCTCCCAACGGCGAGTTCGGCGTCCGGTGCGCGCTCTTTCAGCTCGTCGCGGTCACCGGACACGACAACCGTGTGATGCCCTGCAGCCTGTTCAAGCCGTTCCCTGTCCTGCGGGGAAAGATCATCCCCGAAGGTTCCAAAAAGAAGTATTCCCACGCTGTTTCCTTGTTCTCTCTGTTCAATACGCGCTTAGAGCTCGTTCTTCGATACTCGTGCACGAAACCGGGTACCTGCAATCTGGCAGGCCATCGTGATCTCATCGGTGACGTCACGCTTCGCCTTCACGGAAATAAGTCCACGCGCCGGGCTTACCGAGACCTCGTAGATTTCCGGGACCATCGATAAGGTACTGCGAAGCGACGTCACGTGCCCGTCTTTCAGGCCGTCAACCATGTAATAGTACCATTTTTTCATCAGCATGCGCAGCTCCTGTTATAACTGACTCAGGCCCAGAGTGGTCGCGGGTAGGCCCCCTCCGCCGCACGACGCAGGAGCTCCTGTTCGACCACCGGTTTGTCCTCTCGATAGGTCACGCCGAACCACTGTTCCTCGCTGCGGAGTACTGACATTGACGCGCTGCCGGTTCTGATCAGTGTATCGACCACATCCGGAATATAGTACTCCGATGTCGGGTCATTCCCGGCTCGATCAAGAAACTCGGTAAAGCCCGCTTCGATGAAGTCGAATGCACTCGGCGTAAAGCCGAACATGTTCATGCTGACGAGTTCATCTCCGGTGAGTACGTCTTCGGTACCGTCTGGACGGACACTGACCGCCGCCTCACCGCGCGGGAACAGTTTCTTGTGTTCGACTATGCGCGTCAGCGTGTGGTGGTCGTCGACTTCGCAAATCGCCCGGGACACGGACCCGTTGGGCGAAAGCGTCTTTCGCAGCACAAATCCAACCATGGCGTAGTGTATTGAGTCAGGGGTCTCTGCGCTCAGGGCCCGGGACAAGGTGCGATACGAGCCTGATCCGTAGAAGTCGTCGGCGTTTATGACCGCAAAGGGCTCAGCGACGACATTCCGGCAGACCCATACGGCGTGTGCGGTACCCCAGGGTTTCTTCCGGTCCTGTGTCGGCTTGAAGGTACCCGGTACGTCGTCGAGCTCCTGAAACACGTACGACACGTCAACGAAGGACTCAAAACGACTCCCGACCATACGCCGGAACTCGGTTTCGATATCTTTCCGGATTACGAAGACCACGCGTCCGAAATCTGCGCGCAGCGCGTCATACACGGAGTAGTCGAGGATAGCCTCACCGTCCGGTCCAACGGCATCAATCTGCTTGATTCCACCATAGCGGCTTCCCATACCTGCAGCTAGAACGATAAGCGTCGGTTTCATGCCCATAAGTTGTATCACCTCCGGCTCGATTTTGCATACAGGCTGTTCCGGCAGTATGTTCAACAATACGATGAGCATTGATCAGAAAGGTTCCCGAGACGCGTTGACTATACGGTTTCACGAACACATACGCGATATTCCACGGCAGGATTGGGACAGACTCTCGCTTGGGACCGAAACACCGCTGCTCGAATGGGAGTGGTTGCGATGTATGGAAGAAAGCGGAAGCATTTCACCCGAGGAAGGATGGATCCCCCATCATATCGGTGTATACGATAACGACAGGCTCGTCGGCGCAGCTCCGCTATACGTGAAAACGCACAGTATGGGTGAGTTCGTGTTCGATTTCGCCTTTGCGGATGTTGCACACCAGCTCGGCGCATCGTACTACCCGAAACTCGTCGGTATGAGCCCCGCTACACCCTCGAGCGCCTTCGCCTTTCTGACCGAAGACGGTCCGCACGAGGCAGAAATTCAGGCCGTCATGGCCGCGTCAATTCTGGAAATGGCCGAGGAGACCGGCATGGGTGGCGTTGCCTTCAATTTCGCCGATCCGAAATGGATGAACGGCGCAGGGAAAGCGGCTCTGGAACAATACGACTTTGTCGGCTGGACACATCAGCTGTATCACTGGCGCAACCGGGGCTTCACCTCATTCGATGACTATTTAGCGTGCTTTACCAAGAATCAGCGGCGGAACATTCGACGTGAGCGCGAGAGTATGGACCGACAGGGAATCAGCATCGTAATACGCACTGGGGACGACATCACACCCGAGCTTCTCGATTACATGTACGATTTCTACGCAGCGCACAACGCCCGATTCGGCCCATGGGCGGCCAAGTTTCTGAACAGACAGTTCTTTCGCATGCTCGCGGACGGGTTCCGCGACAGGATCGCGCTGGTCTGCGCGTATTCGCGGGAGCAGTGCGCCACAGGAGAACACTCGCTGCATGGACAGCGTCCCATCGCCATGGCATTTCTGCTGGTAAAGAACCACACAATGTGGGGTCGCTACTGGGGGGCTGATGAAGACATTCGGGACCTGCACTTCAACTGCTGCTATTACAAGCCTATCGAGTGGGCCATAGAGAACGGTTACGAGCTCTTCGACCCCGGCATGGGATCATCGCATAAGGTGCGCCGTGGCTTCGAGGCTGTCTCCGGGTACAGTCTTCATCACTTTATGGACGAGCGTATGCAGTATATTCTCCACAACAATATTGATCGAATAAACTCCATGGAGAGCGCACACGTCGAACAGCTGAATGCTGCCCGACCAGTCCAGGATAATCCGTATCGGGGAGTAGCAGGATGAGAGCTGCCGTATTGAACGGACCGGGTCTCATTGCTATGGAAGATCGTGAGACACCGACACTCCGGCCAGGATGGGTCCGCGTCAGAATTTCAATCGTTGCCGCCTGTGAAGACGATCTTGACGCGTATCGCGGGACCGTTGAACACCAGCGCTATCCGATCATACCCGGACGCGACGCCGTTGGTACCATTGTAGAGTATCGGCACGCGAACAGGACGGACCAGGAGAACGAGCCTGGAGTCATTCCGTTCCGGCGCCCCGATACAGCCCTGAGCGAAGGAAGTCTGGTCGCGATTCTTCCGGAGAACTATGCGGATCGGGTCCTGTCTGAACATGACAGCGAACGCGATGCTCAGCAGAACGGACGGTGTAACAGACTCCCCCGCTTTCGCACCCGAGGTATCGCGAACCGTCCGACCCGTACCCGCCTGGGCCACAACGTTGATGGTGCTATGGCTGAGTACGCGGTCGTTCCAATCGAGCAGTGCGTTGCGATTCCCGACAACATAGAGACCCGCGACAGCGTATTTCTTCAGGCCGGGCGCAGGGCGATGTACGCCGTGCACCGGAGCGAGGCCGGTGACGGCGACTACGTAGCGATAATCGGTGCCGGTGACACGGGCATCATAGCCGCACAACTGGTCCGAAACAGAGGCGGCATACCCATCCTGATTGACACAGGAGAGACCAGGCTCGACCTCGCTCGGAGTCTCGGTTTCGAGCATACCGTAAACCCGTACAACGCATACGCGGCTGAAGAGATCGAATGGATCACGTCCGGAGACATGGCTGATGCTGTCATCGATATGACCGGTCGATCAGACGTCGCGGCACAGTGTCCGGACTTCGCGTCGGAAGGGGGCCGTATCGTATACACCCGATGCCAGCAGCCGGATGCCTTTGTGAGCTCGCGTAGTCTGGTCATGAAAGAACTGAGCGTCATCGGGTGTCGACATTGCGGAGCGCCTCCGAATGCGGTGTTCGAAGAGATGGCGAGCGGACGGCTACGCGTTGACTCGCTGGTTTCCACACAGCTCCCGCTCGAAGCGGCTCCCATCGTGATTCCGTCGATCGTCGAACACCCCGACCACTATATGCGGGTGCTGTTCGGGAGTGCCTAGTCCGGAGACGGCGAAAACTCTTCCCTGACGGTAACCCGACTGCTCTGATTGCGTTGCGCTTCGACGACTGCGAGACCGACGATGTTCACGATTTCGCGGATACTCGATCCGAGCTGCAGAATATGCACGGGTTTCTTCATTCCCATGAGTATGGGACCGACGAGCTCTGCCTCACCGATTTCTCCAAGCAGCTTATACGCGATATTTCCGGCCTCAAGATTCGGGAAAATCAGGGTATTCACCCGCTTTCCGTTTAGTCGACTGAACGGATACGTCTCCTGCATCAGGTCGGGTGACAGTGCAAAGTTAGCCTGAATCTCGCCATCGAGACGCAGGTCCGGGTAGGCACGCCGGGCCTTCTCTACCGCCTCCGCCGCCCGTTGCGGTCCGGAGTCACGCGCAGAACCAAAGTTGGAGTAACTGAGAACCGCCACGACAGGCTCGTAGTTGAAAAACCGTACGGTCCGGGCGGTCAGTCCTATGATGTCGACAAGATCGTCCGCTGTCGGCGCAACGTTCACCGTCGTGTCGGCGAGAAAATACACCCCGTGTTTCGCGTTGACTATGTACATACCCGCAACCTTGGCGACTCCCGGTTCGCGCTCTATGATCTGCAGGGCCGGCCGTATGACGCTGGGGTACTCGCGGGTTCGGCCGGAAATGAAGGCGTCTGCATCGCCATGCTCGAGCATTCCAAGGCCGAAATAATTGCGGTCCCGCATAAGCCGCTCTGCCTCTGACGAGGTTACCCCTTTGCGGGCGCGTTTCTGATAGAGGGTGCGGGCGTAGCGCTCGACCGCTACTTCCTCTGCCTGTGGATTAATCACTGGACAGGACCGCAGCGCCTGAAGATCGTGCTCGATAATGAGCTGTTCAATAACCGCCGGTCGGCCGAGCAGGATGGGCGATGCAATTTGCTGGGACGCGGTGATGTCAGCAGCCTTGAGTACGTTGTAGTCTTCCGCCTCAGCGAAGACGACCCGTTTCGGGTCCCGGCGGGCCTGGGTCAGAATTCCTGATACGAGCTTCTGCCCTATTCCAACCCGCTCGAGAAGCTCTGCCTCGTATATCTCCCAGTCGCTGATTGTGGTGCGCGCCACACCGCTTTCCATCGCTGCCCTCGCGACCGCCGGTGCGATCGTAGTCAACAGACGCGGGTCCAGCGGTTTGGGTATGACATAGTTGCGACCAAAGGCAAGCCCGTCAGAGGCGTATGCCCGTCCGACGGAGTCCGGTACCGGTTCACGAGCGAGGCGCGCGAGCGCCCGTGCTGCGGCAATCTTCATCGCTTCGTTGATCTCTGTTGCCTGCACATCCAGCGCTCCCCGAAAAATATACGGAAAGCCCAGAACATTGTTCACCTGGTTCGGATAGTCGCTGCGGCCGGTCGCCATAATGACATCCGGCCTGCAGGCGGTTGCCGTTTCGTAGTCGATTTCCGGCTCCGGATTCGCCAGCGCAAAAACGACCGGATCGCGATTCATGCGTCGTATATGATCCGGCGTGACGATGCCCCCAACAGAGACACCGAGAAGGACGTCTGCTCCGACAATAGCCTCGCCGAAATCGGCAACGTCGGACTCGGTTGCGAACTCGGCTGCAGGATGATCTGCGGGAACCATTCCCTGACGGATGACCCCATCAGCGTCGACCATAATGATGTGCTCGCGTTTCACGCCAAGCTGATGATAGAACCGGGTGCACGCAAGGCCCGCTGCGCCGGCACCGATCACGACGAGGCGAACATCGGCGATGTGCTTGCCGGCGAGTACCAGGGCATTGATCAGCGCCGCGCCGGTGATGATCGCTGTACCATGCTGATCGTCGTGCATAACCGGGATACGGCACCGGCGTTTAAGCTCCTGCTCTATGTAGAAACACTCAGGGGCCCGAATATCTTCGAGATTGATGCCGCCGAAGGTGGGCTCGAGTCTCACCATGGTGTCGATAAACGCATCAGGGTCCAGTTCGTCAACTTCAAGATCAAAACCGTCGATGCCTGCGAAACGCTTGAACAGGACGGCCTTGCCTTCCATGACCGGCTTCGCAGCTGCTGCACCGATGGCTCCGAGTCCGAGCACCGCAGTTCCGTTGGTCGCAATGGCGACGAGATTACCTTTTGCCGTATAGCGATACGCGGCATCCTCAGACTCGGCAATGGCCCGTGCAGGCACCGCAACGCCGGGAGAATACGCTGCCGCCAGATCGTACTGAGTCGTCAGCGGTTTGGTCGCCGCGATTTCCAGTTTCCCGGCAGGCGGGGCTTCATGGTATTTCAGTGCATCTTCGTCGCTGACGTGCACACTTCCATCAATGGCTTTTTTCTGCTGACCAGGCATAGTGCCGCGGATTATAGCAGACTATCCGAGTGCGGGCACACCTACACTGTGACTGCACACAAAGAGGAACTCCGTACCGCTTGCAACTGGTCTCTTGTCGTAAGATCCATATGCTGCGTCGACCTTGAAGCCATGCGTAGCAAGCAGGATCTGCAGCTGATACTCGTAGTAATAGCGCAGCGCCAGGGTATCGACATGGCGCGACACACTGCCGTCCTGATTCGTCGTATACAAGATGACTTCGGGATAGATAATCTGCTTCTCCGAATCGACAGCCGGCATACGCCGCGCGCGTCTGACAGTCTGCCCGGTTCTCGGGTCCCGGCGCTCCCAGTCGGTGTGTTCGACTTCGGTCGTCGCTATGGTTTCCTTGTGGTCCACCTTGAATACATCCAGAATGAACACACCTCCGCTTGCCAGATGGCGTCTGACCGATTCAAGACAGCCAGACGTATCGTGGTCGTCCGTAAGCGCCTGAAAACTGCGGAAGGGTATGATGATGAGCGGAAACTGCTGCGGAATCTGAAAGCTCGACATTGACCCCTGCACCACGTGCAGACGGTTTCGAACCTCCGGCGACAGCGCGGCAGCCTTTCGGGCGAGCTCGGTCAACATACTCGCGGAAAGATCGAGTGCCCATACTTCGTGCCCCGCCTCGGCGAGAGGGATTGATACCCGCCCCGTCCCGCAGGCAAGCTCGAGCACGGGACCGCCTGCCCGGTCAGCAGCTTCGAGATAGAACGCAAGGTCGGACTCGCTGTAGTACGCGGTATCCATGTCGTACCAGGGAGCCGTATTCGTGAAAAGATTCTGCTCGTCCTGCGAACTCATGCTTCTTTGTACCCCGCGCGGAGGGCTAAACGTCTGGCCCCAAGAGAAAACAGCAGCGCAGGGACCGCGCTGACGAGGGCTAATCCGCCGGCGACCACAAAAGCGGGCACTCCGGCGATGCGATCCACGCCGAAGACCAGCGGGAGAAGCACGGAAAGAAGCCCCAGGAGGGCTGTTACCCAGAGAAACACCGCACCAGTAATGGCGATACGACGTCGACTGACCTGAAACTGCCGATCGACTTCGTAGACCCATCGATAACAGGTCAGTGAAGAAACACCCGTCTCATCCGAGACGTGCGACGCAATACTGTCCAGATCGCGACCGTTCCGGAGCTCGTCAAGAATCAGCGGAAGCTGTGCACGACTGATGTCGGCTTCACGCCTTGCGCGGCCGGAAACACTCTCGCTCACCGGGCATTCTCCGTCATATGTACGCGAAAAACCTCGAGGAACCGCTCGGAGGAGAGCTGGTTCGTGTCGGCTACCAGTTCTCCATCGACGTAATAGCGTATATAGGGAACGAAACTGTTACCCCAGATCCGCTCTTTCATGGTCCGGTATTCGCTGAAGTACTTCTCGCGATCGTAGACGACCGTATATATGGAAAGGTCGAAATCTTCCGGTTTCTGGTCCTTGACGAGCGCCTTGAGCGATCTGTCGACGGCCTTCCAGTCGGGACACCAGCTCTGTGTGGAAATAACGGCAACAGCCTTTGCGCTTCCAAGAAGCTCGGGGGGAAACTCGTGGTGTGCTATCGCGTATCGTGCGTCATCATCAGAGAGAGCCGTATAAGTGGTCATCGTCCTTAAAATATACGATTAAAGAGCGCAGCTCGACAAACCGCTTATACGCTCAACGCAAGTTTGCCCCGAACGTGCCCGCTCATGCTTCGCCGCCAGGCTGTCTCGACCTCGTCGATTCCGTATACCTGTTCGACCGAGGCGGCGAGTCGCCCCGCAGCCGCGTGTTCGGCGATGCGATGCAGGCGTCGCCCGTCGGGTTTTACGATTTCGAGATGGTAGCGTTTCCCGTCACGCCGGGGCAGTACAGACCGGCACAGCGCGATGATTCCGGGATGCACGGTTACAAGCATCCCCTGATTGCGAAGGCCGTCGATAGCGCGTCTATAGCTCAAGGTCCCCGCAATGTCAAAAATCAGATCGTAGAGAGCGGAACCGTCCTGCAGGGGATCGGCTGAGGAATAGTCGATGGTGTGTATCGCCCCGCGGCCACGGCAATACGACTGGTTTTCTGCGCTGCTGACTGCCGTCACACGCGCGCGTCCGATCACGGCGAGCTGGAGCGCGAAGCTTCCAACACCGCCCGCAGCTCCGTTTATGAGAACATCCGCGCCGGGTGCGATGCGTCCGTGTAGAAACAGCGCACGAAACGCCGTCAGGGCCGAGAGCGGCATAACGGCCGCGTCCGTCATGGAAATCCCATCCGGAACGGGGGCAAGGTGCTCTGCCTTCGCACACACAAACTCTGCGTAGCTGCCCTGGGCGCGCAGGAGTGGAAGCATCCCGAACACAGCCTGACCGGACGAGAACCCACGTACACCGGGTCCGATTTCATCGATTACACCCGCGAAATCAGCACCCGGCGTCCGGTCCGGTTTGAAACCGGTCAGTAGACGGAAATCACCGCGTGTGAGTTTCCAGTCAATGGGATTAATCCCGATTGCTCTCACCCGAACGCGTACCTCACCGCTGCCCGGCGACGGGGACTCGGCTTCGACCCGTTCGAGTACTTCGGGACCTCCGTAATGCTGATACCGATACTTCCACATAATTCCGTCTCTGTTTCCGGCTTCCCGTTACCTGGCGCTATACCGACTGCGAATAATCCGGTGGATTTCCTCGAGCGCGCGATCCCGCACCCCATCGATGCCGGTATCAAGAAGGAAATCCCGGCGTTCCCGATCAAACCAGCGGTACAGACGCTCGGCGGCGGTAGCCGGTTCTTCAGTTCCCCAGGCAATCTTTGTGATCGCACGGAGCTCATCCCGGCTGAAGTAAATGCGTTCGCCGGCGACCTTTATCACAAAGGACTGCGGAGAAATCTGCTCAATATCGACCGAGTAACCTGGAGATGCGGCACCGGCCGGTGCTTCGCCGTGCATGACCGCGTCCTGCGCTGCCGAGACCTCTTCCTGTCGATCCCCGGTTCTCTGCTGATGAACGAGCAGAGCCACCTGAGACGCTATGTAATCGAGCGCATTCTCATCGAGTTCCTGCAGCAGGCGTGTGATCTGCTCGATTCGTCGCGCGGCTCCTGTCGACCGCTCCACAGCTCCGGACGTATCGGTCGAAGGTATCGGACTCTCGTTCGCGGGAGTCGCGTTCGCGGGCGTCTTTTTCGCCGGGGACCGCTTCGCGGGCGTCTTCTTTGCAGTCGTCGCGGGCGTCTTTTTCACCGGGGTCGTCGTCGCGGGCGTCTTCTTTGTCGTCGTCGTCTTTCTGCTTTGCCTTGCCATGTCTTCTTTCCTATGTCGAGGGCCGCTTATCTGCAGCGCCTAATGATTGTTCCAGTACGCGGGCAATGCCGACAAGCTTCGCTTCGCTCCAGTAGTCTCCGTACAGGGTTGCTCCGATCGGCATATTGTCCTGGCTGAACCCTGCCCGAAACGTGAGAGACGGATGCCCGCTCCCATTCGTGAGATACAGCCAGTTTACCGCAGCCGGAGGCGCAAGGACCGCGTCGACATGCTGTATCGCGTCAGCGGCGTACCCGGCGTATACACGACGAAGCCTCTGAGCCTGAATATACTCCACTGCCGAAAGAAAGCGAACCGAGCGAAAGGTGTTGGGCCACGCGGCGACAGTCTGCCAGCGGAGCATTGCGTCCGATCCGCTTTCGGTGAGCTCCTCGAATGTCGCTGCCGCTTCCGCCCACACCGGGATCGCAAGGACTTCGTACGACACGTCCGGCAGTGCTACGGGTACGAGTTCTGCTCCCAGCGACTCCGCCGCCGTGAACACGAACTCGACGTCGTCTGTCCTCTGTCCGGCCGGGTATCCGATTCGAACACCCTTCAACCCGGCGTCGGCATCACGCATCGGGCCTTCGTACCTCGCATCTACACAATCGGGATCAGCAGTCGCCCCCGCATCGGTGTGACCGCTGATCGCCTCGAGGACGAGCGAGCAGTCGTAGACTGTCCTCGCCATGGGCCCGATCTTGTCGTAGCTCGGGCACAGGGGCATGCAGCCGTCCCGGGAGACGCGTCCGAAGGTCGGCCTGAGGCCCGCGGTTCCGCATACGAGCGACGGGCTTATGATGGAGCCCATTGTTTCGGTACCCAGTGCAAACGGTACGAGTCCGGCCGCCACGGCAGCGGCACTCCCCGCGCTGGAACCGCTTGAACCGCTGTCGGTGTTCCATGGGTTTCGGGTTGTACCCTCATACCAGATATCGCCGTAGGCAAGTGCACCCATCGAAAGCTTGGCTACCAGAACCGCTCCGGCCCGCTCGAGGGCCCTCACGGTCGCCGCGTCCCGTCCGGGTATCCTGTCACAATACGGTTCAGCGCCCCAGCGTGTGGGAATATCAGCCGTATCGAGCAGATCCTTGGCGCCCCAGGGAATTCCGTGAAGCGGCCCGCGCAAAATCCCCCGCTCTCGTTCAGCATCCATGCGGTCTGCAGCAAGAAGGGCCGTCTCGTGACAGAGTTCGGCGACGCAATGCAGCTCCCGACCCCGTGTCTCGAGTCGCTTGAGCGAAAGCTCCGTCAGATAGCGGCTGGTAACTATCCCGCTGTCGAGAAGCGATCTGAGCGTAGGAAGATCTGCATAGCACAGATCTTCGTCCGAAGGCCGCTCCCCCGACCAGATGTCTTTATTCTCGTCGTCGCGTTTTGACGACGCCATTTCGGGAGGTGGAGGAACTATTGATAACCTGACTGCCGGCTGGTGCTCGAAATCGAGTGGACTTTTCCTGCGCTCAAGGGAAGTCTGGCGGAACGACGCGACCAGTCTGGCAAGCTGTGCCGCACCGTGACGGTCGACCCGAAGGCCAAGCACGGCGGCCATTTCCTGTATGTCTGCTGTGGATGCGCCAATCTTGCGAGGCTTCAGGCGCGAGCCGCGCGCACGACGGTGACGACGCCACGCGCCCGCACCGGACGACTGATTCTCGTTACGGAAATACCTCATGCTGCGCTATTCCTCCGCCCGAAGTTCAATGATTTCAGCTCGACGGTCGAGGTGCTGCTCCGACACATCAGTGCTTACCTGACGATCGGCCGCGAAGCCGGCCACACGGCGGATGCGAGATGGTTCGAGCCCCTGCGCGACAAGCTCTTCGGCGACCACGTCGGCTCTCAGGCGGGACAGCGCGATACGACCGTCAGCCGACCCCGCAAACGCAGTGTGTCCTTCGACGCGGACGATTGACTCAGATGCGGCAAGGTTCGCAGCCGCTCCTGCAACGACCGCCCGGCCGGCAGGACTGAGCTCCGCCGTATCGGGGCCGAAGTACACGATCCAGGTGCGTGTTTCGTCGACGATCGCGAGCTCACCCGTGTCGGCCGCCACCTCGCCGGGGGCGGATTCTGCCTCGGGGGCGGATTCTGCCTCGGGGGCGGATTCTACAGGCTCGGTCGGCGCCGTATCGACGTCGGGATCGGCCGCGTCCTGGGGTACAGCAGGGTCTGCAGGTGCGGGATCAACCGGTTCAGCAGACTCGTCCTGCGGCGCCGCGACGGTCCGGATGCGTCCCGCATCTGCTCCCTGTAAAACGTCGAGATTCCGGTACAGCGCGAATGCCCCCAGTGCCAGGACACACAACAAAGCCAACAGAACGAGCACGCGCAACAGGAAGGGCCAGAGAACATAGCGACTCACCGGAACGAGAACCTCGCCGCGAGGCGTGCCCTCGGCATGAAGTCGCAGCCGAAGCCTGGTGAATCCAACGACCTTCCCGGTCAGCTGCATGGCAAGAGGCTTCTCCGACCGCACCGGCAGATCACGCACATCGAAGGTGTGCAGGGGATCGACGCGACTCCGCTTCACCGCGGCAATCTTCACGAGTGCGCGCGTCTGATCCGGACGGATAGGGGTGACGTTCAAAGCCCCGGACGCGTTGTTCTTCGCCGGAAGAAGCGTGACGTATCGAGTATTTTCTATTTCAACCTGAAACGAGAAGGCCATAGCGATCCTGACCCGTAGTGTATCTCATCTCCCGGGAAAGGGACAGTCGGACTTGAGCGACCACGGCAGTCGCTGCTACGGTGAGTACCCGTGAAACGTTCCTGGCAAGTAAGATCGAACCGTACAACAACACTGCTTCTGCTGACTGCGGTCGTACTGATTTTTGCAGCCGGACTGGACCGGGTTGCGTTTCATTCCGGATACCGTCTGGATATACCGGATTTCGCTCCTGCAGGCAGCGGTGGTGGAGGCCTTGAAGGCGGTCACCGAGCCTTCATGCTCGTACTGTGGAGTATCATTGCAGCCTCGGTCTTCAGCGTCGTCGTCTCGATGTTCACACCCGATGGACGAAAACGCCTGCTCCTGTCTGCGGTATTCATACTCGGAGCGTTTATTCTTCTCGGTGTGATCACCGAACTCTTCCCCGAACTCGAGGCTCCAGCAGCTCAGGCCGATGCGGAAGAAGGCGAAAGCACCGCGGGGGGATCGTCGACCGGCCTGCCCGGTCCAAACGGCGACGCCGCGGTCGAACGCCCCGGGCCGCAGGACGCGCCGGCAGGTCTTGGCTATGTACTCGCGGTACTCCTGTCCTTGATTGCAGGTCTCGCTGTCTATCGCATAACGCATGGAAATCCCCGGGATCATGAACCGCACGCCGGAGGGCCTGACCAGAACGAGTCGCTCCGTACCTGGGCCACCGATACGCGCGGGTATCTCGAGTCTCCGGACGAAACGCTTGACGTCGTGCAGCGGGCCTACTTCGATCTCGAGCGTTTTGCCCGCGAACAGCTCGGTTCTCGCCGGAAGCAGGAAACAAGCGCCCGCGAGTTCGTCAACATCCTGGCGGGATACGGACTCCCGACGGATGCACTCATGACGCTTGTCGATCTGTTTGAGCAGAGCCGCTACGGAGAAAAAAACCTCCCCGCGCGCGACAGGGAACGCGCACGGGACGCTCTGCGCGCCATCGTCGATGCAGTCGAACGGCCAGGAGGCTCTGCGTGAACAGAAAAAACCTCAGGCGGCTGCTGTGGTCGGCACTCACGGCAACGCTCGTTGTCGGAGCGGGCGTGGGACCGGGCAGACCGTTTCTGCTCGCTGCGAGCTCGACGATCTATACCGCGTGGTTGTTTGCAGCATATCTCTTCCGTTCGGTACCCGGTGCATTCTGGTGGACCACGGTGAGCCTGATTGTCTCGATTCTGATCGTTCGGACCGCGATCCGGAGCTTTCTGGAACACCGGCCCGTCCCCGGCCTTGTTTCGGTCTGGTCTGTCCGTCGCTCAGGAAGACAGAACGGCATTTCGCGTTCCCCGGACCGTCTCAATCTGATACGCCGTCAGCTGACCGAAATAGGCGAACACCCGTCGGCAAAAGCGTTTATTGATCGTGAGCTCGCAGATATACTTTCGCGCATGCTGCGCGGAAGGCGGTGGACACGAGGCGGGGCCTCGGAGCTGGCCGATCATCCCGTTCTCTCGACCTATCCAGACCTCAGGCGACTCGCAGCGGAGGGGCCTGCGATAGACGGCTCTCCGCGTCACACGGGAGGCTGGCTGTTCCTGAACACCCGTCGGCGTCAGCTTCGTTGCAGCGAGGCTATCGAACAGACGGAACAATACACACAATCGCTCGAAGCAATTGCAGATCACAGGGAGTACCAGAAGCATCATGAGTGAACACACACACCGGCAGGACTCACCGGTCGAACGGATCACAGAAGCGGTCGTTACGGAAGTCGGGACGGTCATTGTCGGCAAGGATGCCCTGATCAGGGATGTCATCGCGGCGTTTCTGTCCCGGGGGCACGTACTCTTTGAGGATGTGCCAGGTCTCGGAAAAACCATGCTCGCACAAAGCGTCGCAGCCTGCCTCGGCCTTGAGTACCGTCGTCTGCAGTGCACCCCCGACCTTCTGCCCGGCGACATCACCGGCGGCTATATGTTGAATCCCGAAACGGGCCAATTCGAGCTGCGGCGTGGACCGGTGTTCACGAACATTCTCCTCGCCGACGAGATCAATCGTGCCTCGCCGAAGACTCAGAGTGCCCTGTTGCAGGCCATGCAGGAAGGCGAAGTCAGTATCGAAGGCAGCACGTTTCAGCTGCCTCAGCCGTTTTTCGTGATGGCAACGCAGAACCCGGTCGAATACGAGGGGACCTTTCCCCTGCCCGAGGCCCAGCTCGACCGGTTTATCATGAAAACCGGCGTCGGCTACCCTGATCGCGACGAAGAAAACCGGATACTCAGAAACCGCATGAACAGAAAAAGCGATGCGGTTGAAATCTCGTGTGCAGTGGCCGGGCACAGCCTGCAGGATGCCTTTACCGAGGTCGAATCGGTCCACGTGTCGGATGATCTGTCGCGATACATTGTTGATCTTGTCGCGGCGACGAGAGGCGACCGGGGTGTCGCTGTCGGAGCGAGTCCGCGCGGAAGTCTTGCCCTTCTGAAACTCGCCCGGGCACGAGCCTCCCAGCTCGGGAGAGATTTCGTCCTTCCGGATGATGTGACGTATTTTGCACAGGCCGCGCTCGTACACCGTATTGTCCTGTCACCCGACCTCTGGACCCGACCGAATGCGGCAGAACGTATTGTCGCCCAGTGCATGCAGTCGGTGCCCGTCCCTGTCAGCCAGTCATGAGACACGGAGTCAATGCCGCTCATCAGATTTCGCTGCGATGGAGTGTGTTGATTCTTCTGTTTTCCGTTGCCGTGGCGACAGGTCTGCTGACGCGAAGCTCGTTCCCCTTCGTACTGAGCGTGCCAATACTTTTCTACGCGCTCTCCGGTCAGACCGAGGCCAAACGGAGCTTCAGAGCCGAGATGACCGCAGACCGTCAACGGATATCCGCGGGTGACGAGGTTGCGGTGCGCGTGACGATACACACGGACGGTCCTGTCCCGTTTCTCCAGGTGCGGCAGACGCTTCCAGAACAGGTGGAAGAAGTGTCCGGAGATTTTGAGTACAGCGGAAGTCACGACGGGAACGAACCTGTCGTTCTGGCCTTTGTTGTCCGCTGCCCGCGGGGAATACACGTCATCGCAGCACCGCTCATCACCTCGGGCAACTCGGCGCTCCTCCAGCACTCGTCGGTACAGGTACCCCAGCAGCTGCGAATACACGCGGTGCCACGGGTGCACCCGCCCAGGAGCGTCGCGGTCAATCCGCCTGCCGTCAACCTGTTTCCCGGAATCATCGCGTCCCGCAGGGCAGGAAGCGGAACACAGTTCTTCGACCTGCGGGCTTACCGGCCGGGCGACAGCCTTCGCCGCGTCTCCCGCAAGTCCATACACGGTCGCTCAGGGTCCGCCGGACTTATCGTGACCGAGTTCGAAGAAGAACGGGCGGTCGACGTCAGCATCATTCTGGATGTGCGCCGGATGGTCTACGTGTCGAACGGAATGAGTCTCTTCGAAGCCGCATGCGAAGGTGCGGCGGCTCTGACCGAACGGTTCATCGCCGATGGAAACCGGGTGAGTCTGCTGCTGTATGGAGGCCCCCTGCAGTGGGCGCCTCCGGGCTACGGCAAACGACGGAAAGAGATGATCCTCAACGAACTCGCCGAGGCGCGATTACGTGAACACGGGGCGTTCCGGAGTCTCGGGCAGATACCGCTTCATCTTCTGCGCTCCGGGACACAGCTCGTACTGGTCAGCCCTCTCGAAACCGATGACGCTCCGGACCTCTGTACCCTGCACGCGCGCGGGTTTCGTGTGCTCGTACTGCGACCAGACCGCATCGAGGCGTCCGCCGATGAGCTTCCTGATGACCGGCACACGCGTCTGGCACGGCGAATCGTTCGCCTTGAGCATCACGGACTGAATGCAGACCTCGAGCGTAACGGCATACTGGTGCTCAACTGGCCGCAGGGGCAGAGCCTCGCCGAGTGCTTCGCCCTTGAGCGCGCACGCTTCACGGCATGGGGACGGCACCGATGAATCCACGTACCGTCCTGAAGATGATATACACCGGCAGCGTTCTTCTGGTCGCCGCGTCACTGCTTCTTGTGTATGAGTGTTCTGCAGCCTCCTTCGTTTCCGTGCTTCTGAGCGGATACATCGTGTTCCGCGTACCGCCGCTTCGCCCGCTCGGCGCGGCCATTCCCGCGCTCATGTTTCTGCTTCCGGCCGGTGGCCCGGCCATGCTTCCCCGCGTCGTCGGGATCATCACGGTACTCGCAATGTTTGAAATGGAGGCAGCACTTCTGTGCCAGAGACCGGAAGACGGCTGGAGGATCGTTCGCAGATCGATGTACGTCGTCGCGGCTCTCACCGCTGCTGCCGGAGTCGCGTACCTGCTGTATCAGCAGGGGGTCGTACTCCCGGCCTGGTCAGTGACAGTAGCGCTGATCCCGCTGACGCTGCTCCTGCTGAGTCTGGCTCGAAGCCGCAGTGGTTCCGATGCAGACTGAACGCATTTCGCTCTCGTATCGTTTTGAGCTACTCACCCTGACACGCCGTAGCTTTCGTGCGACCGCCGCGTATACGTCTGTATGATCCGCGACGAGTTCTGCGTAATCGAGGGTAGCCTGGCAGGAGTCCTCTATCGCAGACGCAGAGACTGTCCCTCCGGCCACGGTTCTGAAGGCGGACCACTGCACGGGCAGATCACGACTTATCCGCCCGAGCGTCTCCCGGGAAAACAGCTCTGCGTGCGGAATGCCAAGAGCACGGTCTATCATGGCCTTACAGGCATGAAGCTCGTAGGCGGGCACGCGTACGGAAGAGCCCGTTTCGTCGCACACACAATCCCAGACAATCACCGGAACTCCGCTGCCGAGCTCCTGAAGCAGCCGAGCAAAGGATGTTTCGATCCCGGGGATGCAGTGCATGGCATCTGCACAGACCACAAGATCCGGCCGTGGCCACAAGCAGAAGTCACTCAAAAGGAACTCGTCAAGCGTCCCTCTGTATCCCTGGGCTCCTTCCGGAAGATTCGGATCGATTCCGAATCCATAGCTCAACGATACGCCCGCTTCCTCGAGGACGGCGCTCGCAGCAGACGGTACCTGTTCGCCCGAGCCGATGTCCCAGACGCAGCACCCCGTCATCGGGCCGAGCGTCTCCGCTATGACAGAGGCAAGCTCCGAACGGTTCATTGCGGTGGCGTTTCCATCGTCTCCCGCGGCATGCGCTCTATAACCGAGCGCAGGAGGGGCGCACCATCGTCGGGCAGTCTCCCGCTGAGACCCTGGCGCCAGAGACGCGCACCGGGAAGGCCGGAGAACATACCGAGCATGTGCCTCAGTATCTTTCGCGATGGTACGCCCGTGGCGTAGCATTCTTCGAGATAGGGAATCATTCTCTCTACAGCCGCCCGTCCGTGTTCCGAGGGGCACGAAACACCACTGATGCGGGGATCGGCCGTACTCATCATCCACGGTGTCTCGTAGGCTGCCCGGCCGATCATAACCCTGTCGACGTGACGAAGGTGCCGGTCGGCGGCGTCGAGACTGCGGATTCCGCCGTTAATCTCGATGTCGAGCTCCGGGAAGTCCTCTTTCAGGCGATAGACATCCTCGTATCTCAACGGTGGCACCGTCCTGTTTTCTTTGGGACTCAGGCCTTCGAGCCATGCAATACGGGCGTGGACCGTGAATCGTGCCGGACCCGCAGACCGCACGATACGCACGAATTTGTACATGTCCTCGTATCTATCCATGTGATCGATCCCGATCCGATGCTTCACGGTGACCGGCTTTGCGGTCTGTCGCTTCATGGCCTCAACCATGCGGGCGACAAGATCGGGCGTCGCCATCAGACACGCTCCGAGTCCACGCTCCTGTACCCGGTCGGACGGACACCCGACGTTCAGATTCACCTCATCGTAATCCCAGGGTTCGGCAGCAGCCACCGCCTGTGCTATTTCGTCGACCTCACTACCGCCAATCTGAAGCGCGAGCGGCCGTTCGACCGGGTCGAAATCCAGAAGCCACGCCCGGTCGCCGTGTACTATGGCCGCCGTTGAGATCATCTCCGTATACAGTAGCGCGTCACGCGTTATGCCACGCATGAAATAGCGATAGTGCCGGTCTGACCAGTCCATCATGGGAGCGATTGAGTAGGGAATGCGGTTCGGGGAAACAGGAGGCTGCATGTGGTTTGATAGTGAACAGGATGGGAATGCGGGTCAAGACGGAAAAAGCGAAGGCCGGGTAAGACCCGGCCTTCAGACAAGGGGAGGTAGGAGGGCTCCGGTAGTGCGCGAATGCCGAATAGCCGAAAAACGAATCCCTGAAACACGGAAGGAGGACCGCGAGAGCTGAAACAGCTCCAAAGTATTTTCAGACCGGCGAAGGCATTCGCATGCCCGGACCATATGTAAAAAAACGCGCCGGTGGGTTATAATCAGGTTGCGCGTTCGAAGTAGCCACCGGCGCTCGCGACGGATACATCAACGATGTCTCTGTCTTACACTCGGTAATCTATACCCCCAAGGTCTCAGCAGTATTTCGCGAGCATTACAGTGATGTAATTATCGAG
>RECN01000156.1 GCA_007694005.1 Spirochaetaceae bacterium
GTCGCTGCGCGTCGGGGCAGGGCGTGTTGCGGCCGCGGGCATAATCGAACGAAAAAAGAAACATCCCCAACGATACGCCGCCGTCAAGCAGCGTGGTACGGGTCAGTAGCGTGGATTCTCTGTATCTGTGGGTCGCTGCCCTGCGGTCGAGCAGGCGTACGAGTACGAACACCATCAGGCCGAGCAAGGTCTGGGGAAGCTCCCACGTCCACTGAAGGATGGTCCGGAACATGTTGAGTCGATTCTGCCTCTGCAGGTACTCGTGTGGCAACCAGCCGGATGGCACAATCGCAGTACCATATGTGATACAGTACTGTGCCACCCATATTCGGGAGCCAAAAGAGGATGACAAGTGAGAATTCACCCGTTCAAAGTGCCGTGCCTGGCCGTGCTTATCGCAGTTGTAATTTCGGCGGGGGCACAAGAGAGCTCCCATGCTCGCGGATATTTTTCGATACGAGTCGCGGGTGCGAGCGTGAGCTGGGACGAAACCTTGACCGAAGGGCTGGCCGGACACTTTGACTTTGGATCGATTTCGGAAGGACCGTACTACGAAGCCTTCAACTATCAAACAGTATTTGACTTCGCCGAATCCGAACCGTTGATTCAGCTCGACTACGGTCAGCAGATAGCCGTCGGTGTCGCGAGTACGGTGCCGCTCGACTTCTCATCGGCCGCGGTGACGATGCCTGCCACCGATTTTCTTCGGGTCGTTGTCGAAATAGCTCTTATCGGCGATGGAACCAAAGGCCGCGACACCGTGCCCGGAATGATCGGGTTTATCGCGCAGAACGGCCGGACGGTGAGCTTCGCCGAAGGTGTTGGACCATTGAACTTTTCTGAAATGAGGGTTGATGAAGAGCTCCAGTTCGTCAGCGGACGCTATACCGGTGTACTCGAAATGACCTCGATTGACCTCGACAGCTTCGATCCGGATACCGGCGAACCTGACGGTTTTGAGCGTGGTCTCGTCGACGTCGACGGATCGTTCCGCATGAGAACGACCGACGACAGTTTTCGCATTATGCCTCTTGCGCTCGTGCCGATGTGGAACCCTTGAGCGTTCACCCGTACACCGTGCGCTAGCAGTGTTACACGTGAGACGATCGGAGAACAGCCCGTTGTCACAACGGCGTTCAGCGGCGTGTTTTCGCGCGTGCGCTGCGACCGGTTGTTCCATCTCCAACTGCTATGAGACGCCCTGATACATAACGGTGCAGGATACTCGCTATGAGGGTTTGGTACGGTAACCCCTCCTCTGCAGCTATGGCTCGAATCTCCTCGAGATCCTTGGAGGAAATACGAATGTTGACGCGCTTGTCTTTGGCCAGGGTGTTTTTTGCATACTGTACATGACGGGCTATTTCATTCTCTCGATTGGCAACGGGCGTCCATTCACCCCGCTCAAACGAATGAAGGATATCCTGTTCTTCCTTATCGTGTTTCTCGTTCGCCATGGTGCCCTCCCAGATAATCACGTGTTGCTTTTCGACTTGGTATGATGGTCTTCAGGAATCGCCCTTCGTCGGAATCCACGAACGGAACGACATAGACATATTCTTCGATGCGGACCACCAGGATTTTCTGTCCAGGATACTGTGCCTTACGGCAACGAATCTGTTATGTTTCTGCCCTCTGAAACACGTACGCGTAGAACCCGTTACCCACAGACTCAAATGCTCTGAATTGATAGTGGTTCGCTGCCAGATCCGCAAAAACCCGAGCAGTCGTGGAACAAAGGCCGGTGTTTCCCTCCCGAAGTTCCGTGAACACCCTGGGAAGATCCAACTCCGGGAAATGCATGACCTCGAACGTCGGGCCCGATAGTCCAATATGTCGTCGGATCTCTGGTTCGAACCTCGTCCAGGTCAAGACGCTCTGCGACCTCAGATCGGATCCTTGCATAATGCTGCTACGGTAGGCCGTGTCGGCAAACTCAATCGAGCAGTCAACCGTGGGCCAGGGGACCGTTCGTTCGGGGTCGGCCCAGTTGTTTCCGTTCCAGCTATAGGACGCATTGAAACCTCGCATGTACAACATGGTATTTGCGGTAAAGAGCGGAGAAGTCTGAAAATTGAGTCGACGCGATCCTCGTGTGCTCGCCCACGTGATTGCGGACGAGAGCAAAGTAGTAGCGATACCCTGCCGTCTGTAGTCACGATGGACTTCTATACCGGCGAGTTCTGCATCATCACTGTCAGGTGATGGGATGACTCCTGTCCAGCCGACTATCTGGTCGCGATCAAAGGCGGCAAGCTTCTCTCCACCGCGTTGCCTTATGTGCTCGAGGTGCTCGACAGGGGGTAAAGGAGCTCCGACTTCACCAAAAAACGCGGAATGGTCGGAACAATCATTCCAGAGGTTCTCCTTCCCGTCCGCAATGAGTGGAACGATCTTCATGGCTGTCCTCGCATGAATTACGAGATCCAATCGCGCCTCAACCGGCGCGTCGACTCCCACCAGTATGCCGTATGGAGGATGTACCGGCAATCACGTATGTGCGTAGGCTGGTACTATTCTGTCTTCAGCATCTGCCTACTGGACTCCGCTCTCGAAGTGTGACGAGCAATCGGGGCGATGTGGCTGTTCCACACAACTCAGGCTGCACATTCGCCGCCAGGATTCAACCCGGACCGGCCACGGTCCAGTTGTAAACTGACCGTGTTTCCGGTACGCCTGTTTTCACTCGGCTTGACTGTGTTCCCGATGGAAAATATGCTTCCCTATGACCATGGCCAATTGGCTGATTATCGTGACCCTGTCGGTAGCGCTGGGTAGCACCGCCACAGCACAGGAGCGGGCAGGCACCGAGTATGCCCAGAATGAACTGCTGCGTCAGCTCAGCCAGTATCACCGACCCACTGACCTGGGTGCCATGGGGCGCAATCGCCACAGCTGGTTTCATGCTCGCTTTCAAATGGGTGTGCACCAACACGCTCACCTCGCCGTACAGGAGCGTGATGTGGCTGCCGCCGATGCCTATGTGCGTGCGCTGGAGTATACCTTTGCCCAGCAAGATGCCGATGGTGGATTCCGGGTAGTGCTACCCCCGGCCCTTGCGGCCGAGTATCTTGAGGGTCCCGCGGCCATTGATCTGGCCAGCGGCACGGCCTTTTTTCTCGCCTCGGCAGCCGACGGGTGGTTAGCCTTGCATGCATCGCCATGGTTTCTCAGCAATGCGGAATGTGCCTCTCTGCGCCAACGACTCCACGAGCTACTGCCACAGCTTGAACTCAGTGCCACCTACCTCGCCGCCCATGCGCCACAGCTTTTGCTCGCCGATAGCCGCGCCCCCAACCGCTTACTGTTCAATGCTCTTGCCTATTATGGTTTGGGAAACATCCTCGATGACGATTCGTTGCGTTCCTTGGGCGGTGAGTTTCGTCAGGCTGCCCTGGCCCTGCAGCACCAGGATGGCTATTTCCTTGAGGGCAGCGGCTATGATTCCAGCTACAATGCCGTGGCTTGTGCCATTGGTCTACGCCTTCAGGCAGCCGGAGATGACGATCCCGAACTCACCCTGGCCCTGGCCGAGGCTATGCGCTGGCAGCTCAGCCGTATTACCGCCGCTGGCGATGTTCTCCTTGAGGGCAATACCCGTGTACGGTCTGAGGATGGCGAAACCTTTCTCGGCCAGACCAAAGGCATGGATATCCCCCACCTCGTTGAAGCCCTCTACTGGTATTCCCGGCTCCATGGGGCTACGGAAGTACTGCCTGTGGCCCAGCGCGTTATCCAGCGAGCTCGGAACCCACGCGCCAATGGGCCATAACCCATTGTTACATGGTACGGGACGGCGGATTGCGTTTGTGTTCTGTTGCGTTTCGGTCGTTATCGTACCTTCGAAAGCTGGCTGAGAAAAAGATCTTCGTTCCACAAATCCAGCGAAGGTTGTTCCGAATCCGGCACAAACGGTCGGACGTCGTCGGCTGTGGCGCGCCAGTTTATCCTTTTAATGACTGCGGCCAGTTCATTACGAAGCCATTTCACGTTGATCTGGAGATCTTCACCACGCCAGGGACCGGTCTGTTCAAGCGCCGATAAAAGAAGTTCGTAGTTAATCTCAGACCGCTGGGCGGTGTACCACAGAAAATCATACCAATCTCGTCCCTTGACGTACTCCCGACAAAGCAAAGCATGAAGCTTTCCGGCGAAGAGGCTCGGGCGATCCTGAACCACAACGGAAGCGACAAACGGGAAATCGTGGTAGCGCAGCTCCGACCGGCTGCCAGACGGTGGATTTGTGTCCACCTCCAACTTGACCCGAATCTTTTTTCTCGGACCCCGACGACTGGCAAAGGAAAGTTGAAGAACGTTACCAAGGGAGTCATCCTTGATAAACGCCTTTTTTACGGTGCTTTCCGACGAGCTCCGATCTTTGATCTCCAGGTGATACCCGTACGCTTCCAGCTCACTGCCGATCCCGTTCAGAAAGGGTGTGAGTCTGAAATCGTGAGCTGGCTCTTCAAGGACAAAATCAAGATCCTCGGAGAAACGGTTGAGTCCATGAAATATTCGCAGACACGTTCCCCCTTGAAACATTGCGTGCCCGAAGAACCCGTTTCTGCTTAGTGCCACGAGAATCACTTCCTGTGTGATTTCCCGAAGAGCGAGTTCCTCTTCCTGCTCAGATCCACACGAATAGGACAGCAGTCTCTCCTGTATCATCCGAATACTCATAGACCGTATTCCTTTCGAAGTCCTGCGAGAAAACGGAGTACCCGTTTGTTTCGATAGCTCTCCATCGTCTCATCAATATCATCCGATGAAATGCCTGCAAGGTCTTCCGAATCGATCCGCAGGCTTTGAATCGCCGGCTCGGGTCTCTCCCAGTCTTTGCGGTGGACATACACGTAGTCCGCCAGCGCCTTTACCGGCCGTGCAATCAGCATAACATCTCTGGCGTCGCCTGTGATTTCTCTGGCTACCGCGGCATAGAAGATGTTCTGTGGAACCCGGGAGTATCTGAACGTCCCCACAGGAGTCCGAAAGGTTTTCGATTCTTCAGTACAGACGCTCGTGACGGAAAAAACTCCTTCCGGAATCCACCCGTGGTGGCTGAGGGCGCTTTCCAGACTGATGTACGACGGTCCGTAGATATATTGCGCCAGTGCGAACAGGTTCAGCGGTACCCTGCGGTACGCTTCTGCCAGGCAGTATAGCCCACGCCGCAACCGCAGGAGTTCTCCGGCAGCAATCGCCCGCTTCACGAGGCCATATCGCGCATCACTAGAACCCGGAACATAATGAGCAAGGTCTTCCGCCGTAATGCATGGACGGGGATGGGTAGTGACAAGGATCTCGGTCAGAGTCTGCATTTTTCCTCGTACCTGTCATTATTCGACAGTTACCCGGAAATTACAAGCAGAAATCCCACCCTAAACGTTCTCAACACGATGTCG